>CALCJV010000022.1 GCA_937967405.1 uncultured Chloroflexales bacterium | reverse complement strand
GTGACGGCACTGGTTGCCCCCGATACCGCCCGCGAGGGGCAAGATATTGCCCTGCAAGCCAACCTGACCAGCAGCTTTGCCACAACCGGACGGCTCCAAGTCTTTGCCGATGGCGAACTGATTGAGGTGTTGGAGGTTGATATTCCGGTGGGCAATAGCAGCGTGCCGATTACGGTGGCCGGTGGCGAGACGGGTTTCAACCGCTATGAGGTGCGGCTGGATGCAGAGGGCGATACGCAGCCAATCAACAATCGGGCGGTGGCATTCACCACAGTGCAAGGCCCCCCGCGTGTGCTGCTGATCGCTAGCGATGCTGAGCGAGCAGTTGCGCTGGAGCGGGGGTTGATCGCCGCAAGTGCGCGGGTGGATCTGGTTAGCCCAGAGCAAGTGCCCGCGAATGCTGAGCAGTTGCAACGCTACGCAGCGATCTTTCTGGTGGATGTTGCCGCCCGCGAGTTGCCGCGTGCAGTGCAGGCTGCGCTGCCTGTCTATGTGCGTGATCAGGGCGGCGGCTTAGCCATGATCGGTGGGCGCGAATCGTTTGGGGCGGGCGGCTGGCGGCGCAGCCCAGTGGCGGAAGCCTTGCCGGTTGCGCTGGATCGCCGAGATACGCAGGAACGCCCCGATGTTGGCTTGGTGCTGGTAATTGACCGCAGCGGCAGTATGTCGGAGAGTGCTGGGCGCGGGCTGACGCTGCTTGATCTGGCCAAAGAGGCGGTCTATCAAGCGAGCTTGGGCTTGGAGCGCAACGATCAGATTGGCGTGGTGGCGTTTGATACGACGGCCGAGTGGACCCTGCCCGTGCAGCCCTTGCCCGAACTAGCTGACATTGAGCAAGCTCTCAGCCGCGTGAGTGCCTATGGCGGCACGAATATCCGCGCTGGCGTGCAGCTTGCCGCCGATGCGCTAGAGCGTGTGGATGCGCGGGTGAAGCATGTGCTGCTGCTCACCGATGGGATTGACAACAGCACCTATGGCGACTTGATTGCCGCGATGCGAAGCAACGGCACAACGATCTCGGTTGTCTCGATTGGCAGCGAAGCCTACCCGATTCTGGAGCAGATTGCTGAGCTGGGGGGCGGGCGGTTCTACCGGGTACTGTCCGCGAATGATGTACCGAGTATCTTCCTCAGCGAGACGATTTTGGTGGCGGGGCGCGACATTATCGAGGAGCAGTTTACGCCGGCCATCGCCCTGCCTGCACCGGTGGTGCGCGGGCTAGGCGCACTGCCACCGCTCTTTGGCTACAATGTGACCGAGAGCCGCAGCACCGCCCGTACCATTCTCATTGGCCCGGAGAACAAGCCGATCCTCGCCCAGTGGCAGTATGGGTTAGGGCGCGGTGTGGCATGGACCAGCGACCTGAAAGCCCAGTGGGCCCGCGAGTGGGTCGTTTCCGCTGAGTTCCCGCGTTTTGTAGCGGGCATCCTTGATCTGCTGCTGCCGCCTGAACAGATCACTGGGCTGGCATTGGATGCCACCACTACTGGCACGCAGACGACGCTTGACCTGACCGTGCGGGATAGTGAGGGGCGACCGCTCGTATTGAATGATGCCCAGATCGAGTCACGTCTGCTCAACCCGGACGATGTTGGTGTGCCGCTCGCCTTCGCCCAGATCGGCGTAGGTCGCTACCGCGCCACCGCCACAACCGATACGCCGGGCGTATATCTGGCACAGGTGTCGGTGCTGGATGGGGCAGGTGAGCTACTCGGCACAGTGTCACGCGGGATTGCGGTGACCTACTCACCCGAATACCGTCCAGAGCGCGGGGTAGCGGTGGGCGATGTGTCGCCCCTGCTGGGTGAGCTAGCCGCCTTGACGAGTGGCCGGGAAGCACCAGCACCGGACACGATATTTACGCCGCTTCAGCAGCCGGTGGGGGTGGTGCAAGATATGGCCATCCCGCTGCTGTGGCTCGCGTTGCTGCTGTTGCCGCTCGATATTGCTATGCGTCGCCTGCTGGTGCGCCAGAACGATCTACACCTAGCTCTCGCGTCGCTCCGCTTGCGCTTGCGCCACCCGTTTGGCCCCCCCGCCCCAACCACACCGAGCGAGGCGACGGTTGCCCACCTGCAAACGGCCCGCGAGCGGGTGCGCCGCAGCACCGAGCGTACCTCGCGCCCCGCGCCGCCCGCCGCCGCGCCGCCTGCATCGGTTGCGCCTGCCGAACCTGCGCCCCAAGCAGCACCGGTTGTGCCGCCTGCCCCCAAGCCCGCCGCGCCGCCTGCCCCCAAGCCCGCCGCGCCGCCCGCCCCCAAGCCCGCCAATTCGGAGGAAGCCCTTGCGAGTCTGCTGGCCGCCAAGCAACGCGCCCGCCGCCGCAAGGAGCCGTCGGAGTAGGGGGTGGATGGCAGGGATGCTGGGCTTGCGCGGCATGCGTAATCGTGCTATAAAGCAAGAGAGTGCGTGAGGCAAGAACAGATTGAAACAATTCGCCTTAGTCTGGAAAGAATAACCGAGATGCGTATTATCATTGCAGGAGCAGGCCCCGCCGGAATGGTTGCCGCTACCCAACTGGCGCGGCAAGGGCATGAAATCATCGTATTGGAGAAGCGGCACGTTCCCGGCGGCAAGGTGTCGGCGTGGAAAGATGCCGATGGCGACTGGGTTGAAAGTGGCTTACACGTCTTTTTTGGAGCCTACCATAATCTGCTCAAGTTTCTCGATCAAAATGACCTTAACGATACGTTTGACTGGCGCACGGCTGAGATGATTTTCGCCTCGCCCGAACACGGGTTAGCTCCAATCAAATTTGTGCCCGGCTTGCCCGCGCCGCTCAATGGGCTGGCCGGTGTGGCAATCAGCAAGCTACTTCCGCTCAAAGATAAGCTGCGCGTGGCTGTGGGCCTGCTCCAGCCCATCTTCGGTGACCAAGCCTACATTGATCGGCAAGATTACGAAAGCTACGCCTCGTGGCATTTGCGGCACGGCATGGGTGAGCGGGCATTGCGCGATGTGATGGACACGATGGCCCTTGCGCTGAACTTTGCCCGCACTGAAGATGTGTCGGCTAAGCTAATGCTCACTGCGCTGATGCGTTTTGCCCAAGAGACCGACGCATCCAAAATGGCCCTCGTCAAAGGCTCGCCGCACACGCGCATCTGGGAGCCACTGATCGCCAAGCTAGAGGCACGCGGCGGTAGAGTGGAGCTGAACCGCAAAGTGGTGGATATAATCTATGAGCCGATCTCCAACAACGTGGATGGTTTTGTGCTCGATGATGGCAGCATCGTGCGCGGCGATGTGTACATCTCGGCCATGCCCGTGCATAGCCTGCGGAAGGTCTTGCCTGAGGCCCTGCGCGAGATGGACTACTTCGCTGACCTGCGCCACCTCAAGGGTCGCCCAGTGATTACCTTGCAGTTCTTCTTTGACCGCCAAGTGACGGGCGTGAACCACCTGCTGTTTAGCTCGCACACCGATATTAGCGTGTATGCGGATATGGCTAATGTCGCTCCTGATTACAGCACAGGCGGGCCAAGCATCGTGCAGTTTGTGGTTGCGCCCGCCGATACGCTGATCAAGCTGGATGATGAAGCGATTGTCCAGCACGTGATGGCTGATTTTGTGCGCCTGCACCCGATTGCGGCCGAAGCCAAGCTCAAGAAGTACACCATTGTGCGGATCCCCAATTCGGTCTACCAAGCACGACCCGGTGTAGATCAGTATCGCCCCGATCAGGCCACGCCTGTGCCCAACTTCTTCCTCGCAGGCGATTACACCCAGCAGGAGTTCCTCGCCTCGATTGAAGGCGCGGTGCGGAGTGGCTTACGCTGCGTAGATCGGGTCGAACGCTATGTGCAGCACGTGCAGCATGCTGGTGCAGTCTGTGCGCCTGCGTTGAGCTAATGCTGTGACACTTGACCTGAACAACATCCTTGCGGATCGCTACCGCATCGGCTATGTGCTGGAAGACCAGCCCGGCTGTCTGATCTACCGTGCCTATCGGGTGGCCGATCAAGCACAGCCGGATAGCACTGAAACGCCGCTCTTGATCGCGGCCTGCGAGCAACCTGACCAAGTAACCCAGCAGCACACGCTCCAGATTGCCGCCGCGCTGCAAGCAGTGCAATCGCCTGCGCTGCTCCCGCTGCTCGATACCTTCAGTGCGGGGCAGACGGTGTATATGGTGGTGGGTGATCTCGGTGGCAGCGATATGCATACGACGGCGCGGGAGCTGTTGCCCGGCTTGGGCGGCGAGCTTGATGTCGGCATGCCGCGCATCGAAGCCCTGCTGCACCTGTTCGGGCAGCTACACAGCCAGCCGACTGCACTGCTTGTGGGCGAGGTGCACAGCTCGGACATCTGGATTGCGGCTGATCAGCAGCCGCGCCTTGCGCCCTTCGCCCTGATCCGCCCGCTTGCTGCTACCGATACGCCCTATCGCGCTCCAGAGCTAGCCCAGCCCGATACTACCCCGACCCGTGCCAGCGATATGTATGCGCTTGGGGGGGTGCTGTACTACCTGCTTACGGGCTGGCTCCCGCTCTCTGCGGCCCAGCGTGAGGCAGGCATGCAGCTCAATCCGCCGAGCAGCCTCAATCCGTTGCTGTCGCCCCTGCACGACCGCGTGCTAGAACGTGCGCTGTCCATGGCCCCATACACGCGCTACAACAGCCCCAGCGAGTTGCTGCGGGCATTGCAGATCGTGCGCCTGCTTGGGCCAACCGAGCAACGCGAAGCCGTAGCTAGCCCTGCCACTAGCCCAGCCGCGCTGGATCCGCCGCCCGCACGTGTGCCGCTCACAGATACCGCACCTGCACCGGAAACGATCCGCATGGCCACACCTCCCGTACCTGCGCTTGAGGCCCCAAACAGCACAGCATCCGCACGGCTGGTATCGCCGCCACCGCCTGCTCCGTATGCGCCGTTTGGTGCGCCTGTCCCCGCCAGCAGCGATGCCACCGCGCCCGCTGCCAACAGCACCTGTCTGGTGCTAGCCAGTGTCGTCTTGTTTGTGCTGTTGCTGCTGCTGTGTAGCCTGTTTGTGTTCTTGTTCTTCGGGCCCGGCTTGCAACTGCTCCGCTTCTAGCTCGTCTGTATCGCCGAAACGAGTGTAGCGCAGCAGCACGAAGAAACGCCGTCCGGCTGTTTCCCAATAATCAGCGGCAGCATGCAAGATGGTGAGTGAAGTCCGCCAAGCGTCTTCGTCACGCTCCCCAAACTGATCGCAGTTGTCATAGAGCAGCACATAGCCGGATGCTGGGAGCCATTCTAGATCGGTGAGGCATTCTTCGAGCGCATCCCAGTTCATGCCAAAATAATCGGGAAACTGGAATTCGCGGGCCATTGCCGCCAAAAAATCGGCTTTGGTGTGCAACTCAACCCCATCCACATGGGCAACAAACACATGCTCAGGCAGTGCCTGTGCGCGTAGCTCGTCCAAGTTGAGGGTATATCTAGGGACGTATACCCCTGATTCGTAACCGCTATAGAAAAGTTCTTCGAGATTGTTCATGGATTCATCGGTATGTTCTTGCACGTCCCTATCCTTTACTCACTCGACAATGCGCCGAAAACTGGCGTAGTGATCGGCGGTGTAGTACAGTTCGCCGGAATTGCCACTAACGATGCGGCGGGCCCCGCGGTTCGATGCGCCGGGTGTGGGAACGGTGTATTCGCGGTAGTAGCCTGCGGGCCGGAGGGGGAGCAGGCGTTCCCGATTCTGGAAGATTGTGCCATCTTTGCTGTAGGGAAAGGGCCCCCCGCGGGCGATCAGGCGCATGGTCTCCCGCGCTTCGGGGGGTAGCTCAGCGGCCGCAATCGTAGGTATGCCGTCAATCTCGGCGGGGATCGGGGCTGGCGCAGCCGGTGCGGGGGGCGGTGGTGTGGAACGGCTGGTAGCCGTGCGGTTGCGGGGAGCTAACACGGGTAGCTCCGCTACCTGTGCTTCGGGCGGGCTAAGTGCGGCGTGGGCCGCCCAGCCTTCTCTTCCATCGCTGGTGCGGAGCAGATACCAGTCCCCATCTGCCAATCGCCCTAGCACGGCCACCTCTTGCCCCAAGGTGATCTGCCCGATGATTGGGGCTGCACCTGATGGCGCGTCGCGCACATTGCCGCCATTGCCAACCGCGATGCGGATCGCTTGCGGCGGCAGGCATACCTCCGCTTGGTAGATCGCGGGGATCGTGAGGGCGTAGGTTGGCTCAAGGGTTGTACCGTTGACTTGTCCGCTCAAGCGTATCGCAAGCGGCTGGCTGCAATCGAGGGCGGCGGCATCAGCGCGGCGTGTGGCTCGCACGTTGATGCGCCCATCGGCCACGTGCACGGTGGTTGCATCTTCGGCGAGCCATGCCGTAGGCTGATCGGCGGCGAGCAGATCGAGGCGCAGTTCTGTGCCATCGGGAATAGCTTGGGCCTGCGCGACAATGCTGAGCGTAGTTGGATTGACCAGATCAGCTTTGGTAATCGTGAGGCGCGGATCATTCACGTCCGGTACGTCGGGCACGTCCGGTGCGTTCGCGGCACTGCCTGCTGCTAGCGGCGCATTGCCCCCAGAACCTGCTAGTGGTGAGGCGAGACCCGCACAGCCCGCACTAGCGAGTGTGCCCACAATCAGCACGAACACCATAAGCACTGTGCGCCAAGGATGAGTCGGTGTCTGCATGGAATGAAAGCGTCCTTTCTGTGTGTGGCGACGGTCTACTTCAAACGCTCATTGTCTAGCTGACTACACGCGGAATGCGAGCCATCAGCATTGAGGTGACTTCGTAATTGATGGTGCCAAGCCAGCCTGCTACCTCTTCGGCAGTGATCCGTTTCAGTGTGCCGGTGTGGGGATCGTATTGTCCGCCGATCAGCACCACCGGATCGCCACAGCGCAACGGTTGCGGGCTGACAACATCGGTTGCATCCACAAGCACATAATCCATACACACGCGCCCGACAATCGGTGCACGCTGCCCGCAGATGAGAACCTCGCGCCATGCTGGGGTGCGGCGCAGCCCATCGGCATAGCCGAGCGGCAGCGTCACCAGCAATGATGGGCGTGCTGCAACCCACGTACAGCCATACGACGCAGGCGTGCCCGCTGCAACTAGCTTGACGTGGGCGATCTCGCTGGCCAGCGTGAGGACAGGCTGGAAATCGGGTGGGAGCAGCGTATCGCCAGAGGGGTGCAAGCCGTAGCAAGCAATGCCGGGCCGCACCAGATCGAAGCGAGCGGCGGGCAGGCGCAGGGTGGCGGCACTATTCGCGGCGTGGATCACGGGTGGGCGCACGCCCGCCGCCGTGACTGCCGCGAGCACCGGTGCGAAGCGGGCCAGCTGCCCTTCAGCATAGCTCAAGTCGGCTTCGTCGGCAGTGGCAAAGTGGGTAAACAGCCCCTCGACGTGCAGCGTGGGTAGCGCGTGCAGAGCGCGGATAAACGCGACCACATCGGCTGCCAGCATCGCCGGATCGGCGTGATACAGCCCCAAGCGGCTCATGCCCGTATCCACCTTGATATGGACCGGCACGCGCCAATCCTGATCGCTGGCGGCGCGGGCAAGGGCGCGGGCGATCTCCCAATCATATACGGCACACGTCAGGCGCAGAGCTACGGCCTCTGCCGCTTGCCACGCCGGTATATAGCCGAGGATCATGATCGGCGCAGTGATGCCCGCCTCGCGCAGGCTGTGCGCCTCGCCCACCGTCGCTACTGCGAGTTGTGCTGCGCCATGCTCAAGGAAGGTGCGGGCGAGCAGGGGGGCATCGTGCCCATACGCATTGGCTTTGACGACGGCCATCACGGCAACCCCGGCGATCTGGCGCAGGCGGCGTATGTTGTGTGCGGCGGCGGCAAGGTCAAGTTCGATCCACGTCGGGCGGGTGTTGGGCATGGCTGCTCCTTGCCGTCTAGGATGCAGGTGCCGGATGTGCGGTGACTCATCCTGCTCCCTAAAACCTAGCACCTGACACTAGCTCCTACTTGTGCGGCAGGCTCGCGGCAACATCGTTGGCGAAGTGGCACGCGGCCCAGTGCCCCGGCACCTTCTCTTCAAGCGGCGGCTCGACGGTGCGACAAATCTCCTGTGCCATCCAGCAGCGTGGGTGGAAGCGGCAGCCCGAAGGTGGATTGAGCGGGCTAGGCACATCGCCTTCAAGGATGATGCGCTGGCGGCGGATTTTGGGGTTGGCAACTGGAATCGCCGAGATCAATGCCTTTGAGTAGGGGTGGCGCGAGACACTGAACAGCTGCTTGCGATCCGCTAGCTCAACAATTTTGCCCAGATACATCACCGCCACGCGATCACTGATGTGTTCCACCACGCTCAAATTGTGGGCGATAAACAGGTACGTTAGCCCGAACTCCTGCTGCAATTCGCGCATCAGGTTCAGCACCTGCGACTGCACGCTCACGTCCAGAGCGGAGACTGGCTCATCGGCGATAATCAGCTTCGGTTCCATTACAAGGGCCCGCGCAATGCCGATGCGCTGGCGTTGCCCGCCCGAAAACTGGTGCGGGAAGCGTTGCATACTGGAGGGGTGCAAGCCGACCCGCAGCAGGGCCTCGCGGACTTTTTCCTCGCGCTCTTGCTTAGTGCCGATGCCGTGAATAAGCAGCCCTTCGGCGATGCTCTCACCAACGGGGATACGTGGATCGAGCGAAGAGTACGGGTCTTGAAAGATAATCTGCATGTCGCGTCGCAGAGCCTTAAGATGCCAGATAGAGAGCTTGAGAATATCGCGCCCCTCAAACCAGACCTCGCCTGCGGTCGCTTTTTCGAGGCGCAGAATCGTGCGCCCGACAGTGGTTTTGCCACAGCCGCTTTCGCCCACCAAGCCGAGCGTTTCGCCGCGCTGCATGGTAAAGCTGACCCCATCTACGGCTTTAACGTGGGCAACGGTACGCCGCAACAGCCCACCCTTGACGGGGAAGTGTTTCTTCAGGTTGCGGACATCAAGAATCGGGTCTGGCGGTTTGCTCTGCGTAGCAGCCATAGGCCCAGCTGCGGGCTGGGTAGGGGCCACCCTCGTGGGTATCTGTTCAACATCGCTCATGCGCTGGCTCCTGTTTCTAGGGCGACACTGGCGGCGGTGGAGTCCGGAGCTGTGGCGGGCAGAGTGTGCTGATCGGCGTAGAGCCAGCAGCGTACCTCGCGCTGATCACTAAGCTGGATCAGCGGCGGGGGCTGCTCGCACCGCTCGAAGCGGTAGTCGCAGCGATCCGCAAAGCGGCAGCCGGTGGGTGGGTTAATCAGGCTGGGCACGACACCTCGAATCACCTGTAGCTTCTCGCGCACCTCGCCTAGCTGCGGCATCGAGCCGAGCAAGCCTTGGGTATAGGGGTGTTTGGGTGACTCAAACAGGCTGTAGACATCGGCGTACTCGACGATCTGGCCCGCATACATCACCGCGACGCGGTCGGCCATTTCGGCGATCACGCCCATATCGTGGGTTATCAAGATGATTGAAGTATCTATGCCTGTTCGCAATGCCCGCATCAAGTCGAGAATCTGGGCTTGGATCGTCACATCGAGGGCGGTGGTTGGCTCGTCGGCAATCAGTAGCTCTGGGTTGCACGCCAAGGCCATGGCAATCATTACACGCTGGCACTGCCCACCGGAGAGTTCGTGCGGATATTGGCGGGCGCGGCGGGCCGGATCGGGCAAGCCCACTTGCTCAAGCAGGCGGATCGCCTGTTCGTGGGCTTCGCTATCGTTCAGGTTGCGGTGGATTTTGAGCGACTCGGCAATCTGATCGCCCGCTTTGAAGACCGGATTGAGGTAGGTGGTGGGCTGCTGAAAAACCATCGCAATCCGATTGCCGCGAATGCTACGCATCTCCTCCTCATTCAGCTTGAGCAGGTCTACGCCATCCAACAAAATTTCACCCGCGACAATCTCGCCGGGTGATTCGATCAGGCGCATAATCGAGAGGGAGGTGACACTTTTGCCGCTGCCACTCTCACCGACAATCCCGAGCGTTTCGCCGCGTCGTAGCTCTAGGTCAACCCCATCTACGGCGTGCACCACCCCACGTTCGGTAAAGAAGTGCGTCTTTAAGCCACGCACCTGCAAGAAGACCTCACGTGGCGGGGCGGGCGGGGTGGGCGCAGGCTCCGGTTGATGCGCGGGGGTCAGGCTTGGGGGAGGGGTAGGTTTGATCAACGCAGTATCCTTCTACAGCTTCATGCGCGGGTCGAGCGCGTCGCGCAGCCCATCGCCCATGTAGTTGATGGCCAATGAGGTAAACAGGATCGGCAAGCCGGCCACGACGGTCATCCATGGGTGCTGGAACATGTAGCTTTGGGCAAAGGCGAGCATATTGCCCCACGTTGGGATCGGGTCTTGGATACCGAAGCCCAGAAAGCTCAAGGACGACTCGAGCACGAGGATGCCATTGAGGCCGAGGGTGAAATCGACGATGATCGGCGGGAAGGCATTCGGAAAGACGTGGCGCGTCATCACGCGCATGTGCGAGCCGCCCAGTGCACGGGAGGATTCAATGTAGGGCTGCTCCCGCACCGATAGCACCATGCCTCGCATCAGCCGAGCTGTGCCGGTCCAGAACAGGAGTGCAATCACAACCGTCACCAGCACAATCACCTGTGCCTCACGTTCGCGGGTGACAGCGGTGACCCACATAACGGTACTGAGGATGAAGCCCGGAATAGGGATCAGGTTCGCGTCTTCGAGCAGCACGGTGACAAGAATGAGCAGGATGATGAAGAGCGGGAAGGTTGCCACAAATTCGAGCGTGCGCGTAATCAGCATATCTACCCAGCCACCGAAATAGCCCGCTAGCACACCTAGCACTAAGCCGATGATGGTGGATAAGAGGGTAGATACAAGTGCAACCGTGAGCGAGATGCGCCCAGCATAGAGCAGACGGGTGAAGTAATCGCGCCCCAGATGATCAGTGCCGAGCCAGTGTATCTGGCCTGTTGCGGAATTGGGCGTAAAGGGCAGCACGAAGCGGTTGCCCAAGTCAATCGAGTCGCGCCCGAAGGGAGCGATGAAGGGGGCAAGGAACGAGGCGATGAAGATTACCACCAGCACCACCGCGCTAATCATCGCCATGCGGTGGCGCATAAAGCGGCGTAGCACGGTCGCCCATTGGCTCTCGGCTTGGATGGTGGTCTCTTCCAGCGGCAGGCTTGCGGAGGGAAGAGTGGTGGCCATGCGTTTACCTCCTTACGAGAGCCGGATGCGGGGATCCGCAACGGTATAAAGAATATCCGAGATCAGGTAGCCCACGAGCTGGAGAACGAGCGTGACATACAGTAACGCCAGTGCGACAGTGTAGTCGCTGCGGTTGAGGGCATCTACGAGGAGCCGCCCCAACCCGGGCCAGTTGAATACGCTTTCGGTGATGGCGGCACCAGCGACGAGGGCGGGCAGAATGCCGGCCACGAGCGTAATGAATGGGATCAGAGCGTTGCGGAAGGCGTGCTTTAGGATCACTAGTCGCTCCCGCAGGCCTTTGGCGCGGGCCGTGCGGACGTAATCTTGGCGCAGCACTTCGAGCATACTCGAACGGATAAAGCGGCTCCACGAGGCAACACTCACGAAGGTAAGCACGAGGCAGGGCATAATGAAGTGGAGCACCATATCAAGGAACGATCTCGCTTTGACGGTCAGCTCAAATAGCCCAAAGAAGGGGATCGTGTAGTCACGGTTGGCGGTTGCGCCACCGGGCGGCAGATAGGGTAGCCCTGCATTTTTGGCCAGCACGGCAAATACGAGGATGAGCATCAAGCCGAAGAAGAAGGTCGGGAGCGATGTGCCAATGAACGATACCGTTGTTGCCGCGGTATCAAAGGGCGAATACTGGCGCACTGCCGAGTAGACCCCTAGTGGGATGGCAACCATCAGCGTAATCAAGGTGGAGATGCCCATGAGGGCGATGGTGTAGGGCAGGCGGCTCCAGATCAAGGTGCTGATCGGACGATCTCGCAGGATGACCTGCGACAGCCCGAAATCGCCAAACAGGATGCCGTTGCTGCTGCGCCGCCCCGCTAGGTCTGCTAGGGTGACGGGCGTAGCGCAGATTTCGGCGAACTCGACGCGCCCATCGGGGTAGCGTAGACGCACCGTTTGGGTGGTGGCGCAGCCAACTTGCAGATCAGCGAAGTACACTTGGTCGCCGATTTTAATCGGCTCTTTGGGGAAGCCCACAAACCAGCGCGTAAAGCGCACGGGCATATACAGGTCAAGCTCGAAGCGGGCTTTGATCCGAGCGATATCGGCTTCGGTGATGCGGTTGGCTCCGCCCTGCTGCTGCTGCTGCAAGCCGAGCAGCGGCCCACCGGGCGCAATATAGAGCAAGGCATACGACACGATTGAGGCCAGCACAACGACAATGAACATCTGAAACAGGCGACGAATGAGAAAGTTGGTCATGGGCGGATTCCATTTCCAGCCGCGTAGGCGCGGGGTGGGAAGACTGTGCGGGCCTTCCCACCCTATTGGGTAGCTGCAATAGGCTTAACGAATGAATAGGTTCATATCCATATGCTCCCACGTTGGGCTGGCCAGCGGGAAGGCTTGGATTTGGCCTGCTTCAGCTGCTGCAAGGACGGTCTCCAGTTCAGGCCCTGCGCCGAGCGTCTCCGAGCCGAGCACATCTACATTGCCGGTGAGGAGCTGCGCGACGGCTTGGTTGGTATCATCGAAGAACTCGATTATCAGCGTCTTGATCGCTACTTCGCCCTTGTAGTAGTTGGGGTTGGCTTCAAAGACCATGCGCTGGCCCTTTTGCCACTCAACAAGGCGATAGGGCCCATAGCTGAGCGGTCGCTCGGCTATTTCGGGCAAGGTAGACCACTCGCTCGCCGGCACGTCGGCGAGCTTGCGCCCATCGGCGAGTACCTGATGCGAGGGATAGGCTCCGACGGTGAACAGGTTGCTGTAGGTTCCTAGCGTATAGGCGAAGTATTCGGCCCACTGGGCACCGGGCAGGTAGGTGATCGTGTAGCCATTGTCGCGGAACTCCACATCCGCGATAGACTTGCAGACGGTGAGCGAGATTGCACCCGACTCCTCGTTGCAGTCAATGTTGTAGGCCAGTTCGTAATCGGCGGCTTTGAGTGGCTCGCCGTCCTCCCATTTCATGGGCGGGAACTCAAATGTCACAGCGAGTTGGTTGAGCGTGATCGGCGAGCCATCGTAGGCGACAATTTCGCCATCGGCATTGATCACCTCTACGCCCTCTGCCAGCTCAACTGCTTCGCCATCTACCGACCAGACGGTATCGCCGGCCGAGACTTCGACGAGCGTGAGCACGGTTCCGCCATTCTCGATGGTGGGCAGCTCTTTGAGGGCAGCGGGTTGGTAATCGTAATCGAAGGATGTGACTGCCCGCACCTTAAGCAAGCCGGATGCGGAATTGGCGACAGCAGCATCTTCGACGACCAGCCACAGCGAAGCCGGTTCCTGCGTAAAGCCTAACACAACGGTATCGCCGCCATCGGCTAGCTCCCACTCATCCACATTCACGAGAATCGAGTCGGTGGTCGGATTGGGACGGAAGTTGACGAGGTCGTTGCTGGCGGCAGCGGCCTCAAAGCGGTTGAACAGCGGCAGGCTGACCATATCCGCAGTGAACTCGCGCTGAAGGATGTGGTACTGCTCAATGCGCTTCTCGCGCTCAAGCGTGTTGTTCGCAGCGATCACGGCCCGGCTAGCGGTTTCGTTGCACCAGCCCATATAGTTCTGCCCTTCCCAGTTGTTGTCGGGCAACGGAATCTGGTTGCAGGCGTAGAGCGTCGTACCGCCCGGATCGGCTTGCCCCACCCACGCGAACGCGCCGAGTTCGAAGTCGCGCCGTTGTAGCCCAGTGGTGCTGCCAAACCACCACGAGCCGGGCGCGTGGGTGCGGATGATCTGGATGCCACAGTTTTCGAGCAGTTGCTGTTCGAGCACGGCCGCCCACGTCTGGCGGAAGGCGGCATTGGTAGTGGTGAATTTCAGGGTGAGTGGCTCACCGGCTTCGTTTGTCCGCACACTACTACCTTCTTCCTGCTTCCAGCCCGCTTCTTCGAGCAAGGCCTTGCCCTTTTCTGGATCAAATTCGTAGATCGTGATCTTGTCATCGGGGGCAAGGGCCCAGTGACCCTGCGGCAGGAAGGTGTTCATCAGCAGGGCATCCTTCTGGTCGTCTTCAAGGAAGGGGTAGACCGACTCGATCAGGGCCCGCCGATCCGTACAGTGGGCAATTGCTTGGCGCACTTCGAGCTTGCTGAGAATGGGGTGGGGGGTGCGCCACTGCCCAACCGGTTCATCGGTGGGTGGGGTGGTGGTGCTGTCTGTAGCTTCGCTGGGCGTAGCCGTGACCACCACCACTTCCGGTTCGGCCGTCACCACGACAGTTTCGACAACGGGTGCACTCGCCGTACCGCCGCCGCAGGCTGCTAGAATTGGCACCAGCAACACCAGTAGCAGGACACCGCTCAGGGGGAATTTGAGCTTCGGTGACATGTTTTGTTACTCCTTGTCACAACTAGAGAATCGGTGCACATCGCGTCGCCCAAATCTCTGGACAGACGCTGCCAGTAGCGGATACTACCCTTATCTATCCCAATGGGTACACAACAACGTGGCCAATGGGTGGCCGACATTGCCATCGCAGGCGGAGGTGCAGTCATTCAGTTAGGCATACGTCTGTATATGCTCGCGCCTCTCTACGATCAATCGCTTGGTAGAGGAGGATTGCCAACACTGCCATACACCTTTGCGTGTCATTGGCTGCGTTTGACCGGATGCGTAAACTACCCATACTGGGTGTGGTTAGGTATTCCGTGTTGCTACACACTATACCTGTGCTCAAAAGACCTGTCAAATCAATCAACCTCATCCACGTGAACCACACCCGCGACAACGGGGGGGGACGAGCATGGGGGAGGTAGGTTGTGCCGCCGGTTGTTATTCTGGGCGCACGGCCCGTACCATTGCGGGGCTAGCGGGGCTACCCTGTAGCTTGAGCACACCAATCCAGACTGTTGTCCCAGTCGCGGGGAGCTGCTCGAGGCGCGTGAGGTTGGTCAGCAGCAGCCAGCCATTAGGGGGGGCACGGGGCGGCTCGTGGCTGATCAGCGGCGAATCAATGCCGATGCCGCGCACTTTGCGCCTCCGCAGCAGGTCAAGTGTTGTGGGGTGCAGGTGCGGCACGCCGAGCTGTTGTTCCGGCGCAAGGTTCAAGTAGGCGGCTGGATCACCCCAGTGCACATCCCAGCCGGTTAGGAACAGGACGAGTGCATCGGCAGGAATTTGTCCATGTTGTTGCTCCCACGCTTGCACATCGGCGGCCGTGATTGGGTAGGCCGGTGGGTCTTGGGCCTGCTCCCGCAGATCAAGGACCACCGCTGGTAGCGTTAAATCTCGCGGCGAGAGCCGTTCTACAGTCCAACCCCGATCCACTGCCCCCGTTACCGGATCGGGGGCAGCGAGCAGATGCAGCGTTGTGCCATTGTTCAGGGCAAGGGTCAGCGTGTGGGGTGTGCCGTCGCGGGTGCGCTCAATGTGGGTGGCGGTGGTATTGGGCAGGTGCGGCATATCTTGCGTGAGCGTGTGGCTCAGGTCTACATAGCGCAGATGCAGGGACGGGCTGGGCGCGGCACATGCGCCGAGCAACACCATACCCAAGGTCATCAACACCACAACCCACATGACCATGCCTACACCATGCGGGGGGACTCCAGCAGGATGCGAAGGCCCACGCCAGTTAGGCTTGCAGGGGCGACTGGCTGTAGGGATGCCCAGCGACCCCTTGCCCACCGAGGAGCCGCCACCCGCCCGCTAGCGTTCCACCTGCGCTGGCTCAGGTGCAGTCAGGTCGGCTTGCATCTGATCGTAGTAGCGTACCATCAAGGGCTGTGGGGAGACTTTCGCTTCAAGCAGCGCGTGGACTAAGGGGTGGGTGCCCCATGTCAAGGTTGCCCCGCCACCCTGTTGCCGCCCATAGGCTGCGGCCGCGCAGTGCATGGTTGCGTGCATCAGTGTGCCCTCGTGTAGGCTATAGGTTTCGATCTGCATCGTGCGTTGGCGGTCGGTGGCAGGGCGTTCAACGGCGATCTGCATCACCAGCTGTTGCTCTAGCTCTACGCGGCAGGTGGTGAGGGTGGGGTGCTCCTCGATCTGCACCGTAGCCAATTGGCGCGGTAAGCCCCACGCCGTCCCCGATTGGCTGGCGGCAGCATTATTCACAAACATGTGCAGCACATACGCAGGATAGCGACTCTCCTGTGTCAAGCGAGCCAATGTCATGGTTGGGGTGGCGCGTTCATGGGTAGCCATCAGGGCAACGACCGCCTCAGCATAGCGGCCAAAGGGACTCTCGCGGTAGAGCGAGAATGACACAACCAGCACCGCTCGCCCCGGAAAGACCTCGACCAAATTGAGCGGCGGCGGGCTGGGCAGGAGCGCACGGGCGCGATGCGCGGGTAGCGGGAAGGCACTGTTGACGCAGAGGGTGTCTGCGAAGTGCAGTGGTTGCACCGGCTCGATGGTCATAAACAATCGCTCCTTTCCTGTGCGGCTGGAGGGGTTAACGCTGTATCTCCGTTGCGAATCGCAACGCTATTTGGAGTATAGCATAACTCGTACCAGAGACGCGGGGCGTTTCGTGGTACAATCCCTATGAAAACCTTGATCAGGCCTCGATCACGGGTGTGCCCCGTCAGTCAATCGGTCGAGCCATGTGCTGAAGCAGTTCAGACCACAGGAGCAAAACCTGTGCAGCCACATTTCTTCCAATGGCATATGGGTCGGGCCCTGCTTTTGGGCAGTGGGCTAGCCATGCTTTTGGGCTTGCTTGGCTCTGTGGGTTGGTATGTTTCCCCTGCCGCTGAGTTCAACCGGGCCCGTAGCGCGTGGCAGGCGCAGCCCGTGCCGCACTACCGGCTGGTAATCGAACGCCCGCAAATCTGGTGCCAGCAGGATGTTGAGGTGTATCACGAGCAGATTACACAGGTAATCGAAAACACCTGCCCAATCGAGTCGCTCACGGTGACGACCCTTTTCCAGCGCATTGCCGCTCTGGATGGGCAGCGCACAGAGGCGTTCTTGCCCACCAATCTGTGCACGTGCACCTCGGCCTTGCAAGCCAGTGTCGTCTATGATCCGGTACAATCCTTCCCGCGTGAAGTGACGATTGTGGAGCAGCGCGGGATCAATTGGCAGGAGCTGAGCTGCTGGCGGGCCCTGCTCCTGTTCGAACCCCTGCCAGCCTGCGATCTGCCGCCCGCCCTAGCCCAGCCGCGGATTACGCACATCTCGCTGATCCCGCTTGTGCCGCTGAGTAGCACCGAATAGCCGGAGCGGATGATGGCGATGGAACTCCCCGATCAACGCCTACGCCAGCGCGAATACCTGCTTAAGATCAGCCGGGCGATCACGGCCCAACTCGATCTGACGAGTGTGCTTGATCTGGTGATCACGGTGGCCGTAGAGATGCTTGCGGGCAACGCTGGACTGATCGCCCTATCGGACGATGAACTGGGCACGGAGCCAACCCCGCCCCAGCAGATCTACGCAGCGGCAGGAATTCCGTCGGCTGCCCTACCGGCCTTTCGGCGGCTGCTTGCGCTGCCCATCGAGACGTTAGGCAAGCCCAACGCCAGCGCAGTGCTGCGCGAGATTGCCGGTGAGACGGGGCTACCCCTGCGCCAAGTCATTGCCCTGCCCTTGACTGTAGCAGCTGCACCGGTCGGTACGATCTACGTCTTTCGCGCCGCCTTAAATGTCAGCTTCAATGTGGATGAAGCTCGCCTGTTACAAGCCTTCGCCGACCAAGCCGCCATTGCCGTGAGCAATGCGCGCCTTTACCAGAGCGTGCTGCGCGAGAAGCAACGCCTTGATGCGATGATTGAGCAGAGTGCCGATGGGGTGATGATTATTGATGCCCGTTGGCGCATCACCACCTTCAATAAAGCGATGGAACAACTGACCGGCTGGAACCGCACTGAAGCGATTGGGCGACCGTGTGCCGAGGTTCTTGGCGTGCGCGATGCACAAGGAGCCAACATCTGCCTTGTAGATTGTCCGTTGCAACGCCGCCCGCCGCTGAACAACCCGATTGTCGAGGGCTGGCTGACAAGCCGCGACGGGCGCGAACGCTACATCCAGAGCCGCTATGCGGCTCAGCGCAGTAGCACCGGCGCATTTCTGGGGGCGATTGCGAATGTGCGCGACATTACCGAGCAGAAGCGCGATGAGCAACTCCAAAATACCTTCATCTCGGTGATCTCACACGAACTGAAGACCCCCGTCAGTATCATCAAAGGCTATGCCAGCACCTTCCAACGCGAGGATGCCGCATGGACTTTGGCTGCCATGCGCGAAGGCTTCCGTGTGATTGAGGCGGAGGCGGATCGCTTGGCCCGTCAAATCCAAGATTTGCTCGATGTCTCGCGCTTGCAGGCGAGTGGCATGCGCCTTGAACTGAGCGACTGGTCACTCCCCGAATTGGCCGCCAGTGTGGTGCAAGCCTTTGCCGCTCAAACGCAAGACCGCTTCACCTTCGAACTGCGCTTCACGGACGATCTGCCGCCCGTCCACGCCGATTACGAACGTATCCGGATGGTGCTCACCAATTTGATCTCGAATGCGATCAAGTACAGCCCGCACGGGGGGCGTATCCGTATTGGTGGGCATCCCCTGCCCGAACTGAATCAGGCTCTAGGCTATGTTGCCGATCAGGGCGAGGGGATTCCTCCGGAGGAACAGGAACGCATCTTCGAGCGGTTCTACCGCATAGATAACCGTCTGCGCCGGACAACGCAAGGCGCAGGGCTAGGCTTGTATCTCAGCCGGGCGATCATTGAAGCGCATGGCGGGAAAATCTACGTGGAAAGTCAAGTCGGGCGCGGCTCGCGCTTCATCTTTACCTTGCCGCTTGCCCGGCGCCAGATTACAGGAGAAACGGTGTGACTGTTGACATCGGGATAACCGTGCTGATCCTGCTCGTCACGGTTGGCTTATTCGTATGGGATCGGTTGCCTCTCTCTGTGGTGGCGTTCCTGTCCGTCTTTGCGCTGCTCATTACCAACTTGATTACGCCCAACGAAGCCCTTGCTGGATTGTCCAACTCGGCCGTGTTTATTGTTGGGGGCATGTTTGTGGTGGGGGCAGGGATCGCTCAGACCGGTGTGGCGCGTGCGCTGGGTGTGCGGCTAGGACGGATCGCCGGAACTGACGAAATCCGCATGACGTTGCTGGTGATGGGGGTGATTACGTTGATTTCGGCATTTATGAGTTCCACCGGCGCAACCGCGATCTTGTTGCCGGTGGTAGTGTCGCTTGCCATCGGAGCCAACCTCAGCCCTTCCAAGCTGATGCTGCCGCTGGCCTATGGCGCACTGATTGGGGGCATGATGACCCTGATTGGCACGCCGCCCAATATCGTCGTAAGTGATTTTCTCGCCGATCAAGGTTATGAGCCATTCGGCTTCTTTGCCTTTACGCCGATGGGGATTATTGTTTGGGTGATTGCCGTCGGGTACATGCTCACGGTAGGGCGGTGGCTTACCCCAGAGCGCGTGCCGCCGGGTGCCCATGTCGTGCCTGTGGAAGATACGACGCTGAGCTTTGCGGATTTGATCCAGCCCTATGCGGTGCAGGATCGGGCCTTTGCGCTGTATGTCAGTTCGTCTGCGCTGCTGAGTGGGCACTCGCCGCGCTCAGCCAATATCCGCGAACGCTACAATGTGGATGTGCTGGGCATGCAGGTGCAAGGCGGTGAACTCAATCGGCCCGCACGGGTCGAGCCGATTACGCCCGACACGATCATCCCAGCGAATACGGTGCTATATGCGTGGGGAGAACGGGCTTCAGTTGAGCAGCTGGCCGCTGAACAGGGATTGCGGCTGCGCCCGTTGCACGAGGATGACCTCGAACAGATTAGTGACCACATCGGCGTGGTTGAGATTCTGCTTACCCCGCGCTCCAATTTGATTGGGCGCAGCCTTGCCCAAGTCCGCTTCCGCGAACGCTATGGGCTGAATGTCCTGCGTATTTTGCGGCTGGGCAAGCCGCTTCCCAACATTGTGCATACGCCGTTGCGCTTCGGCGATACCCTGTTGGCTGAAGGGAGCTGGGAAAAGGTCGCGCTACTCCGCAACGAGCAGCGCGACGTGGTAGTGGTTGCGAAGACGTATCTCAGTGATCCCAACGTTGCCAGCGACAAGTTGACGGGGAAAGGCTGGACGGCGGTGGCCATTTTGGTGGCGATGGTGGCGATGATGATTACGGGCATTGTGCCGATTGTCACGGCGGTGCTGTTTGGTGCGCTGGCGATGCTGCTCACCAATTGCCTCACCATCGAGGATGCCTACCGCGCTATGAGCTGGGAAAGCATCTTTGTGATCGCGGGCATGATCCCCCTAGCTACTGCACTGGAAAATACCGGCGCGATCCAGCTCCTCTCCGAGTCCATCGTGCGAAACCTTGGCCCCTATGGGCCGGCGGCGATTATGACGGGAGTCTTTCTCGTAACGGTGGTGCTGAGCCAATTCGCCTCCAACACCGCGATTACAATCCTGATGGCTCCGGTCGCATTCAAAGCGGCGGTCGGCTTGGGCGTGAATCCGGCAACCTTCCTGATGACCATCGCCGTCGCCACCTCCGTCGCCTTTGCCACCCCGACTGGCTCGCCAGTGAATGTGCTGGTAACTGGCCCCGGCGGCTTCCGCTTCACCGACTTTGCGCGGGTGGGAGTGCCGCTCCAGCTCATCATTCTGGTGGCGACGGTGCTGGTGCTGCCGTTGCTCTTCCCACTGTAGCCAAGCGGGGACTTTGCCTGCGCGGAGCCACGCGCTTGTAAATCCTACGTTTGGTGCAAGCAGCGCATATTCACCAATCAAAACAAAGGAGCAAGATCATGAATGTGCTGGTACTGCATGGGCCGAACCTGAATCTGCTAGGACAGCGCGAGCCGCACATCTATGGGGCAACAACTCTCGCCCAAATCAATGCTGCGTTGCACGCACGGGCAGTGGCACACGGCGCACAGGTGCAGTGCTTTCAATCCAACCACGAAGGGGTATTGATTGACTGGATACAGGAACACGCACCGCTAGTGAGCGGCGTGATCATCAATCCGGGCGCACTAACGCACTATGGGCTATCACTGCGCGATGCGCTTGCCAATCTGAGCGTGCCGATCATCGAAGTGCATATCTCCAATGTCTATCGGCGCGAACCGTTCCGGCATACGTCGGTAGTTGCACCTGTGGTAACGGGGCAAATTTCGGGGCTAGGTTGGCAGGGCTATCTCCTCGCACTCGATTGGCTCATGCAGTATGCTGCACCAACATTGCCGCAATGATGGTGGGTATATGTGCGCTGACCAACGCAGGCAAGCAGAGTTGTGCCGGACTGAGCGAAGTCCGGCGCAACTTTTATGATCGGGCAGTCGCTTGGTGTGCCTTAGGCTTGCTTGGCTCACCTTCGGGGTGCGTGCCATTCGTCGCTGCCGATGGCTTACGCCCGCGTCCGGGGCGAATACACAAGCCCTCGATACCCTCAGCGTGAAAGCGATTTAGCCAATCGTAAATCGTGTCCGGCTTACGCTGCCGCAACAGCCCCTGTCGAGCCACCACAGCTGCCGGAGTGCCATCGGCGACTTTGAGAATCGCGGCGGCCCGTTCGCGCAGATACGGCTTATCGGCGGTGTCGCGGAGGCGGATCAGCTCTTGGCGTTCAGCTTTACTCAGCGTAATCTGTCGTTGTGGCATAGGTTGTTCCTCATCCCTGTGTAATAATGTTTTGAGAGACAATAAAGTGGCTGAAACACCCCACCTTGTGGGGACACTGCCTCAGCTCTCTGGCTGGAAACCACAGAAACTCTCGTAAGTTTTTCAGCACCGGATTACTCGATGGATGTACAAGTATAGCACAATTTCTGAAATTGTCGAGGGGCAGTTTGGGACGATTATTTTAATGAAAGGATGTTTTAATAGTCAGAGGAGCGCAGGGGGCGTAAGCCGTCCTCCTAGCCCGCACTGGGCGGGGCCGGCCTGTCGGGGCGCAGGGCCACTACTCTTGGGGGCGGCGTGGCTTGAAGATCGAGGTCCGCAGGTAGGGCTGAAAGCCACAGCGATTGCACTGCCCATCACTGATGCCCACCACCCGCGATACGCCTTTGGAGCGTGCAATCAGGGTATTGCCACAGCGCGGGCAGTGGGTATTCTGCTCCGGCTCGATGCCGTAAATATAGTGCAAGCCGGCATCAAGCCCAATGCGCCGAGCGCGAAACACGGCAGCGGCGGTCTCTACGCCCGCATCGCCAGGCAGAATATGCCATGGGGTTTGCTCCCCCAGTGCCCGCCGGATCCACGCCGTCAGGGCGCGTAGCTCCTGCGGATCATCATTGACCCCGTGATGCATGCGGGTGGTAACTTCGATATGCACTTGCCAGCGATGCTTGACCCATGCGACACTTTCGAGGATCGCATCCCAGTGTGGCGCACCGGCGAGGCGTTGGTAGGCACTGTCGCCGAAGCCGCGCATATCCAGCGCAATCCCATCCAAATAGGGCCCAAACTGCTCGAAGGCTTCACTCGTCATGTAGCCCGTTGTTACCAATGCCGTGTAGCGGCTCGCAGCGCGGCTCGCTCGCAGAATTTCGAGGGTATACTCGGCGGAGACTGCCGGATCGCCGTAAGCCCAAACTACGCCGCGACAGAGCCGCTTCAGCGCAAACGCGGCAGCTTTCTCGGCGGGCAGGCTGCGGTGTTTGGTAGGATCAGTGGGAATCGTCGTGTAAGGGCCGCGCTCCTGATCGACGGGGAACGCATAGCCCCAGCTGCCGATTCCCAACACCAGCGTATCGGGGAAGAAATGCCACAGGCGATGCTCTTCAATTGAGCTGACATTCGCCCCACTAATCAAGCCATAATTGAGCAGCTCCAGCGTGTGATTATTCCGGGCAACGCGCATGTGACAGCGGCCAGTTTGCTCAGGATGCAGCTCGCACCGCCACAAACACGCCTCACAGCGCACGCGGCCATCATCAGTAGGGGTCACAAAGTGGGCAGTGTGCATGGAATTCTCAGGCTCCTCGTCTAGCCATTCAAGCGTCTATCGAGTATAATAGCAGGGAGTGTACTTTTTGGTATGGTACATCCTAGTAATCATATCATACTCTCTACTTACTTGGATTGGAATTGATGTGCAGCAGCGCAGTGTATGCTGCTTGCCGAATCTTGCTATAGGTGGAGTGATTGTGAGTCTATCAGGAAATCCCCCCCCTTTGCGTCCTTCAGCAACGCCCACGTTCGATACCGAGCCAACCGCCCCTGAGCTACCGAACGGGTCTGAGCCATCGCATAGTGAATGGATTCAGATGCTGCACAGCACGCCGGCCCCCACCGTACCCTATGCCGTTCGCACCGCCGTCAAAGAGGTGCTGGAAACAATCATGTATATTGTCCTCGTATTTATCATTGTGCGGAGCATGGTCCAGAACTTCAAGATCGAAGGAGCCAGTATGGAACCAACCCTGCACAGCGGGCAATATGTGCTGGTCAACAAAATTGTCTACTTTCACTTCGATTTGAATGCGCCGCTCCGCCTACTGCCCGGCAATCAAGAGCTTGAGCCGCGTGTGATTTACCCCTTCCATATGCCCCAGCGTGGCGATATTATCGTGTTTGAGTACCCGCTCAATGTGCAGAAGGATTTCATCAAGCGTGTGATTGCCCTGCCCGGCGAGACGATTGAGATCAGGGATGGGCGGGTGTATGTGAATAACCTGCTGCTGGATGAGCCGTACCTGCATGGAGCTAGCACCTTTTGCAATAGCGGTTCAGCATGCAGCGTAGGGCCGGTCACGGTACCTCCCGATACAATCTTTGTGATGGGCGACAATCGCTTGAATAGCAGCGACTCACGTGAGTGGGATGCCTTGCCCCTGCATCGCGTGATTGGGCAGGCGTGGGTGCTGTATTTCCCGCTCAGCGATTTCGGCCTGATCCCTAGCCCACAGTATACCGCGCCGCTCCCCTAAGCGCAGCCCGCGCAAGCCGGAGCCATGAGCTGGCTTGCGCCTTATCCGCTGCTGGGCGGCTGCTCATCCTCGAAGCCCAACGTCTCAGCGACGATGTAGAGTGGGCGGCGTTTGACTTCATCGTAGATGCGTCCCAGATACTCACCAATGATGCCGAGAAAGATCAACTGCACCCCACCCAGAAAGAGCACACTGACGAGCGTGGTGGCTTGCCCTTCAAAGGCATTGTTCCCGCTGAGGCGCAGCACAATCGCAAGGATAATGCCGATCACGCTGATCCCAGCAACGCTAAAGCCGACAATCGTTGCCAATTGGAGCGGCAGATAGGAGAAGCTGGTAATGCCGTCGAAGGCAAAGCGCACCATCTTGCGGAGCGGATAGTTGGTGCTGCCTGCGCTGCGGGCGGCACGGCGATAGGGCACGCCCACCTGATTGAACCCAACCCACACCGATAGCCCGCGCATGAAGCGGCTGTGCTCGCGGATGGATCGCAATGCCTCGACGACCTTGCGATCCATCAAGCGAAAGTCGCCTGTATCTACCGGAATGTTGACATTTGTGATCTTGGTGATCATGCGGTAGAAGATCGCCGCCGTCGTCTTCTTAAACCACGTCTCGCCCTCCCGCTCGGCCCGCACGGCGTAGACAACGTGGTAGCCCTCGCGCCACTTGGCAATCAGATCGGGGATGACTTCAGGCGGGTCTTGCAGATCAGAGTCAATCACGACCACGGCCTGCCCCCGCGCATAATCTGTACCCGCTGTGATCGCTAGCTGATGCCCAAAGTTGCGCGAAAAGAAGAGCACCTTCACGCGCTCATCATGGGTATGTAGCTCACGCATGATCTGTGGCGAACGATCCCGACTGCCATCATTAACCAGCACAATCTCAAATGGCTCGCCGAGAGCCTCAAGCATTGCAACGGTGCGCCGATAGAATTCAGGCAACAGGGCTTCTTCATTGTAGACTGGGGCAACGACCGAAAAGACAGGGGCGACAGCGGCTTGGTGATTGGTTGCCGCTGCGCTGTGCGCCAAGTTCGGCGGCGGCACCGGCGGCACAGATCGATCACCGGTGGGGGGCGCGTTGGGTCGCTCAGCATCATGCGCTATACGGGTTGTCATACCTACTGTTCCTCGTTTGGCTCACGCGAATGTGCTTCCCGTTCCGGTTCAAAGGGTTGCATCGCTTCCCAATTGGGGCCCACCTCAACCCCCACCTGCAACGGCACGCTGAGTTGATAGGCAGACTCCATCACTTCACGCACCATTGTACCAACTTCTGCAAGCTCTGGGTACGGCACTTCGAGGATCAGTTCATCATGCACTTGCAGCAGCATCCGGCTCTGAAGCTGGCGTTCGTGCAGTGCGGCGGCAACCTTGAGCATCGCCAGCTTCATCAGATCGGCGGCAGTGGCTTGGATCGGCGCATTGATCGCCTCGCGTTCGGCGGCGGCTTTGCGGGGGCCCGAGCTATTCAGTTCGGGCATCCAGCGTCGCCGCCCGAACAGGGATTGCACGTAGCCGTCGCGTCGCCCACGTTCGAGTGTCTCATCAATGTAGGTGCGAATGCTGGGGAATTTGGCGAAGAGCGCATTGATCAACGCTTGTGCGCTGCCGCGATCTAGCCCGCCGATGCGCTGGGCCAAGCCAAACGCACTGATCCCGTAGATCACCCCAAACACCACCGTCTTCGCAATCCGGCGTTGGTTCTTGGTTACGTCCTCCTGCGCTACCCCAAACAGCTGGGCAGCGGTGGCGGCGTGAATATCGCGCCCCTCGCGGAAGACCTGCACCAAGCCCGGATCGCGGGTGATATGGGCGAGCACGCGCAGCTCGATCTGCGAGTAGTCGGCGGCCAGCAGGACGTGATCCGCAGGGGCGACAAATGCTCGCCGAATCTCACCGCCTTCGTCCGTGCGGACGGGGATATTCTGCATGTTGGGATTATTTGATGAGATGCGCCCAGTTGCCGTGCCAATCTGGTTGTAGGTGGTATGGATGCGTCCCGTGTGCGGGTTGATAAGCTGGGGCAACGCATCTACATAGGTAGATTTGAGTTTGGCAAGCTGGCGATACTTCAGGATCGCCGCAATAATCGGGTGCAGATCGGCCATCGTCTCGAGGACATCGGCGGTGAGTGAGAAGCGGTCAGATGCGCGTAGCTTCTTCAGCCCCGTTGTCGGCAACCCAAGTTTGTCAAAAAGAACCTCATTCAGTTGTATGCCGGAGTTGATGTTGAATGCACCCCCAGCGTGCCCATAAATCTCCTGCTCCAACTCGTGCAGGCGTGCACTCAGCCGCTCGTGGAGCTGCTGGAGATAGCCCTGATCGACCAGTATGCCCGCCGTTTCCATCGCTACAAGGACGCTGACCAAGGGCAATTCGATCTCGGCAAAGATCGCCTGTAGCGATGGCTCCGCGGCAAGCTGCTCGCGGAAGTGGGCTGTCAGGCGCAGGGTCATATCGGCATCGGCGGCGGCGTAGGGCGTGGCGTGCTCAATCGCCACCTGATCGAAGCTGATCTGCTGGCTGCCTTTGCCGATCAATGCCACAATCTTCTGCATCGGCTCCGACAGGCGCAATTCGTAGGAGGCGAGGTCTTTCAGCCCAGCTTGCGGCCGCCCCAAGAGGCGCGCAGCGAGCAGCACATCGAAGGCAAGGCCCTGCACCGGCATGCCGACCTGCTGCAATAGCTCGATGTCGAATTTGGCATTGTGGGCATACTTGGCCTGCTGTGGATTGGCGAAGTAGGGCCGCAGCGCAGCGACAATCGTGTGGCGCGGCAACTGTTCACCGGTGCGGTGGCTAACCGGAATGTACCAACCTGTGCCCGCTTGGGTGGACAAGGCAATGCCGACCAGCGTATCGGTGAGCGGATGAAGTCCAGTGCTTTCTACATCAAAAGCAAATGCTGGGGCCCTGTTCAGGGCGTGCAGCAGCGCATCCAGATCGGCAGGCGTGCTAACGGTGCGATAGTCGCCAGAGGTCGGCGGCGGTGGGATTGGTACGGCGGGGGCATCCTGCAGGGCAAACATGTCCAGTTGTTGCGTAGCACCTGTCGTGGGTGGCACTGGCCCTGTGGCAGCTGGGGCTGGAGGCAGGGCAGCATAGGGTGCGTCGGCAATTGGTGTGGGCAACTTATCGAGCAAGGTTTTCCCAAACTGGAGCTGCTGGAATAGCTCAATCACCGCCGTGCGGTCATACTCATCTACGCGGGCAGCAGGCAGATCGAGCGTAACCGGTGCATCACACACAATCATTGCGAGTTGGCGGCTAAACTCGGCTTGCGCTTGCTGTCCTTCGAGATGCTTGCGATAGCGCAACGGCACGGCCTCAAGCTGCTGATAGATGTGTTCGATGCTGCCAAATTCGTTTAGCAGGCTGATGGCCCCCTTCTCGCCGATGCCCTTCACGCCGGGGATATTATCCGATGCATCGCCTTTCAGCCCACGCAAGTCGGCTAGCTGATCGGGGCGCAGCCCGTGGTAGCGTTCGCGTACCGCCGCAGGATCGTAGCGGGTCATCCCCGCGCTGCGACTGTAGGGGTTGGCGAGGAGCACATGCACCTGCTCATTGACAAGCTGGAGCGTGTCGGTATCCCCAGTGAGGATCAGGGTTTCGACGTGCTGGGCGGTGGCTTGGCGAGCTAGCGTGCCGATCACATCATCAGCTTCGTAGCCCTCAGCCGTGTAGATCGGGATATTCAGCGCACGCAGCACCTCTTGGATGCGGGCCAGCTGGCTGTGGAACTCGGCCGGTGTTTCGGCTCGCCCCGCTTTATACGCGGCATACAAGTCATCGCGGAAGGTGCGCCCGACATCGAAGGCAACCGCAACGTAATGTGGGCGATATTCTTGAATACTCGCCAGCAGAATCCGAAAGAAGCCGAAGACGGCAAACGTTGCTTCGCCCTCAGCTGTGCGGAGGTTGGCATCCCGCAGCGCATGGAAGGCACGGAAGGCAAGGGCATGCCCATCAATCACCATGAACCGCTCGGCGTTCACAGCTCCTCCTCGCGCCCCAATTGGCGTAGTTGTTCCCGCATACGGGCTAACTCGGCTTCGAGCGCAGCCCGCGTGGCCAGTTCTTCGGTGACACGCTGTTCAGCGGCGGCGCGGGCTTCGGCTTGGGCGCGGGCGGCGAGTTTGGCGGCGGCGCGGGCTTCGGCTTGGGTGGCCCACGTCTCGGCTTCATCGAAGCGGATGCCTAAGCGCGGGCTGACCCACTCGTGCAGGATCGAGAGCGGGCGCAAACTTGCCCCATCGCGGAGCCACCCCTGCAATGTGTCGGTATCGGGATCGTACAGGTAGTACGCCTCCACCCCGAACAGATCGTAAAACTGGAGCTTGTCGGCCAGCTCTTGGGCGCGGTTGCCCAGCGAGCGTATCTCGAACACCACCTGCGGCGGTAGCCCAGCCTCTGCCCACTGCTGGTACGCGCCACGCCGCCCTTTTGGTCGCTCAAAGACCACCATTGCATTGGGTGCAAAGCACAGGCGGTTGTTGCCCTTGATCGGATACCACAACAAATCCCCCGCGACAAACACATCAGGGTGGTCACGGAACAAAATCTCAAGGGTTTCCTTGATCAGGACAATCCACGCAAACTGTTCGGTATTCTCAGCCATCAAGTTACCATCACGCTCTGGATAGTCGAGTTCGCCGTCCACAGGTTCGAGGGCCAGCAATTCGGCGAGCGGGGTATAGGGAACCAGTGGCTCCACTTCCGCGGCTTCATTGGCCAGCACCTCCGTTGATGCGCGGGCGAGCAACTCTTGGGTGGTGCGCGGGGTTGTCATTGGGTTCGCTCCTTTCGCGTGATGGCGATCCAGTGATCGGAATGGAAGACATACCATTCACATCGTATTGTACCATGTATCCCGATCATCAGTACGTTTGTGTTTTTTGGTTCTACTGCACGCCGACTAAATCCGGCCAAAGACCGGCGTAAGCGCACGGCTCAGGCGTGAGAGGGCATGGGCAACAGGAGGCACGCGCAGCAATGGGCGACCGATCCGTAGCCCATCGTAGGCCAACTCTAGCAGCTCGTAGGTGGCGTGGTGGCCGGGCGTTTCATCGTAGAGCCAGAAGAGCACTAGACACATATGTGTGGCATACAGTACCTGCCCCACCTCAAGCACTTGTGCCGCATCAGGCGCGTCGCTTGCGCCTTGCGCCACCTGTACAAAAAGATGCTGCGCCGCCGCCCGCAAGGCTTGGGTCTGTTCGCCGAGGATGCCTAGTTCGTTTTGGGGTGAAAGGGCTGAACCGAGAATAGCTTGGTAGATTTTGCGGTACGGTTCGACTTGCTGGAAGCGCAGCAGCATAATGCGCTGAAAGCGTTCGGCAAGCGGCGCGTGCGGCAGGGCAGCAACATGGGCTTCAAATTCGGCCGCAAGCCGTTCATAGAGGGCGAGGACAAGGTCTTCTTTACTATTGAAGTAGCGATAGGTTAGGCCCGGCGAGCATCCGGCGGCGGCCGCTATATCCCGCATCGTGGTTTCGTGGTAGCCGTGGGTGGCAAACAGGGTGAGGGCCGTATTCAGGAGGGTCTCGCGCATGCGTTCACCTCGTGGGGTAAGGGATGCAGTTATGGTCATAAGCATGTACCTCAAGTGAACATCGTTTACTTTGTGATTCAAAATACCAGAACGGGAGCCTTCTGTCAAGAGCTGGGTGCTTGATCCTTCGGTGCACAGTTGCACGAAGCGCAAGCTAATGCTATAGTACAAACGGTATGAAATCCTACTGGCATGGAGCGGCATAAGAGTCGGTTTTCATCCGTTTTTATTGAAAGAAGTTGTACCTCCCAACGATAGGAGCTATACACACGCACGATGCTTTACGAACACCGAAGACCTGATGTAGCGGTCTTTATTGATTTCGAAAACGTGTATGTCAGTGTCCGCGATAAGCTGGACGAAAACCCGAATTTCGAAACGATTATGGACCGCTGCCACGATCTAGGGCGGGTCATTATTGCGCGTGCTTATGCAGATTGGTATCGCTACCCGCGTATCACCAGTGCCTTATATGCGAATAGTATTGAGCCGATGTACGTGCCGACCTACTATTATGATAAGGACGTGGGGCGCACTGGGCGAGCGATCAAAAACAGCGTTGACATGAACATCTGTATAGATGCGATGAAAACGCTGTTTATGCATCAGAACGTCGAGAAATTCGTCCTCGTGACTGGCGACCGTGACTTCATTCCGTTGGTGCACAGTATCCGCCAACAAGGCAAAGAAGTCATCATTATTGGCATTGGCGGGGCAGCCTCAACCCATCTTGCCCAGAGTGCCGATGAGTTTCTGTTTTACGAACAGTTGCATGGCAAGCCTGCTCCCGCTGCGTTGCCCAAGCAACGCTTGGAGCCGGAACTACCGGCGGCAGCGGCGGCTGTCGCCCTGTCGCCGACAATTGAGCCAACGCCGCCTGCACCCAAAGCCCCCGACATCTACGATACGCTCGTGGCTGCGGTGCGTCTCGTCCGTGAACGCGGCTATGTCTCCACGCTTGGCTCGATCAAGCTGGTGATGAAAGAGCTGATGGGGGGCGATTTTAAAGAGAATCGCTACAAGGATATGAATGGGCGAGCCTTTACCAAATTCAAGGATTTCGTGCAGGATGCCGAACGCCGCGGACACGTCCAGATCTTCACGAGTGGCACGGTCAACGAAGTCTTCTTGCCCGGTGAAGACCCGCTCAAGCTCTCGCAGTTTGTCGGCGATCTGCGTGAGGAAGTCCCACTTGGCGAAGCTCCGGACGTAGAGCTACCCGTCAGCAACAACGGGCAGGCCAAAGGAACTAGCCCGGCCCCCGAAGCGGCAACGGCGGGTAGCTCCGCGAACCGTAGCCGTCGCCGTCGCCGCCGCAAGCCCGCAAGCGAGCGCACGGGGGTGAGTGCCCCTACCGCCACTATGTCGGTCGAGGCCCTCGATGATACCGATGATGCTAGCGAAGCCGATAGCCCAACTGCGCTGGGGCTTGAGGAATTGGCCTTGCTAGCTGGTGAAGTGGATGCCGTTGTGCCCTTTGCCGAGCCAGAACTGCCTGATTTGAGCGAGGATGACTTGCTTGCGATTGCCCCCGATGCTGACCGCACTGATCCGCCCAATCCATTTGAAACCAGCCAGCAGCTTACCGCAGATGCTACTGCACTCCTTGAAGCGGTGTGGGCCGATTTGGCAAGTGATACATCTAGCGCAGCCCCTGCCATCTCCCCGACATTGGCAGCTTTGATTGATGAGCTTGAGGTGCCGAGTATATCCCATGCTGTTGCAACGGATACATTCCTAGCCGCACCTCCGGAAACAGGTGCGGCGGAAGACATTGCGCCTACGCCGGTTGAAGCCGAAGTGCGCTTTGCGGAAACAGGTGCGGCGGAAGGCATTGCGCCTACGCCGGTTGAAGCCGAAGTGCGCTTCAGCGATGCGGAATGGCAGGCATTCCGGAACATGATAAGGGCTTTTGGTCGGCCAGTCTCCTTCACCCAGATCATTGATGGGTTGCGTGAGCTGCGAAATCAGCAAATCATCAACTATACCAACGAGCAGATGCGAACGTTTGCGAAGCAGGCAATCAATGGGGGCATACTGGAGAAGACGGGGCGCGGGCGGCATACGTACTACCAACTTAAGGTTGAGGAAGAAACCGCAGGCGTTGTAGGGGCCGACGCGGAAGCTGTTGCACCGGTGAATGGGGAAGCCAACGCGGACGCTGATGTGCCTGCCGATGCACTGACCAATGCTGAGATGCCTGCCAACGCGGACGCGGCCGCCAGTGCTGTGGCGGAAGGGGCAGTTGCTGTGAGTGCCGAAGCCGATCTGCCCGTTAGCGGGGAGCACGATGGTTCTGCTCCGGCGGTGGACACTGCCGAAACGCCAGAGGAATACCCCGCAACGGTATGACGGCCGTCAAGATTTGTGGAGTAATGACCGCTGAAGCCGCCCTAGCTGCCGCTACAGCTGGGGCGGATTTGGTGGGCTTGGTGTTTGCGCCGAGCCGCCGCCAGATCACCCCGGCCCAAGCTATGCCGATTGTTGCTGCGCTACGCCAGCATCCGCGCCGCATCCGCATTGTTGGGCTGTTTGTCAATGCCGATCCAGCAATGATCAACACGCTGGCCACGCAGTGTGATCTCGATTATGTGCAGCTCAGTGGGGATGAGTTGCCCGCACAGGTTGCCTCTATTCAGCTCCCGATCCTCAAGGCTGTGCGCCTCAATGCTAGCCCGGCTAGCCCGCACGATCAGGCGTGGCTTGCCCATACGCTACGCCAGTGTGCTAGCCCCAGCCTACTCCCCAATACGCTCCCCACCGATCTGCGCCCAGTCGTGTTTCGCCTGCTAGTAGATGCCCACGTCGCTGGACAGTATGGCGGCACAGGCACGCTTGCCGATTGGGAGCAGGCCGCGAGCCTCGCCCAGCAAGTGCCAATTGTGCTGGCGGGCGGGCTTACGCCAGAGAATGTCGCGGCGGCCATTCAGCGCGTGCGCCCGTGGGGCGTAGACGTGAGCAGTGGGGTAGAACGGGATGGCGTGAAAGACCCGCAACGTATTGCGGCATTTGTCCACGCCGCCCACCAAGCCGGATAGTTCTTGTTACAGCTGCCACGCCGCCGGCCAGTTCTGCAACTGCTGCTGGTACGCAGGATCGGCGTAACGTTGTGGTGCAAAGGCATCGGCGTAGCTAGGCCGTGTGCCGCCCGTGATGTGCGCGGTGAGCAGTTCGCCTGCGCCCAAGCAGCCCATCAAGCCGAAGCCAGATAGCGCACCCAACACATACGCGCCTTCAATAGGGAGCCGCCCAATCAAGGGGCGGTTTTCTTGGGTGCGGTTGTAGTAGCCGCCGTCATACTCCAGCCCAACCACATTGCCGATGTAGCTTGCGGCTTCGGGCAGGATGCTGGCTAAGCCGCGTAGCACGAGTTCAGGGTAACGTGGCTCAATCGCCAACGGGAAGGTCGGCGGTTCGGGTGCGGTGCGGTATGTCCACGCCACAATCACCGTATCATCCTGCCAGATGTCGCGTCCAGCTGGCCGCCAGTGCATCTCAGCAGGTAGCTCATCGAGCAGCCAATGCTGGGCGGGGTCGGCTTCGAGGGCAGCCCGCTCGTCGTCGCGCCACACCAGTCGGATCGGGTCAAACCAGATCACGAGCGGAGCATCACGCGGTACGATGCGCTTGACATCGCGGAACGAGATTTTGTAGTGTGGCTCGGTGTACATTGGCAATGATAACCCCATCATGGCGGCGATGTGGTTTAGGAAGGGCCCCGCCGCATTCACGAAGGTGCGCGTTTGGATCAGGTGCGGGCTACCATCAGCCGTCGTCACCTGCACGCCACCAATGCGCCCGCTTGCCACCTGCACCCCGCTCACGCTGCCTGCAATTAGGCGTGCGCCGTATGCTTGGGCTTGGGCGAGCAGATAGCCGCCGGTGCTGCTGGCACTAAACCAGCCACACCGCCGCGCATGCAGCAGGACGCGAGTGGTATCCGGTAAGTAGCCAAACTGGGTGCGGATCAGGGTCGGGTTGCTAATCAGGTCTGCGCCGCTAAGCGATGGAGCATAGCGATCATCGGCAGGTGGCGGAGTATACGCGGGCGTTGGGCTGTTGCCAGTGTGGTGGCGGATCGCGCCTACGCCCAACGCCGCAAACTCGGCGGACACGCGCTCAAAGAAGGCGTAGCTCTCTGGCTGGGCACTGGCAAACAGGTAGCCGCGCCGCGACATTCGCGGGATGTTGTTGGTGGCATCGGCAAGCTGTTCAAGCAAGTCGAGGCTGCGATTCATAAACTGCACCATTGCTCCATCGCCCCACCAATTGCGGTAGCCCTCGACTGGTTTGGCACTGGTCAGCATCATGGGTGGGCCCGGTTCAATCAGCACAACATCGCGCACGCCATGCACGCGGGTCAGATAGTAGGCGGTGGCAATGCCCGCGATGCCTGCCCCTGCAATCACCACATCAGCGTGGGTGGGGATAGCACTCATCCAGTGGCTCCTTTGCGTTGCCAGAGCAGTTGCCGTTCGGCGAGCACCACTTCGACCACGCCTTGCTGTTCAAGATAGCTGAGGTGCGCCACAACTGCACCCGCAAAGATCGCGTACTGCGGAATGGTCTGTGCGGGCGGGATCGTTTCGGTAGCGGCGATCTCCTGCTCGAAGGCTTGCAGCACCCGCGCCGTGATTGCCGTTGTATCGCCGGGCTGGGCAACTGCCGCTAGCACCAATGCGGTGGCGTGTTCAGTTGCAGCTCGATTGGCGGCGAGGACGGCCTGTATCACACTGGCGGGGGTGAGGTCGCCGTGGCCGGGCAGATACCACGCCTCGCTGCGCTGCATCAAGCGATCAAACGTGGCGAGTTGCAAAGCAATATCGTGGGCATAGAGGATGCCGTGCTTTCTGATAATGCTCTCACTGAAGAAGCCATCGGCCGCAAAACAGACTCCCTCGTAGACTACGCCAATCTGGACGCGGCTGTGGCCCGGCAGCCCAATGATTTCGAGCGTCACGCCTTCGATCTCATAGGCAAAGCTCTGCCCGGCGATGATTGCTTCGGTCTCGCCAATGAGGTGATTGACGGGTGTACCTTTGGCCATCAGCCAACGGGTTTGCAAGGGCTTGATGGGGCTTGCGCCGTAGTTTAAGTAGGTTGGTTCGAGCAAGGGGTATTCGATGAAGGTGGCTTCGAGCGGCGGCGCATGCAGGCGCACATCGGGCACGTTGCGGAGCAGGTAATCGTTGCCGCCAATATGGTCGGCGTGGTGGTGCGTGCTGATGATCGCACGGAGCGTCAGCCCAGCTTCGTCTATCGCTTTGCGGAAGCGGCGGGCAATGTCCTTATCCAAGCCGGTGTCAATCGCAATTGCGCCGCCATCGCCGGTGGCAATCACGCCGAGATTGTTTGCGCCGGGCATGTAGTAGGTGTGTTCGGTGATCTGGGTTAGTGTCATAATAGGCATATTATACCGCAGACTGGGATGTGTCAGGTGCTAGGGGTCAGGTGCTAGGTGCTCGGTGCTAGGGGTCAGGGGTCAGGGATCAGGAGATAGGTGTCGGGTGTAAGGGCCAGAAGGCAGACCACGAAGAGCACGAAGAGCACGAAGAGCACGAAGGAAGGTCAGGTGCTAGGGGTCGGGTATTAGGTGCTAGGTGCTAAGGGGCAGGTACTAGGTGATAGGTGTTGGGTGTTAGGTACTAGGTGCTAGGGGTCAGGTAGTTGGGGCTAGGAAACATACCCGATAAAAACACAACGTTAGATCACCCTATCCCCTGACCCCTATCACCCGACACCTGACCCCTGACACCCGCCCCTGCCCCCCTTCGTGTTCTTCGTGCCCTTCGTGCTCTTCGTGGTCTGCCTTCTGGCCCTGCCCCCTAGCCCCAACTACCTGACCCCTAGCCCCTAGCACCTAACACCCGACACCTATCACCTGTCACCTAGTACCTGCCCCTTAGCACCTAGCACCTAATACCTGACCCCTAGCACCTGACCTTCCTTCGTGCTCTTCGTGCTCTTCGTGCTCTTCGTGGTCTGCCTTCTGGCCCTGCCCCTAGCCCCAACTACCTGACCCCTAGCACCTAGTACCTAACACCCAACACCTATCACCTAGTACCTGCCCCTTAGCACCTGTCACCTGAACCCTAACCCCTGAAACCTGTCACCTGTCACCACGCTTGCCCGCCCGCAACACCGCCCACGAAAAGAGCGGCACGGCGGTGATGATCCGTCGCCAGCGATGCGGCTGTACCATCAGGCGGAACAGCCACTCCAGCCCTAGCTGGCGCATCCAGCGAGGCGCAAGCGGTACACGCCCAGCGAGGTAGTCGAACACGCCGCCCACGCCCATCGCAAGCGGAATCTTTAGCACGGGTTGGTGGCGGGCAATCCACAGGTCTTGGGCTGGGTGGCCATAGGCAACAAGCAGGATGTGGGGCTGGGCGGCGGCGATGATCTGCTGAATGAAAGGGGCATAGCGTGCGTGCGGTGAGCCAGCAAAGCAGCCCGCAATCACGAGCGTGGGGTGGTGACGCTGTAACACGGCAGCAGCTTGCTCGGCTACACCGGGTGCAGCCCCCAGCAGAAAGATACGGTAGCCGCGCTCGGCTGCTAGGGCTGCCAGCTGCTGCACCAGTGCCACGCCGGTTGCCCGCCCGCGCAGGGGCGTGCCCTGCCAGCGAGCCGCGAGCAGCAGCCCGAAGCCATCCGGCGTAGCCAGATCAGCGGCGCACAGCACCTCCCGAAAGGCAAGGTTGTGCTGCGCCTCCATCACGAATTCGGGGTTGACGGTGACGACCTGATGCCCGCATCCGTGCGCGATGCCGTCCTCGATCAACGTAGCGGCGTGCGTCAAGGCTTCGGCTTGGGTCACGTCATCAATGCGTATGCCTAAGATGTGGATATGGTGCATAGGTGACACGTTTCGGGTGACAGGTGACAGGTTTCAGGTGGCAGGGCGTAAGCAGCATGCCCTCCAAAGAAGGCAATGTTGTATCGTTCTCACACCTAACACCTAGCACCTGATACCTAGCAGGGTGACTTCTTGCGCTATAATACCATGAGGTTACACAAGGTCTGACATCCATCAGATGGGGTAGAGGGAGGAGAACGCAAATTCATGTATCGAACTGTTACCTGTGGCGCACTGCGCGAAGCTGACGCGGGGCAGCCCGCCACCCTTGCGGGGTGGGTGCATAGCCGCCGTGATCATGGTTCGCTGATCTTTCTCGATATACGAGATCGCTACGGGATTACGCAAGTGGTGATAGATGTTGCCAAGCAACCCGAAGCGCACGCCATCGCGGCACAGGTGCGCGGCGAGTATGTGGTGCAGGTGCAGGGCGTGGTGGTGCAGCGTGCGCCCGAAGCGGTCAACCCAGAGTTGCCGACTGGCACGATTGAGGTGCACGCGCAGACGGTGACGATCCTCAATGCCGCCCGCACGCCGCCTCTGTATATTGCCAAAGAGGGCAACGAAGATGAGGCCTTGCGGCTCAAGTATCGTTACCTCGATCTGCGTCGCGAACGCATGCAGCGCAACCTGATCTTGCGCCATCAGGTGGTCAAGTTCATCCGCGATTATCTCGATCAGGAAGGTTTCATCGAAGTCGAAACGCCGATCCTGTTCAAGTCTACACCCGAAGGCGCACGCGATTACCTTGTGCCCAGTCGTGTCCATCCGGGCATGTTCTATGCCTTGCCGCAAAGCCCGCAGCAGCTCAAGCAACTGCTGATGGTAGCTGGCATGGATCGTTACTTCCAGATTGCCCGCTGCTTCCGCGATGAGGACCTGCGAGCTGACCGCCAGCCCGAATTTACCCAGCTGGATATGGAATTGAGCTTTGTCGAGCAGGAGGACGTGCTCCAGCTGATCGAGCGGCTCTTCACCGCGTTGGTGCATGCCGTTGCACCGCACAAGCAGGTGGTTACGCCCTTCCCGCGCCTGACATATGCCCAAGCCCTGCGCGACTACGGCAGCGATAAGCCTGACTTGCGCTACGAACTGAAGCTGATTGACCTCTCCGATCTGCTCGCCGAAACCGAGTTTCAGGTCTTTCGCGGGGCCATCGCCTACGGCGGGCAAGTCAAGGCGTTGCGGGTGCCCGGCTGCGGGGGCTACAGCCGCAAGCAACTTGATGAGTTGGTCGAATTGGCGAAGGCCGGCGGGGCCAAGGGCTTGGCGTGGGCGGCTGTGCCGGATCAGTCGGATGCAGCGATCCGTTCGTCGTTCAGCAAGTTCTTGCGTGAGGATGAGCTACAGGCGATCCTCAGCCGCACGCAGGCGCAGGCGGGCGATCTGCTGCTGGTGGTTGCCGATAGTGCGGCGACGGTTGCGGCGGTGCTGGATAAGTTGCGCCGCGAATTTGCCCAACGGCTAAATTTGGCTGATCCCAACGTGGTGCAGTTTGCGTGGATTACCGATTTCCCGCTGCTCGAATGGAACCCCGACGAGCGGCGGTGGGATGCCGTACACCACCCCTTCACCGCGCCCCACGACGATGACCTGCCCAAGCTGAAGGATGCCCCCGCAACGGTGCGGGCCAAAGCCTATGACCTCGTGATGAATGGCTATGAGGCGGGTGGCGGCAGCATCCGCATCCACCGGCGCGAAGTGCAGCAGCAGCTGTTCGAGCTGCTTGGCATTAGCCCTGATCAGGCGCAGTCCCAGTTTGGGCATATGCTCGAAGCCTTTGAGTATGGCGCACCACCGCATGGCGGGGTGGCCTTTGGGATTGACCGGATCGTGATGATCCTTGCCGACGAAAGCTCGATTCGTGAGGTGATGGCCTTCCCCAAGACGCAGCAAGCCGCCGACCTGATGACGGGTGCGCCCTCGCCAGTGGAAGAACGCCAGCTCCGCGAGCTGTTCCTGTCGCTCCGTACCCGCCCTAGCTAGCGGGCGATTAAGATGGCGGATGGCGTGGGGGTAGAGAAGATACGCCAGACAGACCACGAAAAATACGCAGGGCATGAGCGCGGTCAGGTGCTAGGGGGCGAGTGGCGGGACTTCCTGCCCGTCCCCCCTTTGCCCCTCTGCGTGCCCTTCGTGGGTTGCGTTCCCTGCCACCTAGCTCCTGCGCCCTACCGCCCCGTGCCCGCTTGACAACGCCCCCAATGATGTCGTATCCTTGTGCGAAGAAGCCTATGCCGAAAGGATCAGCCGATGGACCAATCAATCTCCACTCCGCCTGATAGCTTCGATGCGCCGTGGAAAGCCATCTTGGAAGCCTATTTCCAGCCCTTCCTGTTCTTCTTCTTCCCCGCCGTTGCTCACGCCATTGACTGGAGCCGTCCGCCTGAACCGCTGCCCACCGAATTGCAGCGCATCGCCCCGACCAGTCTGATTGGCAAGCGTTCGGTGGATTGGCTCGTGCGCGTCTGGCTGCGCGATGGCGGTGAGTATTGGCTGCTGATCCACATCGAAATCCAGAGCCAAGCCGACCAGATGTTTCCGTATCGCGTAGCCGTGTATCAGTTCCGCCTGCGCCTGCACTACAACCACTCGGTGGTGACGCTCGCCGTGCTCGGCGATGACGACCCCAACTGGCGACCCGACCGCTATGTGGATGTCACCTTAGGGATGCGCGTCGAAATCCAGTTCCCGATGGTCAAGCTGCTCGATTATCGCGGGCGCGAGGATGAACTCCGTACCGACCCGAACCCGATGGCATTGCTAGTGCGGGCCCATTTAGCAACGCTGGAGCTGCGCCACGATGCAGTGCGACGCAAGGCGGCCAAGCTGGAGCTCTTCCGCGACCTGTTGCGGCGGGGGTACAGCAAGGATGAGGTGCGCCGCTTGCTGAGCATCGTGGACTGGTTCCTAACCTTGCCAGAGGCGATGGATGACCTGTTTTGGGAGGATGTCGCAACCGAATTAGGAGGAGAAGCGATGGAGTACATCACCAGCTTTGAACGGCGGGGGCTGCGGAAGGGCATTGAGCAGGGCTTGCAGCAGGGCATTGAGCAGGGCTTGCAGCAGGGCTTGCAGCAGGGCTTGCAGCAGGGGCGCAAGGAGGAACGTGTAGCCGTGACCCTGCGCCTCCTGACGCGCAAATTCGGAGCGTTGCCAGAGGAGGTGACGGCGCAAATCCGTGCGCTCGATAGCGAGCAGCTGCTGGCACTGGTCGAGAGTCTGCTCGACTTCACCACTTTCGCTGACCTGACGGCGTGGCTAGCCGCCAATCCCCCCGCGAGCGCGACCGACGCGGCAGGCACGGAGTAGCGGGCTTACATCCCGCCGCGTTGATGCAGCGTAGCGGGAAAATACGGAGAACAATCTGACGCACAAAGTGGAGAGAGAATAACGCGAAAAATACGAAGGGAGTCAGGGATAGAGTGACAGGGATAGGGAGCGGACATGCCGATGCGTGTCCGATTTTCTCTCTTCTATCCGTCTATCCGCGATTTCCTATCTCCTTTGCATACCTTCGTGCCCTTCGTGGGTTGCGTTCCCTGCCACCTAGCTCCTGCGCCCGACCACCCCTACTCCACCACCACCACAAAGCCGATCACCCGCATCACGCCGCTATCTACGCCGCGGGCCACCATTTGCCACTCACCCGCCACCGCATTGCGCGGCACAGTCCACGACCAATCGGCCCGCCCATCATTATTGGCAATCACCGAGCGGTCTTGGCGCACGGTACTCCCATTCGGGCGCACCGCCCAGAATGCGACCCGCTCGCGTCGCTTGAAGCCCGTCGCAAAGAAATACACTGTCTCACGCGGAGCCACCACTGCCGGACTCACGCCCACCGTACCATCGGGCGGTGCATCTGGGTTGGTGGTATGAGCGGCGGGTGTGAGCGTAAACTCCAGCGTATGCGTCACGCGACTCTCTAGCCCATAGACCACAATCTGCCACGTACCTGCTGGAGCTGTGAGCGGCGCAAGCCACGCAAAATCCACGCGCCCGCTGCGTGCGGCTCGCGCCCGATACGCCTGATCGTTGCTCAGGATCAGCCCATCTGGTTGGTTGAACCAATACGCCACGCGCTCGTTGCGGTTAAAGCCGAGCGCGAAAAACGCGAACCGTGAGCCGGGCGGCGCGGCGTTTGGCTCCACCGCAATCTGGGACTGATCGGTGGGCGTTGCCGATTGGGCCTGAGCTGCACCGAGCGGCAGCAGCCCAATCAGCAGCACTAGCAATAGAGAGCACGCAAATATGGGTAAGTAGCGCATGGCGGATCGTCTCCTATAGAAGTGTCGGCAATCTCTGTCAAGAATCGGTGTAAACAGGTATAATGTCAACGAAGACGGGTCTCGATCTTCGCTATACTTACAAGCGTGCGAGGAACCAATGCAACCAGATCAAACTGCAAACCGACCAATGCCATTCTCTGAATTGTTACGCACTGCTGCCCAAACCTACCGCGCCTGTGTTGCGCGGGTCTCTACCATTATAGCATCGCTGCACGTCCCCGCATCGTTCGTCCAGATTAGCATTGGCACTGCTCTCAGTGGTGTATTTGCCGATTTGAAACTGCTGCAACCGCTGCTCGCAGAACCGGCACGCCTTGTGGAGCACCTTGTGCAGCCGAGCACAATTTTTGGCAGAGGGGTCTTGCTGTGTTTATGGGTGGTGGCGGTTCTGATTATTAGACCAATCGTCACTGGGGCGGTGGTGCAGACCTACGGCAGCCACCTGAGCCAAGAGCGATTGACGCTTACGGCGGCCTATCGCGCCGCCTTGCAACGCTTCCCAACGCTAGTGGGGGCGAGCCTGCTCACATTCTTTACAAGTCAACTCTTCAACTCTGTCGGCTACTTAATCATGGGTGGCTTCTTTCGGAGTGTGTGGTCGCTTGGCGATAGTACGAGCGGCAAAGCCCAAGAAACCCCCTCGCTCATTTTAGGGCTATGTATGCTGGGCAGCAGCCCGATAGTGTTGCTCGTCGCGGTGCTGTCAAATGTCCTGCTCCTGCTTCTACCACAGGTCATCATGCTCGAAGGGCGCGGTTTAGGTGCTGCAATTGGGCGCAGCATCAGCCTTACACGTGGCTCGTTCAGGCAGGTGCTGTTAATTCTTCTGCTGCTCTCTGGATTCATCTGGTTTATCCAGATCATCTTCCACCCCCTCTACACCGTCCTCAAGCAGATTCTTATCTCCGAGCCAAATAACTGGTTTGCGGAGGGTGTTCTTGCTAACGGGGTATGGTATCTGATGGAGATTGTCCTGTTACCAGTCTATTTCGCGGTGACAACAGTGCTGTACTTCGATCTGCGGGCCCGCCACGAGGGGGCAAAGCTGCGATGAAGCATTGGCTGCTGCTCCTGCTCAATCGGCGAGCGGGAACCAATCTTGTCACCGTTGCCTTTCCCCGTGTGCTGCTAGGGGCTGTGCTCATTGCTGGCGTAGGCAGTGGCTCTGCTCGCACGTTCACGGCAGCTTATCGTGCCGCCCTCCAACGCATGCCCAACCTGCTTGGCGCAAGCCTGATCGCTATCCTCATGGTGTCCCTAATCACCGTGAGCATCTGGCTTATCAAGACGGGCCTATTCATGAGCTTGATGTCGCTCGGCGATAGCACAAGCGGCCGCCGACAAGCGACCGGAACCCTCCTGCTAGGGGGCTGTCTGATCGGCAGTAGCCTGCTGTTAATAGGCATTGCGGTGCTGCTTGGGGTACTGTTGGTCGGCATGCTCCACGCCACTATGCGCGATAGCGTGGGGCTAGGCATCTGGTCCACCGCAACCACAGCAACGCTTGTGGCCTTTCGATCTGCAAATGATAGTGACGATCCCAATCCTTACCCTGCCGATCAGCGCGTTGCGCCGCCTGTGTTGGATCGCAATCTGTGGGCCCGGCATGCCGCCCGCGAGGTGCAGCAATGATGTGGCGCAGGCTTGGGTGGGGGCTGATGGTGGGCCTGTTGTTGCTGGGTGGTCGCTCGGCGGCCGCGCAACAGCCGCCGCCCGATCCGCGCACCTACGAAATTTGGCTCCGTGAGGCCTTGATTGCCGCCCAGCGGGGCGATCTGCTCGGCTTGGAGCGTGCGGCAGATCGGCTGACGGCGACCGATGCGGTGCAGCTTGCCAATGGCACGTCAGTACCTGTGGATAATCGGTGGCTGGCGGAGGCAATGGACACCCCTACCCCTGATACGGCAACGATTGCGGCGCGGCTGCAAGCGATTCTCAATACGCTGGCGCGGCCCAGTGCGTCCGCTCCCGCCGATGCCCAGCAACAACTGGCAGAGCTACTCAGCCGCCCGCCGTTTGCCGAGCCGGAACGCCCCGATATTGATTTGGCGTGGCTCGATCAGCTGCTGCGCCCGCTGCTAGAGTGGCTCGAAACCCTGTTCCAGCCCGCCACCGACGTGGGGCAGGCGGCATCACCCGTATTTAACGTGATCGTGATCGGCGTATCGCTACTGCTCTTGCTGGTGGTGCTGGTGGTGCTGGTGCGGAGCCTGCGCCGCAGCACCGTGTCGGTTGCCCGCACCGCCCCCGATCCCGATGATCCCGATGCTCGCTTGACCCCCGCCGAAGCGGTGAGCCACGCCCAGAGCCTTGCCCGCGACGGCGATTTCCGCACCGCTGTGCGCTACATGTACCTTGCGCTGCTGCTCCGCCTCGATGCCGCCAATCTGCTGCGCTACGACCGCGCCTTGACCAACTCCGAGTACCTTGAGCAGCTGCGCGGCAACCCGCAACTCCGCGCCGAGATTACGCCGATCATCCAGACCTTTGACCGCGTGTGGTACGGCAACGAGCCGCTCGATGCGGCGGGCTTTCAGGCTTACGCGCAGCAGGTTGCCGCCCTGCCAAGCGAGGGCGGGCGCGGGTAGGGGCCGGTGGTGCGGATTGGGTGAATGATGGCTCATGCATGAAGGAGAGCCGTGCTAGTGCTGGGGTATGTGGGACCCGCGCTCCCCGCGCATAGGCATGGGCGGCAATTCGCCTTAGATCACCCGCTCGTTGCCGCCGTCTATTGGAATCTGTGCGCCAGTTGTGCGGGCAAACACCGGGCTACACAGAGCCGCCGCCAATGCCCCAACTTCGGCACTGGTCACTTCGGTCTGCAACACATTGCGGCGTTTATACTGTTCCACACTCATGCCGTAGCTTGCCGCCCGCGACTCCAGCACGGCAGCACTCCAAATGCCGGTATCGAAGACTGCATCTGGGTGTAGCATATTCACGCGGATATTGTCGCGCCCCCACTCTAGCGCAGCGATCCGTGCTAGCTGGGTCAGAGCCGCTTTGGATGCCGAATACGCCGCCGCACCCACGCCCGGTGCAGGGACATTGCGCGTGCCAATCACCACCACCCGCCCGCCCCGTAGGGCGAGCTTGAGCAGGGGGTAGGCTTCACGCAGCAGCACCACATTCGCATCAAGGTTGACCTGCTGCACCCGATGCCACGTGGCCAGATCAAGCTCGGCGATGCGCTGGCTAGGCGGGAAAATGCCCGCATTCAGGATCAGCATATCCAGCCCCCCGAAGTGCTGCCCGGCTGTTTCCAGTGCCGCCTCAATAGCCGCCGGATCAGTCACATCACACACCATGCCCAACCAATCGGGCTGGCTGAAGCACGTCTGAATCGCTGGGTCTCTATCTAGCCCCACCACCGCCGCGCCCTGCGCGAGCAGGGCAGCCGCACACGCCTTGCCAATGCCCGATGCCGCACCGGTCACCAGTGCAATCTCGCCCGCGAACGGGGGCGGGGAGCCTTGCCGCTTCAGCTTGGCTTGCTCCAAATCCCAATACTCGACGCGGAATAGGTCGGCTTGAGGGAGGGCTTGCCAGCGTTCGAGGCGGGTCGCCCGCATGATGCTGTCTATCGTATGGCGGTAAATGTCAGCGACAATCGCTACCTCGCTGGCCTGCCGCCCCAACGTACACAGCCCCAATTCGGGATCAAGCACCACCCGTGGCGCAGCATCCAGCATGGTGAGCGGTTGGGCCACAAGCGAAGCGTGGGTCTCAAAGTAGCGCGTGTAGGCTTCCGCATAGGCGTGCACATCGCGCCCGATCATGGGTACACGCTTGGTGCGGATGATATGATCGGGGGTGAGCGGGCCTTGCCCCGCGAGCATGGCGACATCCGCTAGCCGAGCAAAGCCCAAGCCCTGTGCATCGCGGTGGCTCCGGAGCAGCAGGGGCACACCGGCCACTTCGGCCACAGCGCGGCGCAGCGTGGCAAGCTCGGTGCGGAGCGGGCGATCTGGCGCGGCATCGGCGGCTGCGCCCCATGTGATCTGCCACGCCCCGCGCTGTTGCAAGAACGCCTCTGCCCGACTGACCAGATCAAGCATGCGCTCGTAGGCGGTGCGAGCCGTATCGCCAAAGCTAAACATGCCATGATTCAGCAGCAGCATGCCAATCGTCTGGTGGCTGGCCTGTTGCGGGAACACCTCCGCGCAGTAGCGGGCTAGCTCGAAGCCGGGCATAATGTAGGGGATATACACCACCGCATCGCCATACACCTCGCGGGCATACTCGAAGCCGTGCGGTGTGTTGGTGAGCGTCACCACTGCATCGGCGTGAGTGTGGTCTACAAATTTGTAGGGCAGCAGCGCGTGTAGGATGGCCTCGACGGATGGCGCAGGGGCAGCCGGATCAAGCGTTGCTTTGCGGAGTTCACGCGCCATCGCCGCATCGCTAAGCTGATCGAGCTGGGCGAGGCGCAGCAGGTAGGGCAACTGCACCGGCGCAAAGCCGGCGGCTGCGATGGTTGCCAAATCCCAGCCACTCCCTTTCACATAGAGCACATCCTCAGTTTCCCCGAAGATATTGACCAGCGTAGATTTGACAGAGGTGTTGCCCCCGCCGTGCATCACCAGTGCCGGATCGCTGCCGAGGAGCCGCGAGGTATACACCCGTTGCCCCAGATCATCCGTAAACTGGGCGGCTTCGGTGTCATTCCAGAGACTTTGCATGGTAGACCTCGTTTATTGTAAATAGGATTAGTTTGTGCAGTATATCTACCTAACGGGCTAAACTGTAGCAGGTGTGCGCCAAGCAAGATCGGAATCCGTACCATTCGGCGGTAGTCAGGATATACACTGCATGGTACACTATACAACGTATACGAAAGGGGAGGTGCATGGATCTCGAACAGCTGAAAACGGCATTGGCTCTCTGTCAGGATCAGGTCACTGCCCTCGCTGATGCGTGGCTTGCCGCAAGTGCTAGTGCCGTAAGTGTTTGGCAACACCATGATTTGGTCTGGCAGCATCCCCCGCACGTCGAACTCAGCACGATCTACCGCTCCGCACCGATCCAATATCACGGCACCGTCTCCGGCGAACTGCGTCTGCACGACGCGCCCGAAGTTTCGACGGTGCGTCTCACCGCCGATGCGATGACCATCGCGCGCCTGCTGCACCAAGAAGGCGAATTGGAAGCGATGACGGCCGAACTTGTCGAGACCCAAGATCAGCTGCTTGCCCTCTATGAACTGACCCGCTCGACGCGGCGGCATTTTGATATGCACCAACTGATGCAGACGGTTGCCCGCCAAACCCGCGAACTCACCCATATTCGCAGCAGCTTTGCGGCTTTGATCGCGGGCAATACGGTGCAGATAGCATGGGATCCGGAGCCGCTCCTGCCGGATGCCGACCTGAGCAATCTGCTGGGCCATATGCAGCAGGCTGGCTTGACCACGCTGCGCCTTGCACCAACCTCACCTTTGCTGGCTCTGCCGACGGGTGTGCAAGGGATGCTCGTTGAGTTGATCACCATTCTTGAGCACACGGGCGTAGCGATTGGCGCACTGAAGCACGAACCCAATTTCAATTCACCAGAGATCAAACTCATTCGCGGCATCACTGAGCAAGCCGGCACGCACGCCGAAACCATGCTGCTCTATCAACAAACTATCGCGCAGACGCGCCTGAAAACGGAGATGGAGCTGGCTCGCCAAGCCCAACGCCTGCTGTTGCCGCAGCACCCACCGCAGCATGCCGAGCTAGATATACACGCCGAGAACCGCCCTGTGTTTCAGGTCAGCGGTGATTTCTATGATTTCTATACCCCCGACTCAGGTGGTCTCCTGTTTACGATTGGGGATGTGGCGGGCAAGGGCTTCGCGGCCGCGATGCTGATGACGATGATCCGCACCTCACTTCGCAGCAAAGCCGTGTTCGCGCCGGATGTCACCCCACTGACGATTATTCAGCGCACGATGCGGGATATGCGCGACGATTTCCGCAAGCTGAATACTTTCGCTACCGTTGTAGTGGGCCAGTTTGATCGGACTGCCCAGCAGATCTGCTACGTGAATGCTGGGCACGCACCCGTGATCTATTGCCCGCATCACGCCGTCGCACAGCTGCTTGATGCAACGGGCCCCGCTATCGGTGTACCGGTGGTGGGCATGCCCTACCAAACGGAGGAGATCCCATTTGAAGTGGGCGACACGCTGATCCTCGCCACAGACGGCATGAGTGAAGCGCGTGCGCCAAATGGTGATATTTTCGGCTTTGAGCGGCTGCTCGAACTCTGTACGCAGATGTGTCAGCAATTCCACACTGCGCCTGACATCGCGGCCGCACTCCTCTCTGCAATTGAGCAATTTACTGTTGGACAAGACCAAGATGATGACCAGACGATATTGGTGATCCGTCACTGCGCCTGAACAGAGGATTGCGCCCATGCCTTACACGGCGATCTTGTTCGATCTTGATAATACGCTCTACGACTACACCGCCTACTGGCGGGCGCGGCTAATGTGGTCGCTAGCAGCGGTGCAAGCCGCCTACCCCGCTCTCGATCTGGGTCAGATAGCCCAACACGCAATTGCGCGGCACATCTATGCAGCGGATTTCGATGCGTACCTTGCGGCGTGCGGGGTCGCTGATGCTACCGTGCGGGCCCAAGCCGTTGCTCGCTATCGGGTCAATTGGTACGATCAGTTGGAGCTGTTCGCTGGTGCAGCCGAGTTGCTCGAGCGGCTGCACCGGTGCTACCGCTTGGGCTTGATTACCAACGGGCCAGCCCACAGCCAACGCCCCAAGATCGCCTGCTTTGGGCTGGAACAGTGGATGCAGTGCTGTATCATCTCCAGCGAGGTGGGTGTGGCCAAGCCCGATCCGCGAATCTTTGGGCTAGCCTTGCAGCAGCTTGGGGTATCGCCGCAGCAGGCGGTGTATGTCGGAGACTCACTGGAGTTTGATCTGCGTGGAGCCTCCGCCGCAGGCATAGATTTCGTGTGGCTGAATCGGCAGGCTACGCCACTGCCGCCGGATGGGCCCGCGCCGCACGCGATCATCAGCGAATTAACCCAATTAACACAGGTATCGGGTATCAGGTGCGCGGTGTCAGCCCAATTGCCCTAAGCCTGTCCTGACATCTTGCACCTGTTCTGAGAGAGGAGTGGAGCATGTTAACGCGACGAATTATCCCGTGTCTTGATGTCAAAGCGGGGCGGGTCGTCAAAGGCGTGTCGTTTGTGAACCACCGCGATGCGGGCGATCCCGTTGCGCTGGCAGCGGCATACAATGAAGCTGGCGCAGATGAATTGGTCTTTTACGATATTACCGCCAGTAGCGATGAGCGGGCAATTATGGTGGAGGTGGTTGAGCGCACGGCGCGGGAGGTGTTTATCCCGCTCACGGTGGGGGGCGGGATTCGCACCACCGCCGATATGTACCGGATGCTGCGAGCAGGGGCGGATAAGGTTTCGATCAACACGGCGGCAGTGATCAATCCGGACCTGATCGAAGCGGGCGCGGTGCGCTTCGGCAGCCAGTGCATCGTCCTCTCGATAGATGCCCGCCGCAGCGATCCTGCTACTGCGGCCGAAACGGGCGCAACGTGGCTGGTCTACACGCACACCGGCGGGCAGCCCCGCCATACCGGACTGGATGCGGTGGCGTGGGCACGGCGCGGCGTGGAACTCGGTGCGGGCGAGATTGTGATTAACAGTATGGATGCCGATGGGCAGCGCACTGGCTACGATCTGGAGTTGCTGCGGGCGATCAGTGCGGCGGTGCGTGTGCCTGTGATCGCATCGGGGGGGGCTGGGTCGCCTGAAGATATGTATCGCGGCTTAGTTGAGGGCAACGCCGATGCGGTGCTTGCCGCCTCGATCTTCCACTTTGGGGCGTATACGATTGGCGCAGTGAAGGATTACCTACGCGAGCGCGGCGTGCCCGTGCGCCAGCCCGTCCCGCCCGATCTCCTGCGAGGGGTGGCTCAATCCCCGCTATAATACAGCGCGGGAGCAGTTTGAATGTGGAGTGAAAAAAACAGCCATGACAAGCGTGACAACCGAACCATCGCCTGTACGGGTGCGCTTTGCGCCTAGTCCGACAGGTTCGTTGCATATTGGCGGGGTTCGCACCGCCCTGTTCAACTGGCTCTTTGCGCGGCATCACGGGGGGCAGTTCCTGCTTCGCATTGAGGATACCGACGAAACCCGCTATGTTGAAGGAGCCGAAGCCCAGATTCTGGCGGCCCTGCGCTGGATGGGCTTGGATTGGGATGAGGGCCCCGATATTGGCGGGCCACACGCGCCCTATGTGCAATCGCAACGCCACGCACTTGGCATCTACCGAGGCTATGCCGATGCGCTGCTAGAGCGTGGGTTGGCGTACAAATCGTTTGTCACCGCAGAGGAGCTAGAACAGCAGAAAGCGGCCGCCCTTGCTCGCGGCCTCAAGAGCTTTCGTTATCGTGGAGCCGAGCGCGATTGGGATGCTGCCCAAGTTGCGGCAGCTGAAGCGAGTGGCAAGCCCTACACCGTGCGCCTGAAAGTACCCCTGACGGGGACGACGGAGTTTAGCGACTTGATTCGCGGCGGCGATGAGATTAGCATCGAGAACAACCAACTCTACGATATTGTACTGATCAAATCTACGGGCATGCCGGTGTACCACTTCGCCCATTTGGTTGACGATCACCTGATGGGTATCACCCATGTGATTCGTGGTGAAGAGTGGGTTCCCAGTACGCCCTACCATGTGTTATTGTACAAAGCTTTCGGTTGGGACATCCCCCAGTTCGCGCATGTGCCCAACATCCTGCGCCAAGATGGGCGCGGCAAGCTCTCCAAGCGCAAAGATGACGTTGGTGCGAATCGCTTCTGGGAGCGCGGCTACCTGCCCGAAGCCTTGACGAACTACCTCGCGCTCCAAGGCTGGAGCTATGATGACCACACCGAGATTATGAGTCGAGCGGAGTTGATCGAACGCTTCACGTTGGAGCGGGTACAGGCTTCGCCGGCCCGCTGGAACCCAGATAAGCTGCTTGATATGAATGGCATTTACATCCGTGCGCTTGATCCTGATGATCTGACCCACCGCCTGTTGCCCTTCCTGAGTGCGGCGGGCTTGATTGACACGCCGCCTACCGCCGCGCAGCAGGCGTATGTGCGCCAGCTTGTGCCATTGATCCACGAGCGGCTGAAGGAGCTGGGCGAAGCTCCCGCATTGCTAGCATGCTTCTTGCAGGAGATTGACCCGCCGCCCGCTGAGCTGCTGATTCAAAAGAAGATGGATGCGGCCAGCACGCGCACGGCCCTTGCTTCCGCGCTCGAACACCTCACCCATGTCGAGGCGTGGGACACGCCCACGCTCGAAGCGACCCTGCGCCCACTGGCCGAGGAGCTAGGGCTGAAGCCGGGCCAACTCTTTGGTACGCTGCGGGTGGCGGCAACTGGGAGCAGTGTTGCGCCGCCCCTATTTGAGACGCTGGCGGCAATCGGGCGCGAGCGGGTGCTGCAACGCTTGCAGCGGGCCCTAGCCCAATTGCCTGAGTAGGGGCAAATGGGCTGGGCACAGCGGCGCACGCACCCTGCGTTAGTTGCCGTGTAGAGCATCGCTATGCTACAATACCAGCGATAGTGACGAGCTGAACATCCTGAGTGGGTATGCGGAGCGATAGCCTAGCAAGGAAAATCCATGCAGCCTCCGGCAGTGATCGCAATAGATGGCCCCGCTGGTTCTGGCAAGAGTACGTTGGGCGCATTGCTGGCGCGGCAGCTTGGCTACATCTACTTTGATACGGGCGTGATGTACCGCGCCCTTACGGTGGTGGCCTTGCAACAACAGCTTGATCTGCACGATGCGGCCGCGCTTGCCACATTGGCCCAGCGCACCCAGATCGAGGTGTTGCGCCCCACGATTGCCGATGGCCGCCAATATACCGTGCGGGCCAATGGGCAAGACATTACGCTAGAGCTACGCCAGCCGGTGATTGATCAGCACGTTTCCTTCGTGGCCCTCCAGCCTGCTGTGCGGAGCGAACTGGTGCGCCAGCAACGGGCGATTGGCACACGCGGGCAGGTGGTGATGGTGGGGCGGGATATTGGCACGGTGGTTATGCCAGATGCGCCGCTCAAAATCTATCTCTCGGCTTCGTTGCACGAGCGGGCCCGCCGCCGCCACGCACAATACATTCACCATCATGGTGATGCCCTTGAGCGTGTAGTGGTGGAGCTTGCCCGCCGCGATCAGCTTGATGCCCACGTGCTCCAACCCGCCAGCGATGCGATTGTGATCAATACGGATCACCTCTCGCCGGAAGAAGAGGTGGAGTACGTGCTGGCTCTCTGGCGGCAGCACGCTACCGCCGCCGCCTGTCCGACAATGGGCATCGCTGCCCACCCCGATCCACTTGAGTAACGACAGGAGCGACTGCAATGCCAGCTAAAGCCACTCCCAACCAAAATGCCCCCGTGATCCGGGCCCAGCTGGATGTGCCCGGCACCCACCTTGATCATATCGTCTGGATGGACGGGGAAGAGATCATCAAGATCACCTCTGATCATTGGATTTCGTTTCTCTCGCATATGCTGATTCCCGGCGTGATCTTGATTGTTGCTACAACGATAGCGATCCTACGCGGGCTGGGCTTGCAGTTTTTTGTCACTACAGGCATCCCCGCCACCGAGTTTGGGCTAGTCAATGCGATTTTGGTGGCAGTCGTGGCAATGCTGATTTTGGCGGCGTTCATCTTTCCGACCCACAAGCAATCCAAGCCCGGCACCAACAAAACTGCTGCACCGTTGCGGGCCTTCCTGTTGACGCTGGCGTTGATTGTGGTGGGGATAATTGCCTATCGCTTTTTTCTTGGTGGGCGGGTCGTCTACTTCGACTCAACGACGCAACCCTCCCTGCAAACCTTTCTCGATCTGCCCAACTTCTTCTTGCTGGCGACTGCCGCGTTGATGATCCCGATCATCTACCTGATCTATGTCGAGTGCGAGAACGATCACTTGATCTTGACCAACCGCCGCGTGATCCTCTCGGATCGCACGATTATGGGGCGATACTCGACGGATGAGATTGCGATTGAGAGCATCCAAGATGTGTCGGTCAAATCCGATACCTATTTGGCCCACTGGCTCGGTTACGGCACGATCCGCATCCAATCCGCGAGCCAATCGCGGCGCGGGCCGCTGATGTTCCCAACTGCGGAATACGCGCAGGAGATGCAGAAGCAGATTATGGAGCAGGTCAATGCCAAACGCGGCGAAACGAGTGAGCGTGAGTTCCGCGAGATGATAGATGAGAAGGTGTACAAGAAGAAAGTGCCCCACCCGCCGCCCCCGAAAGAAGTCCACGCTCAAACGTCTCCGCCGCTGCTGCGCCGCCTGATCGCGGAGAACCCAGAAATCAATGAGGAAACGGGGACGATCACGTGGCGGCGACACTGGCTGTTTATGATCTATGCCCTGCTGCGTCCGTTTGGATTCTTTTTTGTGGCCTTGCTGGGGCTGTTTCTGGTGACGCAGTTGAGCTTGCTCCCCGGCTTTGTGTGGTGGGTTGCGTTTGTGGCCATTCTCGTCTTCTTCGTGGCGTGGATTGCCTATGAGATCGAAGACTACCGCAATGACATGTACATCCTCTCGCCGACCAACATCACCGATATTGAGCAGAAACCGTGGGGGCCCAGCAATCGCCGCAATGCCAGCTTGGGCGCGATCCAGAATGTGAATAGCAAGACGACCTTGATTAGCCGGATACTTGGCTATGGGAATGTGATTCTGGAAACGGCTGGTGCGAGTGGGCAATTCACCTTCTTTGCCGTGCCCGATCCGATCCATGTCGTCGCCACGATCAACAACTACCGCGACGAGTTCAAGCGCGGTGACAAGGCGCGATCACTAGATGATGCGCTGAAGATGCTACGCTTTTATCACGAATCTAATGAGGTAACCGCACAAGGGCGGATGCAGGAGCTACGCTTCGAGATTCAGGAGCTACAGCGTGAGCTAGGCAAGCTGCGCGAACAGTTACCCCTGCCCAACAGCGGGAATGGCGGCACACTTGGGGCAGGGCTATCTGACGCAGAGTCGCCTGCCTCAATCACCACCCTGCTACCGACGGTCATCGAGGGTGAGCCAGTGCCGCCGGATGTGGATGCTCGCCCTGTGCCTGCGCCAGACAAACCGCCCACCCCACGCGGTGTCCCCAGCTATAGCGACCCTAGCCCAGTCCCACGCTATGCCGAGCTATACCCTCTGCCTGCCGATGGCGATTCCGTTGCGCCGGAGCCGCCTCGCAGCACAACTCCCGTCAATCTGCCGGTGTATGACCCCAATCAGGATACGCCAGTCTATACCGTGCGTTCGGACATGATGCCTAACGATCCTGATTTCTTGAACCGCCTGCTCAAACGCGATCCCCCTACCGATCCACCCGCAGCGACACCGAGTCGGCCCAATTTGCCTCGCTACGAGGATACTTCAGACGCGGCGTGTGGTACAGATACGGCCGGCACGGTGAAGAGTACCCGCCCAAGCAATGGAGGTGACCAGCTATGAGCCACCGCTGGGGGTGGGTGGTGCTGGTAATGTGCCTGTGGCTTGTGCCGCTCGTTGCCAATGCCCAACAACCGCCCGCGGCCGAGCCTGCCGCCGATCCGGTTACGCTTATGGCACAGGCTGGCTTCGATGATAGCTTTCGGGTGGGGGTCTGGTATCCCGTGCGGGTGACGATTAGCAACGATGGGCCTGATCTGCAAGGCGTGTTGGAAGTGCAGCACAGTGGCAGTTCGGCTCCCTACCAACAGGTGCTCGACTTGCCGCGTGGGGCCCGCAAGCAGATCGAGTTGTATGGCTATTCGAATAGCTTTACGCGCTCGGCAGAGGTGCGTCTGCTGGTAGCAGATCGGATTGTCACCCGCACCCGCTTACGGCTTGAACCAATCAGTAGCGATACCTTTGTGATGGGGGTCGTTGGCAGCGACAACACCTTGCTGAATAGCCTGTCCAGCATGCCGGTAGACTCAAACAATGCGAGTGTCAGCGATGTGCGTGTCCTGCATTTCAGCCCTGAGCAGCTACCGGAACGGGTGAGCGTGCTGGATGGGATTGATGCGCTGGTGCTGCACGATGTGCCTGCCGCGCACCTGACCGAGCCGCGCCTGCGGGCGTTGTCGGTCTGGCTTCGCACGGGCGGGCAGTTGATCGTGAGTGGGGGCGCACTGGCTGATGTGCAGAGCTTGGGGCAGCTTGCGCCACTGCTGCCGGTGCAGGTGGGTGAGCTACAGGCTAATCGGGCCCTCGCCGCCCTTGCCGACCTCGTGCCAGCAGCCGTCCCGCTCCCACTCGCTAGCACCAGTGCCTTTGCCGTGTCGCTGAAGCCAGATGCGTGGACGCTCGATGCAAGCGCGTTGCTGAGTACGTGGCGGGTTGGCTCTGGCTTGGTCACCTTCGCCGCCTTCGATCTGGCCGCCTTGCGGGGCTGGAGCAGTGAACCTGCCCTGTGGGCTGAACTGCTGGCAATCCTGCCACGCTTTATGCCCGCTGCGCTGCTGCGCTGGAATAATGAGAACCTGATCCGCACGACACTGCAATTGCCCGAACTAGCCCTGCCGCCAATTGGTATCTTGCTGGTGTATATTCTTGGCTATATTCTCGCCGTAGGGCCGCTCAACTTCCTGCTGCTGCGGCGCATGCGGCGGGCAGATTGGGCATGGTTCACCATTCCCGCCACGATCATGCTCTTCGTGGGAGGAACCTATATCGCTGGCCTGTTTATTCGGGGGGTGCGCCCCCAGCTGCTCCAGATCAATATTGTGCAGATGTTCGAGGGCGAGACCTACGCCCCCACCACGGCCAATATCGCCATCTTCTCGCCCCGCCGCGAGAGCTTCACGCTGAGCATGCCCGTACAAACGCTGGCCCATGAGCAACGTTCAGACTTTGGCCCACCGACGAGCGATACGCCCCTGCTGTGGACTCCGGCCGATAGCCGCTTTACAGATGTGCTGGTGGATGTGTCATCGCTGCGTCTGTTTCAAGCCGAGCACATGATCGTACCAGAGCTGCGTCTTGCGAGTATGCTGCAACGCAGTGCCGCGCAAACAGCCTATGCCGGAGTACAGGGGATGGTAACGCTTGGGGGCAATCCTCTCGGAGTGGATGAACGCCTCTTGCTGCGCCCGCGTCCGGTTGAGGAGGTTGCCGAAACGGTGAGCGGGCGGATCGAAAATACCGGCCCACTCGCGCTGCAAGAAGCCGTGCTCGTCTATGGTAGTTCTGCCACCTATCTTGGCGATCTTGCGGCAGGGGCGGGGCAGGATGTAACCATCAATGCGAATGGCTTCACCTTCCCGCCCAACGGAACCTTCACCGACGCAAGCAAGGATGGGCTGTTCAATCGGCAGGTGCTCATCGAACGGCTGTTTAACGGGCGCAATTTTGGCATTGCTGCACCAGTTCCCACCCCTTTTGATCCAGCCACGCTCGATCCGCAAGCGGTGTATGTGCTGGGCTGGGGCGCACAGCCCGTTCTCCCCACAACGCTGCGAGGCCAATCGCCCCAAGTCAGCGTCCTCACGCTGTATATCATTCAACTAGATGTACCCAACCCAAATAGACTCACCCGATAAGGATCGCCACCGATGTCTGCCGAACCCGTGCCAGATACGATGCCAGCCGCCGCGCCCGCTACCACTTCCACCAGTGCCATCGTCGAGACCCGCGACTTGACGCGCCGCTACGGGAATAGCATCGCCCTGAACAACCTCAACTTGACGATTCCACAGGGGGCAATCTTCGGCTTCATTGGCCCCAATGGCGCAGGCAAAACCACCACCATGCGGATCCTCACCACCCTGTTGCTGCCAAGCAGTGGGCAGGCGTGGGTCGCGGGGCATTCGGTGGTGCGCGAGCCACAAACGGTGCGGCGCATGGTTGGCTTTATGCCCGACTTCTTCGGCGTGTACGATAACCTCAAGGCGTGGGAGTATCTTGATTTCTTTGCGGCGGCATATGGTGTCCCCGCCAGCCGTCGCCCCAGTCTGATTGGCGAACTGCTTGATCTGGTTGATTTAAGTCACAAGCGCGATGCCTATGTGATGGACCTCTCACGGGGGATGAAACAACGCCTGAGCCTTGCCCGCACGATGGCCCACAATCCGGAACTGTTGATCCTTGATGAACCGGCCAGTGGGCTTGACCCGCGGGCCCGCGTGGAGTTGCGCGAGCTCCTGCGTGAGCTTCAGGTACTCGGCAAGACGATCATGATCAGCTCACACATCCTCACTGAACTGGCTGAGATGTGTACCCACATCGGGATTATCGAGCAGGGCACGCTGCTCGCGGCCGGCGATGTCCAGACGATGATGCGCTCCTTGCAGACGCACCGCGTGTACGAGGTGCATGTGCTCAGTGATCTGCACGCTGCTGCCGAGCTAGTGCGCGATATGCCGGGTGTCCTCGCGGTTCGCAAGCTCCCTGACGAGTCACCACCAAGGCTCCAGATTGACCACGAGGGCAATGAGCAGCAGGTGGGCGCATTGCTTACCCGCCTGATTAGCGGCGGCGCAATCGTGACCCATTTTGCGGGGCAGGTGAGCGATCTGGAGGAGGTGTTCCTGCGGATCACCACTGGCACGGTTGCGTCAGAGTAGCCGTGCTTGTTCGGCATCCTCATCGGGTGGTAACGCTTTGGTAGCGTGGCTCTCGCTGTAGGGGATGCCGAGATGCACATAGGCGCGTTGGGTGGCAATCCGCCCACGCGGGGTGCGCTGCACAAAGCCGAGCTGGATCAGGAACGGCTCATACACATCCTCAATCGCATCTACTTCTTCCGCCGTTGCCGCCGCCAGCGTGGATAGCCCGACGGGGCCGCCATCAAAGAGGGTGATGATCGCATGCAGCAGGCGGCGGTCATTCTCATCCAGCCCCAGTTCATCCACTTCAAGCGTGTGCAGGGCCGTGCGGGCAACCTCCAGCGTAATCACTCCATCGGCCACCACCTGTGCGTAGTCGCGCACACGGCGCAGCAGGCGGTTGCCGATGCGGGGTGTGCCGCGTGCGCGTCGCCCGATTTCATACGCACCGTCTGGCTCAATCGCCACTTTGAGGATGCGGGCAGAGCGTTCGATAATCTCGCGCATAGCTTCAGCCGAGTAGAATTCGAGGCGATGAATTGCGCCGAAGCGATCTCGCAGTGGCGAAGTCAGCAAGGCAACACGGGTGGTTGCGCCGATGACGGTGAAGCGCGGCAGCTTCAGGCGCAGGTTGCGTGCGCCGGGGCCTTTGCCGACAATCAAGTCAAGCGCAAAATCCTCCATCGCCGGATACAGCACCTCTTCCACCGCACGATTGAGGCGATGGACTTCATCAATAAAGAGCAGGTCATCTTTCTGGAGATTAGTCAAGATCGCGGCCAGATCGCCCGCTCGCTCAATCGCCGGGCCACTGGTGATCTTGAGATTGACCCCCATCTCATTGGCTAGCACGCCCGCCAGCGACGTTTTGCCCAAGCCGGGTGGCCCGTAGAACAGGGTATGATCGAGTGGCTCGTTGCGCCCGCGTGCCGCCGCAATGGCAATCCGGAGCTGCTGCACCACTTTCTCTTGCCCGATGAACTCGGAAAGCATACGCGGGCGCAGGCTCTTTTCAGTTTGGGCTTCTTCGGTTTGGACATGCGGATTAAGCAGGCGTTCTTCATCGTTCATGGGCATTGCTCGTGATTAGTGGAGGTGCGCTTCGGATTGGCCCGCACCAGAGCGGTGTAGCACAAGTATAGCACAGCTCCTCGCTGGGTGAGGCGCAACACGGATCGGCTGTGGCAGCCGATACACTCATTATACGCGATACATGTTTGGGCTGGGGGACGTGGCACGGATGACGAGGCCATGCCGGTGCGGTACGCGCTATGGCAGGAGCCGCCCAAGCAAAGCGGCTGGTGGTGTCGCTCTCGCAACCTTGACAGTTGCCCCATCCTCTACTATACTTTTCGTTAACCTCACTTGCCTGAGACAAACGTAACACCCAACTCAAAACGTGAGTTCAATCCCCAAACGGCAATGTAGCCCGGCGTGTGCCTGATCACAGGAACCACCCTGCGGTGTTGATGTTGTCCCGAAGCCTGCGTCGGGCCCTGCGGCAATCTGGGTCACAGCGATGCAGCCGGGTTATAGATTCTCGTTATACCGATTTGAGGGAGAAACCGAATGCAACCGACTATGTTCTTGCGGGCACAATTGATCATTGTGCTGCTCATGCTTGGCAGCATCCTGCTCAGTGCGTGTGGCGGCTCCGCACCGACTCCGACCGAAGCCCCTGCCCCGACCGAAGCCTCAGCTGCTACCGAAACCCCAGCCGCCGATCCATCCAATGAACCGTTTGTGTTCGGGATGGTGCTGGTAGGGCCCATCAACGACGGCGGCTGGAGCCAAGCCCACTACGAGGGTGCACTGTATGCCGAAGAGCGGCTCCCCGGCAGCAAGTTCATCTACATTGACAAAGTCAATCCGGCGGACAAGCCGAATGTACAGGTGGTGCAGGTGGTAGATGAACTGGTGGCTCAGGGCGCAAAGCTGATTATCACCAACTCCGATGATTTCAAGGATGGAACCCGCGAAGCCGCCAAAGCCCACCCCGACGTGATCTTCATTCATGCTTCGGGCGATGATGTCCTGACTGGGCTGGCTCCTGCCAATCTCGGCAACGTTATGGGCAAGATGGAGTATGGCAAAATGATTGCTGGCTGTGCCGCCGCCCTCACGACGAAGTCAGGACGTATCAGCTACCTTGGCCCGCTGATTAACGACGAAACCCGCCGCCTCGTCAACTCCGCCTTTCTCGGCGCACGCCATTGCTGGACCGAACTGCGCGGCAACGATCCCGCCGATCTTTCCTTTGAAGTGACGTGGATCGGCTTCTGGTTCAACATTCCCGGCGTGACCCTCGACCCGACCCAAGTCGCCAATGACTTCATCAACTCCGGCACGGATGTCATCATCTCTGGCATTGACACGACGGAAGCCCTGATTGAAGCGAACAAAGCCACCCAAGCAGGCACGCCCGTCTTTGCTCTGCCCTACGACTTTGAGGGGGCATGTGCCCAAGCCGAAGCCGTGTGTCTGGGTGTACCCTACTTCCACTGGGGCCCTGCCTATCTGCAAATCCTAACTGCCGCCAAACAAGGAACATGGGAACCTGCGTGGCAGTGGCTCGACCCTGACTGGACCGACATCAACAACAAGGATACCAGTGCTATCGGCTTTATCAAGGGCGCAGGCTTGAGCGATGAAGCGAGTGCCCAACTGGATGAGTTCATCGCGGGGCTAGCGGATGGCAGCATCAGCCTGTTTACCGGCCCGCTCAAATTTCAAGACGGTACCGTCTTCCTTGCCGAAGGTGAAGTTGCCACCGATGAGCAGATCTGGTATATGCCGCAACTGCTCGAAGGAATTACCGGACGAAGCCAGTAACCATAATCTAGCATAGGCGGCAAGCGGGGGTACGGCTCCCGCTTGCCGCTTGTCGCCACACCGAGCGCACCAACACGGTATCGCCCAATGGATGTTCAGATCCGCAATTTGACGAAAACGTTTGGCAGCTTGCGAGCCAATGATGCGATCAGCCTGAGCTTTGCGGCGGGCAACATTCACGGCATTCTGGGCGAGAATGGCGCAGGCAAAAGCACCCTGATGAAGCTGCTGGCGGGCTTTCTCCAGCGCGACAGCGGCGAGGTGCTGCTCGATGGGCAGCCCGCTCGCCTGCACACGCCAGCAGCAGCACTGGCGGCTGGGGTAGGCATGGTGCATCAAGACCCCATGGACATACCTGCCTTCAGTGCCCTTGAGAACTTCTTCTGCGCTAGCCCCCGTCGGGCCCTGCCCAGCCTTGCCGTCGCCCGCCAGCGACTCATCCAGCTCAACCAGCAGCTCGGCTTCACCGTCGCACCCGATCAGCCGCTTGCCCGCCTGACGGTTGGGCAACGCCAGCAACTCGAAATTATGCGCCTGCTTGCGTGCGGCGTAAAGGTGCTGATCCTCGATGAGCCAACCACCGGCATTACTGCCGCCCAGAAAACGGCTCTGTTTGCTGCGCTGCGTCGCCTCACTGCACAGGGCGAGACGGTGCTGTTTGTCTCGCACAAGCTCGACGAAGTTGCCGAACTCTGCCAAACGGTGAGCATCCTCCGCAATGGGCGCGTAGTTGGCCCACAGCTTGCAATGCCGCAGCCGCAAGCCGAACTGATTAAGCTGATGTTTGGACAGGAGGGCGCACCCGCTCCGCCCCGCCCCACCACCGCGCCACCCACCCCAGCGTCGGCAACCCCCGTCTGGCAGCTCAATCAGATCACTGTGCGTGAGGGGGCCCTGACCGTGTCCAACCTGACCCTGAGCCTGCCGCGTGGCTGCGTGGTTGGCTTGTGCGGGCTAGATGGCAGTGGCCAGCAGGTGTTGCTGCGCCTGCTGGCGGGACGCTTGCGCCCCGAACGGGGGCAGCTCCTCCTCCATGGTGTAGATGTGACCCGCGCCCCGTACCGCGCATTTCGGGCAGCAGGCATAGAGTATCTGCCCGCCGACCGGATGCACGATGGCGTGATCGGCGCACTGACCCTGACTGAGCATCTGCTCCTCACGAGGAAGCCGCACGGGTTAATCATCAATCGTGCGGATGCCTGCACCCAAGCCGAAACGGCCATTGCTGCTTACAACATCAAAGCCACGCCCGATACACCGCTTGCATCGCTTTCGGGCGGCAATCAGCAACGGGCGATGCTGGCCCTCTTGTCGGCCGAATGCACCGGACTGCTGTTCGATCAGCCGACCCGTGGCCTCGATGTGGTTTCGGCGCGAGCGATCTGGCAACGTCTGCTGCACCGCCGTACAGAGGGCACGGCGATTGTGTTTGCTTCTGCCGATTTCGATGAACTACTCGACTACAGCGATCTGCTCTTAGTCTTCTTTGGCGGACAGGTGTCGCACCTGCTGCCGTGCGCCACAATGACCGCCACCCGCCTTGCCGAGTTGATTGGCGGGGTGGGCTTTGCTGAGGTAGCCGCCCGTGACGGATAACCTTCCCACCGAAACCACCCCCGAAGCCTTGCCCGCGCCGCCTCTCCCACGTACACGCATGCAGCCTGCCATACAACTGCTCACATCGGCGGCGATCATCATTGGTGGAACGCTCCTGTTCACCACACTCGTCCTGTTGGCATCAGGGACAGCCCCGCTTGAAGCCTATCGCCTGATCCTGTCGGGTGCGTTTCGCAATCCGCGCACTATCGCTGATCTGATTATGCTGACCGCCCCGCTCCTGCTTTGTTCAGCAGGCTTAACGTTGACCTTCTCGGCTGGATTGTACAATCTTGGCATCGAGGGACAGATCGTGATCGGCGCGGTGCTCGCCATGGTTCCCTTGCGGCTGCTGCCCGATCTGCCGCCGCCAGTGCTGTGGCTACTCGCCCTCAGTGCGGGTGCAAGCGGTGGTATGCTGTGGGCGTTGCTCGTCGGCGTGCTGCGCCTGTATACCAACGTCAGTGAGATTTTCGTCGGCTTAGGCCTAAACTTCATCGCCATCGGCATCACCCTGTATCTCGTCTTCGGGCCGTGGAAGCGGCCCGGCGTAGCCTCCATGTCCGGTACTGAACCGCTCCCCGAAGCTCTGTGGCTCCCAACACTTGAAGGTAGTCGGCTTGTGCCCCTCGCCCCGATCATCGCCCTTGTTGGCATCAGCGTGGTCTGGTTTGCACTGACCCGCACACACTGGGGCTTGGAACTACGCGCCACCGGATTGAACCTTGCCGCCGCCGAACGGCTCGGTGTGCCCGCCCACGCCCGACTGGTCCAATCGCTGGCAGGATGTGGCGCACTGGCGGGGCTAGCCGGAGCCTTGCAAATCCTTGCGGTGTATCGTGCCCTGATCCCCAATATTTCAAGTGGGATCGGCTTTCTCGCCCTGTTAGTGGTCCTGCTGGTGCGCTTCAATCCAGTCTGGGTCGGGCCCGTCGCCATTCTGTTTGCGAGCTTCTCCATCGGCAGCATCCAGCTCCCGTTGCAGCTCGGTATAGATAGCAGCATTGCCGGTGTGTTGCAGGGCACGCTGGTACTGTTTGCCCTGATCGCGCAGGGTGTGCAGGAGCGCAGACGATAACTATCCGCCACCTGACACCTGTTACCGAAAGGAAAGCCAATGGATACCCAGCAAATCTTGATTAACCTTGCGGCGATCCTCGCGGGAGCCGCACCGCTGATCTTTGCCACGATGGGCGAGACGATCACCGAGCGGTCCGGCGTGGTTAACCTCTCCCTTGATGGCAAGATGCTGCTTGCTGCCATGACGGGCTTTGCCGTCGGGGTGCATACCCAGAATGTGCTGCTCGGCTTTGTGGCGGCGGCCGGCGTGGGCATGCTCGTGGCACTGGTACTGTGTTTTGTCAGTCTTGGCTTACGCCTCTCGCAGACGGCAGTAGGCTTTGTGCTTGCGCTGCTCTGCACCGATCTATCTTCGTTTCTGGGCAACCCCTACGTGCGGATCCCGGGCGTAGCCGTGCCCGCGCAGCCAATCCCCGTGCTGCAAGACCTACCGATCTTGGGGCAGGTCTTGTTCCAACACAATCTGCTGATCTATGCGAGCTTCCTGCTCGTGCCACTGGTATGGTGGTTTCTGTTCCGCACCCGCGCTGGGCTGACGCTCCGCGCACTGGGCGAACGCCCCACGACGGCCTATGCGCGGGGTGTGCCAGTGTTGCCGTTGCAGCTGTTGTATGTGCTGCTGGGTGGGGCGTTGGTGGGCATTGCGGGGGCGGCCTACACGCTCGATCTGAAGCAGGGCTGGAGCTACCGCCACATTGCAGGCACAGGCTGGATTGCGCTGGCGATTGTGATCTTTGGCGGCTGGAACCCATGGCGCGTGGCCTTTGGCTGCTACCTCTTCGGTGCATTGCAGCTCTTTGCCACACGCTCGCAGAGTCTCATCCCGAACGTCCCCACCCAGATTTTCCAAGTTGCGCCGTTTGCGCTGATGATCCTGATCCTCGTGCTAGTGAATGCAGGCAGCAACCCGACCCTGCAACGCTGGATCGAGCAACTGCCCGCACCGCTCAGCCAGCCCGTGCAACACGTGCTTGCACGGCTGAATACGGCTGCACCCGCCGCGCTAGGGCAGCCCTTCCGCCGCCCGTGAGGGGGGAAGCTAGGGATATGCTATACTGTCCATATTGTTGAGGCGATTCTTCCAATGAAAGGAACGATGCGTATGCACGACCTAGAACGCACTTCAGCCCCCCCAACCGATCCATCTGACACCGATCTCCTTGACTATGAACAGCAAGTTCTCGCTGATGTCGAACAGCGCAAAGACATCGAAGACACGCTTGAGGATAAAGAAACGCCCTTTACCTACTCCATCTCTAGCTATGGAGCTGATTATGATGTGCGTGGGTTGGTGCAACGTATTCGTGATGAAGACATCATTGTACCGGAATTTCAGCGCAAGTATGTCTGGACCCAAGCGCGGGCTTCCCGCTTCATCGAATCGTTGCTGTTGGGTTTACCAGTGCCCGGTATCTTTCTGGCGATTGATCCCAAGACGCGCCAGCTGCTCGTGATAGATGGCCAGCAACGCCTGCGGAGCCTGCGCCATTTCTATGATGGGATGTTCCCCAAAGGTGAAGGCACAGTCCCATTTATCCTAAAAGGCGAGCGCAACAAACCGCTCAACCCCGAATTTGAGGGTAAAGCCTACGCCGATCTCGAACCGCGTGATCGGCGAGACTTGGACAATGCGATTATCCATGCTACAGTAATCAAACAGGATAAGCCTGAAGAAGAGGACAGCAGTAGCATCTACTACATCTTTGAACGGCTCAATACGGGCGGTGTATCGCTTCAGCCACAGGAGATACGGGCCAGTATCTATCAGGGCAAGCTGCTCAGGCTCTTGCAAGACCTCAATACGTATACCAACTGGCGCAGTATTTTTGGGCCGGTCAATCAACGGATGAAAGACCAAGAACTGATTCTGCGTTTCTTTGCATTGTACTATAATTTAGAGCAATACGAAAAGCCGTTACTTACGTTTCTGAATAAGTATATGCGCGATAACCGCGAACTAGAGAAACAGTCAGAAACCGAGTTGGTGCGGGTTTTTACGAATACGATTGACACGGTGCATCGCTGCCTAGGCGAGCGGCCCTTTCGTCCGAAGCGTGCCATCAATGCGCCCGTCTACGATGCCGTGATGTACGGGATTGCGAAACGGCTGGAGCGCGGCAGCATCACCGATTGCGAGCAACTACAGGTTGCCTATGATATGCTGATCAAAGATACCGAGTTTGTGCGCCTCTACACGGCAGGCACAACTGATCCGGCAAATGTTCGCGACCGCTTAAGACTGGCAGCAGCAGCCTTTGCAGGTGTCGCGTGAGGGAACTGGAACGCCAACGCGACAAACTCGATGCACTCTTTAAGCGGGTAAAAGATCTCGACCACGACCCCGAACTTCAGGCGCACTTTGCGCGGTATCTCTGTGTGCTGGTATCGGGCTTCCTTGAAAATGCACTCGAAGAGATTTTTGGTGCGTATGCCGAGCAACAAGCATCCCGCCCAGTTGCAAATTATGTTAAACGTCAATTGGGCAACATTCATAATCCAAAAATGGATCGTATTCTCGATCTGAGTGGTGCGTTTAATGATACGTGGCGCGAAGAGCTTGAAACCACTATCTCCCCTGAAGTTAAGGCTGCGGTAAACAGTGTTGTCAATAACCGCAACCAGATTGCCCATGGTAAGCAAACCGGCATCTCGTATGTCACGATGCGCGATCACTCCCAGCGTATTAATGATCTCATCGAGATACTCCGCACGCAGTGTGGTGTCTAGGTTCCTCACCGCCGCTTCGCAGGTTACTGAACCGTCGCGTTTGCTTCTGCTCAGCACCGCATCAGTCTGCTATTGGAAACGACAGCGCAAAAGCACAGTATAATAGCAGTGGCATGAAAACGGTGCTGCACAACTCACCCGCCCCAACGCCTGTCGCCGCCCAGCGCACTGATCCGTTAGCGGCAGCCCTGCTGCGCCCCGTATATCTCACGGTAGGCGTGGTGCTGGTGCTGGCGGCACTCGTCGGCAGCCTTGCCTATCAGGCTCCGCCGCATGGCACAGTCCAGATTGGCTGGCTCGGCGATCAGCTGTTTCTGCATACCAGTGCTGGCTTGGGGGGCGATGCGATCACACAAGGCGCGTGGTATCCCGATGAGCTGACTCCCGACTCGCCCACGCAGCGCAGCCGTTGGAGCCGTGAATACGCCGTCATCAGCTTGCCCAATCTGGGGCGCGGGCATGATCTTGCGCTCACGCTGGTGGCGCAGGGCTTCCCCACCGATGTGCGCGACCCACCCCAATACGGCGTAGAGCCTGCCAGCGATGGTACGCTCCAACCGCTTGTGACGCTTAGGGTGGGGGATACCCACCTTGCCGAGTTTCGCCCCACCGCTACATGGCAGAGCTACACCTTCGTCATCCCCGCTGCCCTGCAACCATCGCCCGATCTCGTGCTCAAGCTCACCACCAGTGCCACCTTCCAGCACACCCTGCGCGGCAACGACCTGCGCCCGAAAGGGGTGCGCCTTGCGACAGTGGCTGTTGCCCCGCACGCTAGCCCACCGTCCGGGCTGTTGCCCCCCGCGTGGCGAGCCGTCGGTTTGCTGATGCTGGTGGCATTGCTGCTCTACCTCGTGCTGTTGCGGGTGTTCGGCTCCTATCCGCTTGCATTTGTGGCGACAATCTTGGCTACAGGCGCAGGCGCGGCGGGGTTGGCCCTCACCCGTATCTGGATGGGCGCAGTGCTAGAGGTTGCGCTGTGGGGCCTGTTCGGCTTGCTGCTCGTGGCGTGGTCTGGGCCCCTGCTCGGTTGGCTGCATCGCCTGCTGCAACGCTACACCTACGGGCACGCATTACACTACGGCGTGGCCGTGGCGGCGGGGCTATGGCTTGCGCTGCTCAGTGGTGCAGCCGTACAACGCTGGGCTAGCCCAACTGTCGGGCTGTGGCATGCTATGTTCCCTGACTCGCTGCTGATCGGAGTAGTGCTGGTGGGCAGCGTGATGCTGCTGATCGCATCGGGTCCATCTGGGCTGCCGCACACCACCGAGCGGATTGCCGCGAGTATGGATCACCCGCGCCACGCCCGCTGGTGGCTGCTGCTGCTTGGTGGGGCGTGGCTAGCTTATGTGTTTGCGGTGATCCTGCGCCTGCCCTATGTCGGGCACGCCGATTATGCCGATAATGCCGTCGTCGCCCGCAACCTGATCGCCGGGCGTGGGTGGGTCGTAGATTACGTCAGCCAGTTCTATACCATCATCCCCACCACGACCCGCCCGCAAGAGACATGGCCCCTACTCCAGCCGCTCTGGATTGCGCCCTTCTTTGCGCTATTCGGGGCAGAAGCGTGGGCGGCCAAGCTGCCCAATCTGCTCTTCACGCTGGCACTCTTGCTGCTCATCTACCACATCGGGGCGCGGCTCTGGTCGCCGCGTGTGGGTTTGCTTGCCGCCCTGATCACCGTGACCAACCACCTGTTCTTCACGCTGGTCATCTATGCTACCAGCGATCTTGCGTTCGTCGTCTTTAGCACCGCCGCAATCTATTTGATCTACCGTGCCGAAGAGGCGCACCGCACCGCTGCCCCCGCCCACCACGTCTATCGCTGGCTAGGCGTGGCAGGCGTGCTGGCTGGCTTGATGATGCTGCAAAAGCCAAGCGGTGCACTGATTGCCATCGGCTTGGGGCTGTGGCTTGCGGCAAGCCGCTTGTACACCCTGCGCCACCAATACCCACACCCCACGCTCGCGCAGGCGCGGCAGGCGGTGCGCGGCTTGCTTGTGGGCGGCATTCTCTGGACGGCCGTCGCCCTGCTAGTCCTCTCGCCGTATCTGGCTCGCAACATGGCCTTATTCGGTACGCCCGTCTATTCCACCGAGAGGTACGATGCGTGGGTGCTCGGCTATCGGGGCGATAGCGGTGAAGCATGGCACGACATCTACCGCGTCTTTGCGCCCGAAGTCGGCGGGCTAGGTATACCGGATCGGAGTTGGGTGCTGCGCTGGGGCTTCGATTATACCTACGCCAAATTCCGCACGCAGCTGCTCGCCCTACGCGATTACCTGATGCCCGCGTGGGTGGGCCCACCCGGCCCGCCCGATGCGGCGTGGCATCGCCTCTTTAGCCGCAACGAGGTTCGCAACATCATGTCGCCTACTGGGGCGTGGCTATCTTTGCTCGCAGTGCTTGCGGCGGTACGCTTCCGGCGACGCTTGCTCAGCCTCCTGCTCTTTGCGTTTGTACCGTATATCATCTTCTTGCTGACCTACTGGCGCACCAATGAAGAACGCTACTTTCTGATGCTGATGCCGTGGCTGGCACTGCTGATCGCAGGGCTGATCTGGTCACTGTATACGGCCCTCACCCAACTCGGTGCTGGCCGCTGGCAACCACTCGGCTTGCTCGTGGTGTTACTCACCACCGGCGCAATTATGCAGCACTCGTGGGGGCCGATTGCTATGAAGGTGCAGACCGAACCGGCTCTGTGGCAGCCGGACATCCGCGCCTACGCATGGCTACGCGATAACACGGCCCCCAATGCGGTGATGATGACCCGCAACCCATGGCAGCTGAACTGGCACAGCACCCGTCCGGCAGTCATGATCCCCAACACCAACGATGCCGAGCTATTTTGGCAACTGGCGCAGCACTACCGGGCCGAGTATCTGGTCTTTGAGACACTGCAACGGGTGAAAGGTGATGGAGCCGAACTGCTTGCGCCGCTCTTGCGGGCGGGCGATGCCCAAGTGGGCGATGTGATTTACGGCTTCACGGTGGTGTATGCTAGCCCCACGCCCGATAACCGTGTGCTGATCTACCGCTTTCCAGAGCAACTGCCCGCCCAGTTTGCCGAGCGCAAGGAGTGAGCCGAAGCAGATGCGAATCCTGATGCTGACGACCTCCTACCCCAAATATGTTGGCGAGACCACCGCCCCCTTTATTGAGGAGATTGCGGCGGGCATTGTGGCACGCGGGCACGAAGTCCACGTCCTCGCCCCTGCCCACCCCGACGTGCATCGCCAACGCATTGAGCGCGGTGTGCATCTGCACTTCTTTGCCTATGCGCCGCACCCCGCCCTGAATGTGTGGGGCTACGCCCAATCGCTCTTTGGCGATACCATCGTGCGCTGGCAAACCCTCGCCGTTACGCCATTTGCGCTGTGGGCCAGTGCGCGAGCCGTCGCCCATGCCTTGCACATGCATGCCCCCTTTGACCTGCTGCACGCCCATTGGGTGCTGCCAAATGGCGTGCCTGCGGCCGTGGTCGCCCACCGGCACGGAATTCCACTGGTGATTAGCCTGCACGGGAGCGACATCTATATGGCCGAACGCTACTGGCAAACTACGCCGCCCGCTGGGGTGGCATTTCGGGCTGCAGCAGCGATTACCGCATGCAGTAGCGATCTGTTGCAGCGTGCGGTACGGCTTGGCGCACCCCCCGCGCACATCCGCGTGATCCCGTATGGCGTGGATGTGCAGGCGTTTCAACCCAACCCCGCCGCCGCCGCGCAGGTGCGGGCCGAGCTGGGGCTGCACACAGAAACGCAACTTGTGGTAGGCTTAGGGCGGTTGGTATACAAGAAGGGCTTCGGCGTATTGCTCGATGCATGGGCAACGGTGGTGCAGCAACACCCGCACGCCCATCTGGTGCTGGTGGGCTACGGCGATTTGCAGGCCGCGCTGGTGCAGCAGGCTCGGCAGCTTGGCATCCACGAGCGGGTGCATTTTACTGGGCAGCTAGAGCGCGAACGGGCCGCCCTGTACCTTGCCGCCGCCGATCTGTTTGCCCTACCGATTGTGCGCGATCAGGGCACCGACGGGCTGCCGAATGTGCTGCTCGAAGCGATGTCCGCCGCCCGCCCAATTGTGGCTTCGCAGGTGGCCGGTGTGCCGGATGTGCTTGTGGATGGCCAGCATGGGCTACTTGTGCCAGACCGTGACCCGTCCGCCCTTGCAGCCGCCATCGGGCGCATCCTTGCCGAGCCGGAACGGGCCACCCAGATGGGCTTGGCTGCCCGCCAGCGGGTGCTGCACGAATTGACGTGGGCGCACACGGCCGCCCGTTTCGAACAGGTGTACAACGATGCGTGTCTTACCGCGTCCCTCAACCAAACCATCTAAAGCCCGCCGGGCTGGGCGGGTCCCGCCGCCTGTAGCGAGCGCACCAACCTTGCCCATGCTGGGCGGGGCCCTTGCGCTGCCTAAGCTCAGTCAGATCGGGCTGATGCTGGCCATCGCGGTCGGGCTAGGCATGGGTGCGCTCCTGCTGCGCCTGTATCGCCTTGCCGCGCAGAGCCTGTGGCTCGATGAGGGCAGTACATGGGCATTGATCCAATCGAGTTGGGCTACCTTGTTTGCCGATCTGTTTAGCCCGGCTGCCGCCTACCCGCTCTATCACCTGCTCCTCAAGGCGTGGGTGGCCCTCGCGGGCGATAGCGAATGGGCCTTGCGCCTGCCTTCGGCGGTGGCGGGGGCAGTAGCAGTTGGGCTACTATTCGGCGTTGCCAGCCAATTCGCACGCATGCACCAGCGCGACAGCCGCGCCACCTTCGCCTTCAGCCTCGCCGTCGCTGTGCTGATGAGTACCGCCCCCTTTGCAATCTGGTACGCCCAAGAAGCCAAAGTCTACAGCATGCTGCTTGTAGCGAGCATCCTGCTGCTGTGGGCCACCTTGCGAGCGGTGCAGCACCCCACCCGCCGAGCATGGCTCATGCTGCTCGGCATTGCCTTGCTGAGCATCTGCCTGCATCGCCTTGCCATCCTGTTAGGCTTAGCGAGCGCAGTGGTGTGGCTGTGGCTCGCCCCTGCCGCGCAAACATGGCGCGTGCGTCTGCTCGGTGGCGCGGCGGTGCTGGCTACCAGCGTGGGCTTGGTGCTGTTGATGGCACGCGGGCTAGGCAGCGATATTGCCGCGACGGGAGCCTACATTCCAGCAACCCCTACGCTCGCCCTCAAGCTGACGCTGCTGCGCTTCAGCCTTGACCGCGGCCCCAATGAGTTTCCGCTGTGGTGGATTGTGCCGTTTCTCGGCTTAGGCACAGCAGGGCTATATCTGCTCCTCAAAGCGGCCCTGCAACCCCGCCCCCAGAGCCACGCGGCACGGGTGTTGCTCTGCTTCCTGTGTGTGCCTGCTGGACTGTTTCTGGCGCAGCTCGGAGCCACGCGCCTGTTTGAAGCCCGTTACCTCCTGCTGATCTATCCGGTGTGGCTGCTGTTGCTAGTCTACCCACTGCTCCATCCGGCGCGGGTGGTGCGCGGGCTGAGTGGCGCAGTGCTAGCGAGCGTGGTGCTTGTGCATGGGCTAGCCCTAACGCAAGCCCAATACGGCATCTTTTCGGGCGATCCGGTTAAAGAGCAGTACCGCGAAGCCATCGCCGAAGTTGCTACCCGCATGCACCCCGATGACCTGATTGTGCTCCATCCGGCGTATATTCGCCCCTTATACGATTACTATATGGCGCGGCACACTGCCGACCGGCCGCCAGAGCCAGTCACCTTTGCGGCCTTCAAGCATGGCCAGCGCGAATTTACCATGCGTGATTGGTATGCGGCACGGCGCGAGGCGTTTGCGGGCTACTACCGCAGCTTCCTGATTATTGCGCCCGCCCACGCCCGCACCGTAGATCAGCCCTTGCTCGAAACCGATGAGTACGGCTTGGTGGGCATCTACTACCAATACAGCTGGGAGCAACGCAAGTGGCCCTGTGGAATCTGGCGCACACACGGTGTCCACGTCTTCTGCCAAGATTCGCCCGAAGCCTACGAGACCGGCGCATTGCACCCGCCCGGCACGCCCTACGCGGCCCAGTTCGGGGAGGACATCCTGCTCAAAGAAGTTATGTTTAAGGCGACCTTGCCGCAGGGCGCAGGCGTGTATCAGGCGGGCGGCAACATCCCGCTCACGTTGTTCTGGGATGTCGTGCGCCAGCCCCAGCACGAGTACATCACCTTTCTGCACCTGTGCCAGCAATGCGATCTGCCGCCGCCCGCAGGCAGCGATGGCCCCCCGCTAGAGGGCTACCTCCCAACCACGATCTGGCTGCCCGGCAAGCCGGTGCACGATGAGCAAGCGATCCCCCTGCCCGCCGATCTGCCGCTGGGCGAGTATCACCTCTATCTGGGGATGTACCCTTCTGGTGAGCCAGACGAAGCAGCTCGTTTGCCGATCCAGTCCACCCATCCAGTAGATCGCAACCGCCTGTGGCTGGGCACGGTGCAGATCGTGGCCCGCTGAGGAATGGCAGGTAAGCAAGGTTTCAGGTGCAAGGTACGAGGTGTCAGGGGAGAGTGACAACACGGTCGAGGTTTGCTTATACAAAGCACTGCCAATCACATCTACCAAACAGTGAGGACCTCTTATTGCAATCCTTCCACTCTGCCCCCTGTAACCTGACACCTGATACCGATCACCGATCACCCTGTTACGTAAGGCAATCGCCATGCGGCGCGGGCTGATGCTGGTGCTGGTGCTGGCGGTGCTGGTGCGGCTAGCATTGTGGGAGCAGCTGCCGCGTCAAGGCTGGATCAGCGACGAAGCCGAATACCTCGCCGCCGCCGATTGGCTCGCGCACGGGCGTGGCTTTGCGTGGTATCACGGCTGGCTATGGACTCGCGCTCCGGTCTATCCGCTCTTCCTTGCCGCCCACATGGCCCTCTTTGGCTTCAATCTCACCCCCATCTACCTCTCCCAGCTGGCCCTGAGCCTCATCAACGTGCTGCTGGTTGCGGCGTTAGCGGGGCTAGTGGTGGGCCATGAAGCCCGCCCCACCCCACCCAACGGCTGGCATGGGCTACCCACTGTGCCGCTTGTGGCGGCCGGCATTGCGGCCGTGTACCTGCCTTTTGCCAGCTACCCGCAAATCATCTTGAGCGAAACGCTGTACCTGACACTCCTGCTAGGTGGCTTTTTTGCGCTGGGCTGGCACGCCCTCAAGGTGCGTGGGCGTTGGCTGGCCCTGCTTGGCGCGGGTGGCCTGCTTGGTGTGGCCACCCTCACACGCGGCTTAACATTGGGCATGCTGCCGTTGATCGTGATCTGGCTGGTATGGCTGCACCGGCGCGAACAGCGCACGCTCCGCACCGCCGTGCTCGCCGCGCTGCTGTTTGCGGGGGTGAGCGGCGGCATCATCGCTACGTGGAGTAGCTACGCGAGCCGCACCTTTGGCGGGCTGATTCTGGTGGATACCACCGGCGCGTACAATCTGCTGCTCGGCGCACGCACCGCCCACGATGGCACTCGCGGCGATACATCTACACGCAATTTTGTGCAGGCGTTGCTCGATCCGAACCTGAACCAGAACGAACGCCAGAGCCTGCTAGCCGACAGCTGCCGCTACCAACGCAACGATCCGCAGTTGCTTGCAGCACTTGGGCAGTCGGCCGCGGAGATTACCCATGCCCAACGCCAACACCTGATGACTAGCGAGGGGCTGTGCCTGTTGCAAGCGGCTCCGGCGGCCTTTATCCGCAAGAGCAGTAGCGAACTGGTCAACCTGTTCCAGATCAACTACACCGGCGCAGAACGCATGACCAGTGGCTTCTCGTTGGGGCGGCTGCCTATTGGCTACACGCTTGCGCTGTTCCTCGCCGAAGATACGCTGTATGTGGTTGTGCTAGGGCTAGCGGTGGCGGGCTTCGGGCTATGGTGGGTGCGCCAAGCTGCGCCGCCGCTCACCACCCTGATCGGGCTGTGGTGGCTTTACCATCTGCTCACTGCACCGATCCTCTTTGCAATCAATCGCTTCCGTATACCCCTGCTGCCCTTCGCCTGCATCTATGCGGCCCTGCTCCTCGTCTGGCTCTGGCAACGGGCAGGAGTGTCGCTCCCGCTACAGGGAGTCCCGCGCCCCGCCCTGCTCACGGCGGCCGTGCTTTTCCTAATCGCTAGTACGCCATATGCTTATCTCCAGCAAGCACCGGCAGCGTGGGCATCCTATCTAGGGCCCTATCCGAGTAGCCTTGCGAATACCCAAATCGCCCTTGCCCAACGCAGCACCTACCTCCACGAAGAGCAGATCACGGCTGCGCTTGGGCGCGGCGATGCGGCCACGGCCCGTCGCCTGATCGCGCAGCAGCCGGGGCTAGACCTGTGGCGCATCGCCGCCGAGCCGTTGCTGTTGGGATTAGAGGGGCAACCCGCGCAGGGGCTAGCCCAGCTGCCCGATCCGGCAGAGCTTGAGGCAACCCGCAACTGGCGGGCGAGTGTGGTGCGCGGCGATTTGCTGCGCCGGATGGGTGATCTAGCGGGGGCGCGGGCGGCGTTTACGCCCAGCTTCGTGGATGCTGCAAACCCGGTCGAATGGGCGTGGCAGTGGCTCTATCCCCCGCCTACGCGCCGCGTTGATCTGGGCGGCAACCTCGATCTGGGCTACATCTCCGGCTTCTATCTCGGTGAAGGTGATCCAAGTGGCGGGGGCACATTTCGCTGGACGGCAGCACAGGCGCGGGTGCTCTTCCCCCAACAGGGCGGTGCAACCCAGCAGGTCTGCCTGCGCTATGATGGACGCGGCTTGCCCGCCGATCTGCCCTTGCCCACGCTCACCCTCGCCTATGCCGCCGGAACCGCGGTGAAAGCAGCTCCGGCGACAGCCTTTGGCACTGTGCCCCTGCGCCGCACAGTAGATGAGGTGTGTCTGCCGCTACCTGCTACCCCGCTCGGAGCCGATCTGGTGCTGGAACTGACGACCCCAGCCTTCACGCCCGCCGCTACCGATCTACTGGCGCAACAGGGCCTACAAGCGGGGCAGCTGCGCCGTTTGGGGGTGCGCCTTGATTGGGTTGAGCTACGCCCGCAATGAGCCACACCATCCCACTCCTGCCCGCCCCGACGCGGCGCGAATGGCTGTGGCTCACCCTTGCCGTTGGGCTTGCACTGGTGCTGCGCTTGCAAGTCTGGCACTGGCGTGAGTTCTACCCGCTTGGCGGCGACGAGCAGGAATACTTCGCGCAAGCCCTGACCTTGCTCCGCGAACGGCGTTACACCGAATTGCAGTTTATGCGCCCGCCGCTGTATGGGGTGTTTCTAGCGGGCGTGATCTACTTGTCCGACTCGCTAGTGCAGCAGTTGCGCCTCGTGCAGGCGATCCTCAGTGCCGTGACCGTAATCCCCATCTGGCTGCTCACCCGCCGCCTCGTGCCGTATTACCAGCCTACCCGCACCCCACGCGCCCCACGCGCCTTGTCCGTCGCGCCAACTATTGCCGCGTTGCTCACCGCCTTGAACTATACGCTCGCAATGCGGGCGACCGAACTGCTCACCGAGACGCTGTTTCTGTTCTTGCTGAGCATCCTGCTGTGGCTCCTCGTCGGCTCAGCCCGCACGCATTGGGTGGCGGCAGGGGCGGCGGGCGTGGTGCTAGCGTTGCTGTGCCTCACCCGCTCCGTCGGCTTGGTGCTGCTGCCGCTAGGGGGGCTGTGGCTGCTCGCGGCGGGGCTGCCCCAGTTGCGGGCAGCACTCCAATCAGGAGTGTGGCGGGGGGTGGTGCAGGCCCTGCTACCCGCCGTGCTGTTTGGCGCGGCAACGCTCGCGGTGCTAGCCCCGTGGACCGCCCGCAACTACCTAGAGTATGGTGGTCTAATCGTGATTGATACCACCGGCGCAGAGAACCTGTGGCTCGATAATGACCCACAGGGGCGCGAGGCGGTCAAGCAGCAGCTGTATGCACTCGGCGAGGATCGCCTGTTGCGGCAGCAGCTGGGTAGCCAAAACGGAATCGCGGCGATCCGTGAGCATCCGGCGTGGTTCTGGGCAAAGGTGCAGCGCGAGGCATTGCTGGTGTTCGCACTCGAATATACCGACGACATGCGCGAACGACAGGCGATCTGGGTGCCTCCGGCTGAAGTTTGGGTGCGCCTGCTACTCGGCGATGCGCTGTGGCTGGGGGTGTTACTCGGCGGGCTAGCCGCCCTCTGTGCGCCACACCCGTGCACCCGCCCGCGCCCGCCCGATCCGCGCTGGCTACTAGGGCTGTGGGGCGCATACATCGTGCTGACGATGCTGATCTTCCACGTCGAGTTGCGCTACCGCTTGCCCCTGCTTCCGGTATTGATCGCCTACACCGCAATGCTGCTCACCCGAATGTTGCGGCCACGCTATCTCAGTGCAGTTGCGGTGGGGCTAGCGTTGATCGTGGTGCTGGCACATCGCCCCTACCCCGTGCTGGCGTGGCAACTCGGTCGCAAGCACGCGCATCTGATGCAGGCTCACACCGCGCTGGCAACCGATCCGGCACGAGCGTATGCCGCTGCATCTGCCGCTCGCCGCGCCGATCCTAATTCGGCACTGGCCCGCGTGGCACAGGCCCAAGCTCAGCTTGGGTTGGGCGATCTGGCGCAGGCCGAGGCGGATCTGCTCGCAGCCCGCACGCTGCTCCCCGCGCACCCCTACGCGCACCTGCTGCTCGGTGATCTGTGGCGGGCCCGCGCCGATGCCGATGCAGAGCTGGCGATCCGCACGGCCTTCAGCTACGAAACCGCCGCTTTGCAGGATTTGCAGGCATGGCTATGGGAACGGGCAATCAGTGCCCCGCCCGCCGCGCTTGATCTTGGCAGTGGGCTGGATTTGGGGTTTGTGCGCGGCTTCCACTTCGCCGAAGCAGACGCGCAGCCGCCCTCACGCTGGACCCGCGGCCCAGCCCACGTGCGTCTGAGCGTGGCTGATCCCGCCGCCCCAGAGCCGCGCTGCCTCACGCTGCGCGTAGCGGCCGGCCGCCCAACTACGCCGCCCGCATCGCCTGTCGCGCTGGTGCTGACGCTGAATGGCCAACAGCTAGAGACGCTCCACCTCACGCAAGATTGGGCAACGTACACCGTGCCGTTGCCGCCCAACATCACAGGGACAGTGGTCATTGGGCTAGATAGCCCGACTTTCCGCCCGCGCCACCTCGACCCGACTAGCCCTGATGGGCGCACGCTCGGTGTGCGGGTGGATCTGGTGGCGGTGGGCGGGTGCGCGGTGACCGGATTCAGCGGGAAGCCAAGTGCGGCGCGGGCTTCTGCCCTTAGCCAAGCGAGCCGTGTGGTAGCGACACACGGCTCGCCTCTGCGGGGGGATCGTCTGCCCCTAGCTGCTTGGGAGCAGCAAGCGCAAGCCATTCAGCACCACCAAGATCGTGCTGCCTTCGTGCCCCAACACCCCTAACGGCAATGGAATGCCAATGGTGAGCGTGAGCGTGACCAGCACCACCACTACAGCTAGCGCGAAGATGATGTTTTGCCAAACGATCCGCTGGGCCCGCTTGCTAGTTCGCACCGCTTGGACTATCGCCCCCAGATCATCGCGCATCAGCACGATGTCGGCCGTCTCAAGGGCCACATCTGTACCGGCTGTGCCCATTGCAATACCGACATGCGCCGCAGCAAGGGCGGGGGCATCGTTCACGCCATCACCGACCATTGCCACCGCTCCATACTGCTGCTCTAGCTCACGCACAAGGCGCAGCTTATCGGCGGGCATCAATTCCGCATGCACTTCATCAATACCGAGCCGTTGGGCCATGGCCTCAGCCACCGTGCGATTGTCACCCGTAAGCATCACAATGCGCTGAATGCCCAGCGCACGCAGTTCGGCGATGCGCTCGGCGGCATCGGGGCGTTCGCGGTCCATCACACTCACCAGCCCCAACCACTGCCCCCCACGATAGACCAGCAGTACTGTGCCGCGCCCAGCGTGTAGCAGCCGCTCATATTCTGCTTGAACCTGCGCTGCAACCTCGATCCCAACAGTTTCCATCAGGCGCGGCGAGCCAACCAGCGTCTCCATGCCATCCCACGTTGCCCGCACGCCCATGCCTGTCACGGCCGTGAAGCTGTCCGGCGCGGCGGTATGGATGCCCTGCGCGGCAGTGTAGCTCAAGATCGCACGGGCAAGGGGGTGTTCGCTGTTCTGCTCGGCCCGATCTAGCACCGCCAATAGCTCTTGCTCGCTGATACCGGGTGCAGGGATTACATCCGCAACCTGCGGTTTGCCATAGGTGAGCGTGCCGGTTTTGTCAAAGGCAATCACTTGCACCTTGTTCATCGCTTCAAGATATGCGCCGCCCTTGAACAGCACCCCGCCCCGCGCTGCACCCGCAATCGCACTGAGCAACGCAGCAGGCACACTAATCACCAGCGCACACGGCGACGCAACGGTGAGCAGCACCATGCCACGATAGAAGTTGTCCGCGAAGTCTACCTGAAAGAGCACTGGCACCAGCAAGATGAACAGCAGCACCATGCCAATCACACCCATCGCATAGTATTTCTCATACCGATCTAGCACGCTCTGGGTGTGGGCTTTGCTGGCTTGGGCTTCACTGACCATGCCGATGATGCGTGAGAGCGTGCTATCGGCCGCGAGCTTAGTCACTTGTACTTCCAGCGCACCCGTTTGGTTAAGCGTTCCGGCCAGCACTGCTTCGCCGACTGTTTTGTGGATCGGCAACGACTCGCCCGTAATCGAAGACTCATCAAAGTTGCCGCTGCCGCTTAGGATGATCCCATCAAGGGCCACCCGATCCCCCGGTCGCAAGACATAAACATCGCCGATCTGCACATCATCAAGGTGCGTTGTGACTAGCTGATCAGCGCGGCGTAGCGCGACCGTATCTGGGCGTAGCTCTAGCAGGGCTGAGATCGCTTGTTGGGTGCGGCTCATGGCATAGTTTTGCAACACATTGCTAAGCGAGAACAGGAACAACAGCGTTGCGCCTTCCGTCCACGCGCCGAGATAGGCCGCGCCTAGTGCCGCCAAGACCATCAGCAAATCCACCTCGATGGTGCGTTCCAATGTGGCCGCAATGATGGTTCGCACGGCGTAGAAGCCCCCGAAGAAGTACGTCGCTAGATGCACTCCAAGCACCAACGTGGTAGGTGCGCCAGCGTGGGCCAGCATCGCCCCCGTAATCAAGCCCACGAGCGTAAGGGCGACAAACAGAGGTTCTAGCGTTTCATCATTTAGGCGTGCTCGCCATGACGCGGTAGCACGGACATCGGCCTGTGGTTTCGTAATCGTGGTCATTGTGTTGCTCCTCGTGCCTGCGGGTGCAAGCCTTTGTGGTTCATTTCAAATTGTGTTGATGGTTTGACTCTTATAGTCGTCGAAAATCTACTACTATTATGAGTATAAACCACGCCGCGCCATTTGTCAAGGTTTCAGGGTGCGTCTTACACGCAGTTTGAGGCATGGGGATCAAGCATACTGCTTATGCAAGGGTAAGCCTATCCTTGACATCTGCCTTGCTATTTGCTACATTGCAAGATAAGGATATACTAAGCACAGCAAAAATCAGGCTAGCGTGGGAGAAATGGGTATGGATTGGGTTGCTGAACTTGGCGCACTAGGGCTAACTGAATACGAAGCGAGGGTCTACCTTGCTCTGTTACGGGAACACCCTACGACTGGCTACCAACTGGGCAAGCTGACGGGCATTCCGCGTTCGATGGTGTATGAGGCACTGGGGCGGCTAGAGACCCGCGGCGCAGTCTTAAAAACCAAAGAGGAGAAGGCGACCTACTACCGCCCGATTGATCCGAACACGCTGCTAGATCGCCACGAGCAAGAGACGCACCGGCGGGTAGCCTCGCTGCGCTCTGGGTTGGTTCCGCTCTACACTCGCCAAGATGAGGGCAAGCTGTGGAACTTCAGTGGGCGGCGTGACACGCTGGCCTATGCGACCGAGATGATTACGGCTGCCGAACACGAATTGATGCTGGTACTCACCGATGCGGATGTGATTGCCCTCCGCGAGGCTCTGGCAGCGGCCCACCAGCGCGGCGTGACGCTGGGCGTGATGCTGACAGGTGATGCGCCCTTTGATCTGGGGCAGGTGGTGCGCCACCCCAAACGCGAGACCGAACTGCATCGCATGCAGGAGACACTGATTGTAGTTGCTGATGAGCGCGAGTTTCTGATTGCCAGTGGGCATGATGTCACCGCCGCAACAGTGACCACGAATGCCAATATGGTGCTGATTGCGCGGCAGTTCATCTGGATGGAGCTTTTCGCGCAGCGCATCTTTGCGCGGCTTGGGGATGATCTGCTGGCGATGCTTGCGCCGGATGATCGGCATGTGTTGCATTAAGGGTTAGGTTGCAGAGGGGGACGTATAGGCTCGTGAACCACACGGTAATGACGCACTCCCCTTGTACCTGACTTGCTCAGGTCACCTGCACAAACTTGCGCCGCCCCACTTGCACCACGGCCGCTGTGCCCGGCTCAAGGCGGAGATCGTAGCCCTCAACCTTCTCGCCATCCACGCGCACCCCACCGCCATCAATCAAACGCCGTGCTTCGCCTTTGCTACTCGTCAAGCCCGTCGCCACCAGCAGATCAACAATAGTCATCACGCTATCGAGTGTGTAGGTGGGCATTGCGTCGGGCAGTTCCCGCCGCACAAACTGCTGAATGAAGGCGGCTTCAGCCGCGTGGGCCGCATCGGCCCCGTGATATTGGCGCACCAGATCACTCGCAAGGCGCAGCTTCAGATCACGCGGATTGACGCGGCCAGCATGCAGCGCAGCATGAATCTCGGCCAATTCTGACAGCGGCGTATCAGTCAAGATTTCAAAGTAGAGCGGCAACACCTCGTCGCTGATGGACATTACCTTGCCAAACATATCATTGGCAGGCAAGCGAATGTCAATCGTATTGCCAAACGATTTGCCCATCTTGCGCCCATCAGTGCCGGGAATGAGCGGCACGAGCAGAATGTGTTGGGGGCGCATGCCCATTTGCGCCATCAGTTCGCGCCCAGCCAGATTGTTGAACTTCTGATCGGTGCCACCAAACTCAACATCGGCTTGAACCGCCACCGAGTCATAGGCTTGGAGCATGGGGTACATCAGCTCCAGAATCGTCAGGGCGTGCCCCGCCTCGTAGCGTTTGCGGAAGGTCTCGTGCGCGAGCATCTGGGCCAGCGTGAAGCGGCCGGCGAGGTCGAGCGCATCTTCGAGCTTGAAATCACCGTACCACTCACTCTGCCAACGCACTTCGGTCTGCTCTCGATCTACCACCTGAAAGAACTGCTCCATAAAGATGCGGGCGTTCTCCTGCACCACCTCCGCTGTGAGGCGCGGGCGGGTTTCGTCACGCCCGCTGGGATCGCCAATCTGGGCAGTCCAATCACCGACAATCAGCACCACCTGATGCCCGTGCTGCTGGAAGGCGCGGAGCTTGCGTAGCCCGACGGCATGCCCGATGTGCAGATCGGGGCGGCTTGGATCAAAGCCCTGCTTCAGGCGCAGGCGTTCACCGCGCATGAGGCGTTCGCGCAATTCGCTGGCGACAATCACCTCCGCTACGCCCCGCGTCAGCAGTTCATCAATCGCACTCATTTGACTCATGCATGGCTCCATTTCCAGTGGTTTCGGCTCTGGCTCCTAGAAGATAGTATAGCACAGAGACCCACAACGGCTGCCACGAACACTGGCGTGGTGCGAGCGTGGTGGCCTTAGCCCACCAGCCGCACAAGGCCCGGCAGCCGCCGAAACCAGCTGGCCTGCCGTCGGGCAAAGGCGTGCGTGTCGTATTTCAGCCGCTCGACACATGCTGCAAGGGTTGCCTCACCCGTGAAGTAGGGGCGAAATTGGATGTAGCCCAAGCTGGACATTGCGGGCAAATCCCAGCCGTAGCCTTGTGCCAGTAGCTCTTGCACTTCTGCCAGCAAGCCCGCCGCAAGCATCGCATCCACACGCCGATCAATGCGCTTGTAGAGCACGGTGCGGGGCACGTCCAGCCAGAGCGTGGTGATCTGGTAGGGCGGTGGGTGGCGCGTCTGTTGCTGCGAGATTGGTGTGCCCGTCGCGGAGAATACTTCGAGCGCACGGATCATGCGGCGCACATTCGTTGGCCCAATTTGGGCAGCGGCATCTGGGTCTACGGCTTGCAGGCGCAGGTGCAACGCGGCGGCTCCGTGCTCGGTGGCGTAGGCTTCTAGCTCAGCACGGAGGCTCGGCTGGGGGGGAACCTGCGGCACGTTCCAGCCTTCCAGCACGGCGGCAAGGTATTGCCCCGTGCCACCCACCAGCAACGGCAGCTTCCCGCGTGCCCATAGCTCCGCGAGGATCTGCTGCACCTGTATTTGGTAGGTGGCCAGTGAGTACGGCTGATCGGGGTCGCAGATGTCGAGCAGGTGGTGACGGGCGGCAGCTTGTTCGGCAGGGGTAGGCTTGGCCGTGCCGATGCTCATGCCACGATAAATCTGGCGCGAGTCGGCCGAGATAATCTCGCCGCCCAAGCGTTGGGCCAGCTGGATCGCTAGGGCAGTTTTGCCCGCCGCCGTTGCCCCCACAATAGCAACCAGCGACGGGCGGCTATACGGTCCCACGTTTGGCTCAACACCTATGGCTCTACGCCGTCGTCGTTTGGAAAAGGCGGCATCGGCGGGATCGGGAAGCCTTGGGGTGGGATCACATCGAGATTCGCTGGGCGCGTGCCGAGCGTCACGTTGAGCGTGAGTTCTTCGCTGCCGCGCTGAACTTTCAGCGTGACGGTATCGCCGGGGCGGTATTGGGTGAGCACGTAGCGCAGCGAGTTGTCTACAGCGAGCGATGTACCATTGACGGCAGTAACAATGTCATTGGCTTGTAAGCCTGCTTGGGCAGCTGGAGTGTTTGGCTCGACACTGGCCACAAATGCCCCAGATTGCACCGGCAGGTTCTGCTCAGCGGCAATCTCACCATCAATCATGTTGTAGCGAATCCCAAGATAGGGGTACTTCATCTGCCCCGTATCAATCAGTTGCTCGCTGACATTCTTGAAGATCGTACTTGGGACTGCAAAGCCGAGGCCTTCGGCCTGATCGCCGCCCAGCATTACTCCATTGCCTCGCACCACCAGCGTATTGATCCCAACCACTTCGCCACGCAGGTTGATCAACGGGCCCCCACTGTTGCCGCGATTGATCGAGGCATCGGTCTGGATCAAGCCCTCAAAGTTGCCCACCGAGCGGTTCAGCGCACTCACGATGCCAGAAGTGACCGTATTGCGAAAGTTCCCGAGCGGGCTACCAATCGCAATAACCATTTCACCTGGCTCAAGGATTTCGGATGAACCGATGGCAGCAACAGCGGGTACGGGCCCATCAACTTTGATCACCGCAATATCTGAGAGTGGGTCCGAGCCGATCAAGGTTGCCACTTGGCGCGAGCTATCGGCAAACACCACCGAGAGCCGATCTGCGTTCTCAACGACGTGGTGATTGGTGATGATATGCCCCTCGTTGCTAATGATTACGCCACTGCCACTGCCCGCATCGCCCGCATTGCGATTGATCACGGTGACAACAGCGGGGGCAACGCGCTTGACAGCGGCAACGGTGATCGAGGACGGGTTGACGATCTCGCCATTCGCATTGCGGAGCGCAGGTGCAGCCGCACCACTAAGTGGCTGCCCACTGGCCAGTTTCTCAACCATATCGGGCACTTCGGCGACGCTGCGCTGGGCAAACAGATAGCCAATGATCCCACCCGTAATCGCCCCGCCGGTAATGCTGACCAACATGGCAAGGATAATCAGAATCGTAATGTTGATCTGAGTTCGTTCCGACATACAACACGGCTCCTTAGTTCTGTGTCAATCCTACCGCCCGAACATAGCAAACGCGCTGCGCTAGGTGCAACGCGGCAGGCGGATACGCAGTTAGGTAGCATCTATCTCGTGCTACGCTCTTCAGTATACGGTGAATGTATGCCTTGTGCAGAAGTGTAGATTAAGGCTTGGTAAGCATTATATCCGATGCAGCGCAGCATACGTGTATTGTAGCATGAGAATGGTATCGCGTGCGGCTGAATCAACAGCTAAGCCGAAAGCTGCACAAAAATCTCTTCGAGCGTTGCGGTGCTGCCCGCCGACAATTGCTGGCGTAGCTCGGCGAGCGTCCCCTCCGCCCGCTTGCGCCCGCGATGCAACATCACGATCCGATCACATAGCCGCTCGGCAGTATCGAGCAGGTGCGTGCTGACAAGGATGGCTTTGCCTGCGGCACGGGCTTCGAGGATCAGCTCCTTCAATTGGCGAATACCGGAGGGGTCAATCCCGATCAATGGCTCATCGAGGAGCACCACCTGTGCCGCGTGCAGAAACGCCGCCGCCACGGCGGTCTTCTGGCGCATGCCTTTCGAGAGGCTGGTCGTGAGCTTGTGACGCTGCTCCCACAGATCAAAGCGGGTCAGCAGGGCTTCGCTGCGGGCCGCGTAGTCTGGCGGCAAGGGGCCATAGGTTCGCACAATAAACTCAATCTGCTCGGCAACGGTGAGCAAGGGGTAGAGGTTGGGCAGTTCCGGCACGAAGGCCAAATGACGTTTCGCTTCGCGCTCCTGCTGCACACTATCATAGCCCGCCACCGTCACTATGCCTGAGGTAGGGCGCAGGATGCCCACACAGCAGCGCAACACGGTGGTTTTACCAGCACCATTCGCGCCGACTAATCCGACAATCTCACCAGCTCGCACCTGAAACGAGATGTCCTCGACGGCAAGTGTTCGCCCGTAGCGTTTGCTTAGCGCGGAGACGGTGAGCAGAGCTGGGCCTGCACTGGTGGGGGCAGGTGCAGGCATTGTCGGTTGGTTTAGCAATTGTTGCAGAAAATCACGTTCGTGCATAGATACAAGTGCTTGATGGCTAAGTAATTTGGGCTAGAAACAATTAACTCACCGTTTTGATTGTTTTATATGAATATTCATTCGCTAAAACTTTACGCACAAGGCATTCGTGATGGTATACTATACCAGTAAGAGGACTATCGGCGCAACAGACAGAAAGAGGAGCGCCATGAATACAGTTGCAGCCAATCATCTCGCGAGTCGGCTCGCTGCCCAACGCGATTATCTCAGCCAATGTGTAGCGGCTCGGCTACTGGCCGCCTTCCCTGAACTAGCAGGCGTATTACAGATGGAAACCGTAGCCGCTTCTAGTGCGCGGGATCGCTTAGGCGAAGTGGCGGTGCGGCGGTTGAACGAACTAGTACGGTCAATCCTGATTTTTGAAGACCTCTCGATTGCTGAGCAAGAACTGCGTTGGGCTGTTGGCGTATTGCCCCGCCGTGGTGTCAAGATGCGTCATCAAGCCTCGATGGTGCATTGGTTCTTTGAGGAGGTCGGACGCTTCGACCTCGCCAAAGAAGAACGCACGCTGGTTCAATCCATCGAACGTTACTTGCTGAATGTGGTTGAGACCGTGTATGCCACCTAGCGCATCTGCTTCGGATAGGGTGCTGATCGCGTGATCATTAATGATAGAAAGCTGGCGGCTTGACCGACGTAAGCGAGAGTGTCATTCAACGCCAATACTATTACGGCTTCAACCTTGTGCCCGGCATTGGCCCAACCCGCCTCGCCAAGCTGATCGAGCACTGTGGCAGCATCGCTGCGGCATGGCATGCCACTCCCGCCGATCTGCTGGCGGCGGGCATTGATGCTCGCAGTAGCACCGCCCTGCACCAGATTCGCACGAGCGTAGATCTTGCCGAACAGGTGGCCGAGCTTGCTGCGGCGGGCGTGCAACTCGTCTGCATGGCCGATATTGGCTACCCGCGCCTGCTCGCAGGCATCCCCAACGCACCGCCGCTGCTGTATGTGCGCGGCGATCTGACCCCGACCGACGATTGGGCGGTGGCTGTTGTGGGGACCCGCTCACCAACTACCTACGGCAAAGAAGCGACCCGCGCTATCGTCAGCGAGATGGCCCGGCGCGGCGTGACGATTGTTAGTGGCTTGGCGATTGGGATTGATACCGTTGCCCACATGGCGGCCCTCGAAGCGGGCGGGCGCACACTGGCCGTGCTGGGCAGTGGCATTGACCAAATCTACCCCGAACGCAACCGCGCCCTTGCCGAACAGATCATGCAGCAGGGCGCACTGATCAGTGATTACGCGCCGGGCACCAAGCCGATGGCCGCCAACTTTCCGCCGCGCAATCGAATCATCAGTGGGCTAGCTCTTGGTACACTCGTCGTTGAGGCGGGCGCGAAAAGCGGCGCACTGATCACCGTCGAGTTTGCCCTAGAACAAGGGCGCGAGGTGTTTGCCGTGCCCGGCTCGATCTTCAGCCGCGCCAGCAAAGGCACACATCACCTCCTGCGCGAAGGGGCAACAGTGGCAACCTGCGCCGATGATATTCTCAATGCGCTGAATCTGGCTACGGCCCCCGTGCAACAGGAGATTGCCCTTGCGCTCTGCGATGAGCTAGACGACGCAACTGAGCACACCCTGATGCAGCACCTCTCGGCTGAGCCACAGCATATTGATCTGCTCACGCGAGCCAGTGGCTTGCCCGCCGCCGCCGTCTCGGCGACGCTGGCAATGCTGGAGCTAAAGGGCTATGCACGCCAAGTGGGGCAGATGGAGTATGTGCGGGCCCGCTAGAGTCCGGCAACTCCGCATCTTGCGCTGCTCTAGCCGAGCTTGCCCTCGCGCTTGAGTCGCTCGGTCAGCTCAACGAAATAACGAAGCAGCTCCGGATTCCGCACGGAGTCGGCATTGGCTGCACGCTCTAACGGTATGCCCATCATCAGCTTCTTGATCGGTACTTCCAGTTTCTTGCCGCTCAGGGTGCGGGGCACTTCCGGCACAACATAGATGTCGTCGGGCAGGTGGCGCGGTGAAAGCGCGGTGCGAATGCGCTGCTTCAACCGTGCGGCTAGCTCCTCGTCCAGATTGACCCCTTCGCGTAGCACCACAAACAACGGCATGTACGACGGCTGGCCGGGAATATCTACATCAATAACAAGGCTGTCCAGAATTTCGGGCAAATCTTCCACTGCTCGGTAAATGTCGCTGGTGCCCATCCGAACGCCCATGCGGTTGATCGTTGAGTCGGATCGCCCGTAGATCACTACCGTCCCGCGCTCGGTGATCTTGATCCAATCGCCGTGCCGCCACACGCCCGCAAATAGATCGAAGTAGCTTGCACGGTAGCGTTGGTAATCGGGATCATTCCAAAAATAGATCGGCATAGATGGTAATGGCTCAGTCAGCACCAGTTCGCCCATCTCGCCAATCACCGGCTGCCCAGCTTCGTTAAAGGCTTCGACCTTTGCTCCCAGCTGACGGCATTGAATTTCGCCACTATAGACGGGCAGCAGCGTACAGCCCCCGACAAAGCCGGTACACACATCGGTGCCGCCACTGTAGGAGACCAGCCAGAGATCGGGCTTGACGTGTTGATAGACCCAATCGAAGCCCTCTGGGGGTAGGGGCGAACCCGTCACGCCCATGCCCCGTAGCTCGCGCAGATCGTAGTTGGGCTGCGGATCGATCCCCGCCTTCATGCACGCGGCAATATATGCGGCACTCGTGCCGAAGAAAGCCATGCCCGTCTCCTGTGCCAGTTGCCAGAGCACGCCCATATTTGGGAAGCCGGGGCTACCATCGTACAGAATCGGCGTTGCTCCCACCAAGAGGCTCCCAATCAGGAAGTTCCACATCATCCAGCCAGTGGTGGAGTACCAGAAGAACCGATCTCCCGGCTGCACCTCGAAGTGCAGGCCATACGCCTTGAGATGCTCGATCAAGATGCCGCCGTGCCCCTGCACAATCGGCTTGGGCAGGCCTGTTGTGCCCGATGAGTACAGCACCCACAGCGGATGATCGAAGGGCACTTGGGCAAAGGGTAGCTCGTCGGTGAGATATTGGGCCAGCAGATCAGCCCAGTGCAGCAAGGTTGCGTCCGGCGTGTTGTCGCCATCAGGGGCAAGGCTCCGAGCGTGCGGGTTGAGGTAAGGAATCAGCACAGTATGGGCTAGCGTGGGGAGTTCAGCGCGGATCGCCTGCACCGTCTCACGCCGATCAAAGGGCTTGCCGCCGTAGCGGTAGCCATCCACGCAGAACAGCACCTTTGGCTCGATCTGCTTGAAGCGGTCAATCACGCTAGGGCTGCCAAAATCGGGCGAGCCGCACGACCAGATCGCCCCGATGCTGGCGGTTGCCAGAAAGACCACCAATGCTTCGGGAATGTTGGGCAGGTAGCCAACGACACGATCCCCCTGTTGCACGCCTAGCGCACGCAACGCGGCGGCGATAGTGGCTACCTGCCGGTGGAGCGTGGCCCATGTGATCGGCGTGAGCGGCTGCTCCTCGTTCTGGAACAGCACCGCCGGATGGGTTGGGTGGGCATGGCGAAAGACGTGTTCGGTGTAGTTCAGGCGTGCGCCCGGAAACCACACTGCGCCGGGCATAGTGCGCCGCTCCAGCACCGCCGTGTAGGGCTGGCTGGCAGTGATTTCAAAATACTCCCACAACGACCCCCAGAATGCCTCCAGATCAGTAACAGACCACTGCCATAGCTCCGCGTAGGTGTGGAAATGGAGATCACGGGTTGCCGCAAGCCAGCGCATATAAGCCCGCATACGGCTATGTTCTTGCATCGCTGCGGATGGTTCCCACAGCAAACGTCCTTCGGTTGCCGCGCTCATTGGTTCATCTCCCTCAGTTCCTCATTCGATTGCAACTGCCCCAGTTCAGATCACAGCGTTGCACCGTCGCTACGGGCATGCCCTGCGCCTGAATTTACTGTACAATGCAGAAGGGAACCCGTCAAACACAAGGAATGAGAGAAGGGCAAGGGCTATGTACACAAACGCTGCACCTTTACACGTATTGGGTATATCGGGCAGCATCCGCACTGGCTCCTACAATACCGGCTTGCTCCGAGCCGCCGTCGAGATGCTGCCCCCAAATATGTCGCTTGAACTGCTCAGCTTGGCCGAACTACCGCTCTACAATCAGGACCTCGAAGAGCAGGGCTACCCGCCGAGCGTGGCCGCGCTACGCGAACGCATTGCCGCCGCCGATGCCTTGTTGATCGCCTGCCCAGAGTACAACTACTCGATCACTGGGGTGCTGAAGAATGCCATAGATTGGGCCTCGCGGCCGGCCGGCAAAGCCCCGCTCACCGGTAAGCCGGCCGCGATCATCGGCGCAGGCGGTCGCTTCGGCACAGTGCGGGCCCAGCTGCACCTGCGGCAAATCTGCACCCATCTGACGATGCCGGTGCTGCTGAGTCCAGAGCTGATGGTGGTGCGAGCGTGGGAGTGCTTCGATCAGTATGGCAACTTGACCGATCTGCCCACCCGCGAACGCCTGCGCGAGGTCTTGGCGGCCCTCGCGCAGTGGGTGCGGCTGTTCACGTAGCTCCCCCAGATCAGTGACATTGTCGGCCACCTCCGCTGCCTCCTGCACAGCAGTGCAAGCGGGGAATGTGCTATACTACAGCTTAGCAGCCAACCAGCAGCAAGCTGAAAGAACCAGCCAAGCAATAGCTGAGCAAGAATGACTATCGAAACACTAATCCCAACGACGCACGAACCAGACACAGATACGATCACCATCCCGCGGATCGAGTACGTGGTGATGAATGATACCGATCTGGAGAAGCCCTACCGCGTCGTGATCGAGAATGATGATGTTACCCCGATGGACTTTGTGGTCGAGGTGCTGCGGGTGCATTTCAGCTTGCAGCGGGTGCAAGCGATTGCGATTATGCTCACCGCACACCACGAAGGGCACGCACTGGTCGGGGTATATCCCTTCGAGGAAGCGAACGAACGGGTGTATGCCGCGCACAACGATGCACGCAATGCTGGCTACCCGCTCAGTTTTTATCTGGAGCCTGATGCGTAATGCCCGCCCGACTGCGCCCTACCCAACTGCGCCACCGCCTGCGCTCCCTGCGCTTGCGCGGCGTGCTAGTGTTCTTCCTGCTCACGGCTCTCACGACAGCTAGCCTGAATGCCTGTACAGGTGTATCTGCCCCGCCTACCGCCGCTGCCCCGCCTGCCGCACCCGCGTCTGCCGCGCCCGCCACAAATGGCGCACTCGCCCAGCTCGAACAGCTCCACACCGCCTCGCAGGAAGCGCAGATCGGAGGCGACGAGGGCCATGTCTTTGCGCCCGATACGCTCGTCGCTGGGATAGACCTGAGTGGCATGGATGTGCCCACCGCTCGGGCCTATCTCCTCGATCTCCAGAATCGCCTCTCGCGCCCGCTTGACGTGGAGCTAGACGGCGCACGCACCACGATCTACCCCGATGAGATTGGCCTACAAATCCCCATCGAAGCCATGCTCAGCGAGGCGATTGCGCTGAATCAGCAGGGCCGGGCGGTGCGGATTCCCGTCCAGATCAGCTATGATACTGAACGCCTGCGCCAGAAGCTCCAGAACTTCGCCAATGACACCATGATCCTGCCGACCCTGCACGTCCTTACCGACACCGATAGCATCGGGCGCAGCTTTGGCTACACGCCCGGCCAGCGCATCAATGTCGAGGTGGCCCTCTACCAAATTGACCGCCAGCTCGCCGCCCCGCTCGGCGTGCGCCGCATCACACTTACCCGCAGTCCCGATCCGACGATCCCCGCCCCACGAGCCACGCCGCAGCAGATACAGGAGCAGCTTGAACTGCTGGCAGCCGAATGGGATGGCGTGGTGGGCCTGTATTTGCACGACCTTGCCAGCGATACGACCATGGCCACCCTCAATGAGCGTACCGTCTTTTCGGGCGCAAGTCTGCTCAAAGTGCCGATTATGCTGCACGCGCACATGACCCTGCAACGCTTTACGCCGGAGCAATACGGCTGGATCACGGCGATGATCCTTGATAGCGACAACCAATCCGCCAATGATCTGCTCGCAGCATCCGTCGGCGGCAGGGATACCGAAGATGCGCTGATCGGTGTGCAGCTAATGAATGAGCATCTGCAACAGCTAGGGCTGAACCACACCTACCAACTTATGCCTTATGAGGCGTATGACTACCTTGTGGGTGTGCTGGGCATGGATATTCCGATGGGGCCGGAGTATGAAGGCGAACCGCCCTACACCTTCGCTGATCCGGTGATCCGCACTACGCCCGGCGAGATGGGTCACCTATTCGTCTTGATGGATCGCTGCAAGCGTGGCTACGGCGATCTGATTACCATGTTCCCCGATACGATCACACCGACACGCTGCCGCAGCATGCTCGACCTGCTCACCAAAAACCACGATCTGACCCGCATGGTGGCGGGCATTCCGGCGGGCGTGCGCGTCGAACACAAAAGCGGCTGGGTAGACCAGATGCAGTGCGATGTCGGCATTGTGCGCTCGCCCGCTGGGGATTATGTCCTTGCGCTCTATATCTACCAAGAGGAATACTACGCCGACAGCAGTATCGCCGATCCGTTCCTTGCCACGCTGTCGCACTTAGTCTACACCGCCTACAACCCCGTGCTGATGGATGCCGACGGGTGAGGGGTATTCGTCTGAGCAAAACAACCGAACCTAACCACATACCACAAAGGGCACGCAGATACGTCCCAATGCATGTAGTACAGGTTTCTTCATTCGGACGAATAAATATTAGGCGCGGTACACCACCCGCGCAGAAGGCAGAAGAGCAACCATGACTGAACTACCGTTTCGTAAGATCATCCTCTACAAACATGGCGTGGGCTACTTCGAGCGGCGTGGCCGCGTGCAGGGCAGCCGCGTGCGCCTGAGCTTCCCCCGCGAGGCGATGGACGATGTGCTCAAGAGCCTTGTGGTGCTTGATCTTGGTGCGGGGCAGGTCTTGAGTGTGGATTTTGAAACCCCTGAAGATCGAGCGAGCTTGCTGAAGAAAGGGAGCATCCACCTCTCGGATACCCATAGCATGCTAGATCTGCTGCGTGATTTGCGTGGTCGGGCGGTGCGCTGCACGGTGCAAGCCGAGCAAGGAGCCACCCGTACCGTGAGCGGTACATTGGTGGGGGTGGACTATGAGCAAGCCGAGCCGCTCAAGCGGGCCATGCTGGCCGTGTACCTGCCCGAACTCCGCCGCGTTGAGCAGATTGATCTCGAAGACCTGCTGGGCCTCGATCTGCTGGATGCCAATGCCGCCGCCGATCTGGAGTATTTCCTCCGTGCTGCCCAGAGCGAAGCCGAACGGCGTAGCGCAACGATCCACCTTTCCGATGATGAGCACGACCTGCTGGTGGGCTATCTTGCGCCTGCTCCGGCGTGGCGGGTCAGCTACCGCCTGCTGCTCGAAACAGATGCCGACGGCACGAGCACCGTGCTGCTGCAAGGCTGGGGCCTGTTCGACAACCAGCTCGAAGAGGATTTGACGCAGGTGCAACTCACGCTTGTGGCGGGCATGCCGGTCTCGTTCCGCTACCGCCTGTATGAGCCACACACCCCCGAACGCCCCTTGATTGAAGATGAGGAGCGCACGGTCCACGCCCCCGTGATGTATGAAGCCGCCCCGCACAAGCGAGTCGCTGCGCCGCGCAGTGCAGGCTTCGCGGCCGCCGATGCCATGCTGCTTTCAGCTCCAGAGCCGAGCTTCAGTGCCGCTGATATAGCCAATACGGTGCAGGCCGCCGCTAGTGGCAGCGAGCGCGGCGCACTTTTTGCCTACGAGGTTACGCATCCGGTGAGTGTAGCGCGTGGGCAATCGGCGATGGTTCCGATCCTCAGTGCGAGCCTGCCCTGCCGCCGCGAACTGCTCTACAATGGGCGCAAGCTGGCCAATCATCCGGTTGCCAGTGTACGCCTCGCCAACGCGACCGGGCTGACGCTAGAGCGCGGGCCGATCACGGTGCTGGATAATGGCGCGTATGCAGGCGAGGCGGTCATCCCCTTCACCAGTATCGGCAGTGAGGTGATTGTCGCGTATGCCGTTGAATTGGGCATCCGTGTCAGCGAACAGACGCACAACGAGCGGCATATCAAGGGCATCAAGTTGCGCGAGGACTACCTCCTGATCGAGGAGTACGATACTCAACAGACCACCTACACCCTCACCAATACGCTGCCCAAAGCTGCCAACGTGACACTGGAACACAACTGCCGCAGTGGGTATACGGTGGCGATGCCCAACGCGCCTGACGAACAAGGCGCGGAATATGCCCGTTGGCTTGTGCCATGCCCCGCCGATAGCCTGACCGATTTCACAGTGACTGAACAACGCCTTGTCAGTCGGCGCGAGCAGATTCGCAGTCTCACAGGGGCGCAGATGCAGCAATACATGCAACAGGGCTTACTCGATGCAGCAACGCACGCACGGGTAAAAGCCATCCTTGCCCTGTATCACGAGATTGAGACGGTGCAGCAACAGCTCAAGCGGCTGGACAAAGAGCGCGAGGCGATCTTCAAGCATCAGCAGCAGATCCAAGCCAACCTGACCCCGCTTGGGCGCGAAGGGAGCGAAGGCGCACTGCGCGAACGCTATGTGTCCGAATTGACCCAGTTGGAAGATCAGCTAGCCCAACTGAGCGCAACCCAGAAGCAGCACGAGGCCCAGATCGCCACACTGGAGCAGCGCATCCACGCCGAATTGAAAGCGTGAGGAGTGAGGAAGAACGATGATGTCAGCCAACTCCGCGCCCCGCCTCGATTGGCGCACCGCCGCACTCCTGCTTGGAGCCGCCCTGCTCGGCGCGGCGTGGGCAGCCTACAACCTCGCCAGCACCGATGGCGCACGCGGCATAGAGCAGATGCGCCCGCTGATCTGGGTCATCTTCGCTGGGCCGTTTGCCCTGTTCATTGGCTGGGTGATTGCCCGCCCGCGTGAAGTTTGGCTCGCGGCATTCACCAGCTTCTGCCTGTACTTCTTTATGCCCTTCATCGCCCAGCGCATCGAATCGCTGGCGATGCCAATGGAGCAAGCCCGCGCCACTGGGCATGAGCTGTACTTCCAAGTGGCCATCGGCTTGCACCTCCTCGCTGGCATTGGTGTAGCGATCTGGCGGGCCCGCACGCCCTACGCCCAGCTTGCTGCCCCGACCCCCGCCCCCAACCCTGACCCGGCCGAAGGTACTGCCCCATGAAGATCACCCCGCCAACAGGAATGAACCCAACCTTGCCCGCCGCCATCCGCGAGCAACAGGAAGCCCTTGAAGCGCAAATCCTGTCGCCCTATGCCGCCCGCAGTGCCCACGCCGAACGGGCGATACCAGAGGACGAATGTACGATCCGTACCGCCTTCCAGCGGGATCGGGATCGCATTATCCATTCCAAGTCCTTTCGCCGCTTGAAGCATAAAACGCAGGTATTTATTGCGCCGCAGGGCGACCACTACCGCACGCGCCTGACGCATACGCTCGAAGTGACCCAGATTGCCCGCACGATTGCCCGCGCCCTGCGCCTGAATGAGGACTTGACGGAAGCGATAGGCATGGGCCATGATCTCGGCCATGCCCCGTTTGGGCACACCGGCGAGCAAGCCCTCGCCCGCGTCTACCCCGAACGCTTCCGTCACAATGTCCAGAGCCTCCGCATCGTTGAGGTGCTGGAGCGTGACGGGATGGGCTTGAACCTGACGAGCGTCGTGCGGGAGGGCATCTACAAACACTCCAAATCGCACAGCAGCATCAATGCCCAAGCGTGGGGCACAGCCAGCACGCTCGAAGGGCAGATCATCAAAGTGGCTGATAGCGTAGCCTACATCAATCACGATATTGATGATGCGATCCGCGCCGGGTTGATCCAGCTTGCCGATCTGCCCCAAGATTGCCTTGCCCTACTCGGCACACGCCACTCGCAGCGCATTCATACGATGGTTGCCGATCTGATCCAGAACAACTGGTGGGTCACCGGCGCAGCCCCGCCCCTCGCCGAGCCAGTGCTGACAATGAGCCAGCCGATCCTTGAGGCGACCAATACCCTGCGCGAGTTTATGTACCGCGAGGTCTACCTCAATCGGCGGGCAAAAGAGGAAGACCCCAAAGTGGATGTGATGATCGGCTTGCTCTACGAGCATTTTGTGCACCACCCCGACCAGCTGCCGCCGGAGCTACGCCGGATCAATGAGCAGCGCGGTGAGCCAATTGAGCGGGCAGTGGTAGATTATATTGCGGGCATGACGGATCGGTATGCAATCAAGAAATTCGAGGAACTCTATGTTCCGCGCACATGGATGAAATAAGTGAAATAAGCACCATTTGGGTCCAGCCCGATGCTTGTAGTGGGTTGCGCCACCGCCCCGCGCCGCATGACCGCCCCAAAACAGACCCAGACGGCAATTAAGCATGAGTCCGATTGATGAGATCAAAGAGCGCATAGATATTGTCGAGCTGATCTCACAGCAGGTTGAGCTACGCCGCACAGGCCGCTCCTACATGGGCTTCTGTCCCTTTCACCCCAACAGCCGCACGCCGGCCTTCGTCGTCTACCCCGATACGCAGAGCTTCTATTGCTTTGGCTGCCACGCTTCGGGCACGGTCTTTGATTATGTGATGCGCCAGCAGGGCCTCGATTTTCCCGAAGCCCTGCGCGTTTTGGCGGAGCAAGCGGGCATTGTGCTGCGCCCCCCGACTGAGGATGAGGAACAGCAGGATCAGCAGCGCACGCGCCTGTTAGAGATCAACAGCCTCACCGCCCGCTACTTCAACTATATCGCCCTGCAACACCCGCGGGGGCAGCCCGGACGCGCTTACCTCGCTCAGCGCGGGCTGAACAGCGATACGATTGAAGCCTTCCAGCTTGGCTATAGCCTGAACGAAACCGCCCACCTGTTAACCTACCTAACCACCAAAAAGGGCTACGATCCCGCCGACTTGCTCGCGGCAGGCGTAATTGGGCAGCACGAGACCCGCGGCATGTATGATCGCTTTCGCGGGCGGGTGATGTTCCCGATCCGCAATGCCAAAGGGCAGGTGGTAGGCTTTGGCGGGCGGGCACTGGGCGATGCTCAGCCCAAATACCTCAACACGCCGCAGACGTTGGTGTTTGACAAGAGCCACATCTTGTATGGGCTAGACCGCGCCCGCGATGCCATTCGGCAGCAGGATGCGTGCATCATCGTGGAGGGCTACGTGGATGTGCTGACAGCCCACCAGCACGGCTTCCGCAATGTGGTTGCACCGCTCGGCACAGCTCTCACGAGTGGGCACGTCGCCCTGATCCGCAAGCTCTCGCACAACGTCTACCTCGCGTTGGATGCCGATGCCGCCGGACAGCGGGCAACGCTACGTGGCTTGGCCGCGTTGCAGCGCAGCAAGGATGCCGATGAGCCAGCCCAGACGGTGGTGGCTGAAGGCGGCTTGGTGCATTGGTCGAATGATCTTAACCTGCGGATTATCCAGATGCCCGCCGGGAGTGATCCCGATGACCTGATCCGCAGCAACCCAGAGCAGTGGCAGGCATTGCTGGAACACGCCCTACCGGTGATGGATTTCTACATCCAGTATCATACCGCTGGCCTCAATCTGCGTGAGGCCCAAGATCGGCGTACTGCATTGGAACGGCTCTTGCCGCTGCTGGCTGACCTCGATAGCATGCAGCAGCGCGTGTATGTTGCCAGTCTTGAGGATGTGCTGGGCATGCGTGCGGAGCTATTACTGGATTTGATTCAGGAGCATTGCCGCACCCAGCGTAAAGCCCGCCAACGCCGCGCCCGCCGCGCCGCATCCGCTGCCGACCCTGACCCGCGCAGCCCAGCGACCCCCGCTGGCGAACACGCCCCGCGTGAGGATTATCTGGTGGCGTTGCTGCTGCGCTACCCAGAAGCAATAGCGCAAGCCAATGCATGGTTGCGCCGCGATCTGGCAGAGTTTGCGGGCTTGGCGGAGCTGCTCGGCGATGATGTTGAACACCTGCTCAGCACAACAGCTAACCGCATGCTCTGGCAACACTGGCAGCAGGCGGGTTGCCCCACATTGCCCAGCGAAGCCGAGCTTAGCAGTGCGCCGCCGCTGTGGGTGCAGAGCCTTGCGCCTAGCCTGCACGATCACCTGCGCTATCTGGCCGGCTTGACCATACCGGGCAGCCGTGAGTACCTGTTTAGGCAGGAGATTGAAAAAGGCGTGATCGAGATTCGCAAGGCCCAAGTGCGCCGGTGGCAGGAGCGGCTCGGCATGCAAGCCCACGATCAGCACGCCGATACGGCGGATTCAGCCCCCGCCCCCGATCTGACCCAGACCTTGACCCTGCTCAATCATTTGCTGCACTATAGTGCCCGTATCAGCACCCCGCAACGCACCAGCACATTCTTTGATCTGCGCGACACGCTAGAACGCGGGAGTTGAGCCGGTGGTCTTGTTGTATGGTTACCTATGCTACAATACCCAATGGCTCGATTAAGCACAGGAACAATATTGAGGATCAACACGGTTCATGAAATATCATATTGTCACACTGGGATGCCCTAAGAATAGTGTAGATAGCGAGGGCATGCACAGCATTCTGGCCCAGCAGGGCTACACCGCCGTTGCCGAGCGTGATGCTGCCGATGTTGTCATTGTCAATACGTGCAGCTTTATTGCGGCCGCCCGCGACGAAACGCTAGCGGTGCTTGGCGAGATCGGCGCACGCAAAGCGGCCCACCAACACCTGATTGCAGCGGGCTGCATGGCTGAGAGCCACACCGCGCTGGTACAAGCCGTGCCCGGCGTAGATGCGACCCTCAGCACCAAGCAGTGGATGCAGATTGGGGCGGTGGTGCAGCAACTACGCGGTGAGGAGCAACGCCCCGCCAAGCAGGCTCCATTGCCGCTGATCCCGCTCAGTGCCAGCCCTCCCACACCGCCCGATCTGAGCATCCCGTTGCGGCCCCGTGAGGACAATCGTGCCGCAAGCTCGCCCGTGCGGGGCTATGCCGATTGGCGTACCGCGCAGATCAAGCGGAGCCTGAATGGGCCTTCGGCCTACCTGAAAATCTCCGATGGCTGCAACTTGCGCTGTGCCTTCTGCACGATCCCCTCGTTTAAGGGTGATATGCGCTCCAAGCCGATGGGGGCTGTGCTGGCCGAAGCGCAGGAACTCGCCGCGCTCGGTGTGGGCGAGATTGTGCTGGTGGCCCAACATCTGACCGACTACGGGCGCGATCTGAAGCTCACTGATGGGCTGGCAACCCTGCTCGATGAGCTATGTCAGGTGTTGCCGACGCACGTCTGGGTGCGCCTGATGTATGCCTACCCGCACGGCATTAGCCCGCGCCTGATCGAGACCATGGCCCGTCACCAGCAGATCTGTGCCTACCTCGATCTGCCCTTGCAGCACGCCCACCCGGCCACCCTACGGCGCATGCGCCGCCCGCCCGACACTGAGCGCACACGCCAGATCATCGCCGACCTGCGGGCAGCAATGCCCGATGTGGCCATCCGCTCAACATTCATTGTTGGCTTTCCGGGCGAGACCGAAGCAGAATTTGGAACGTTGCTGGACTTCCTGCGTGACATGCAGCTAGATCGGGTGGGCGCGTTCCAATATTCGCGGGAGCCGGGCACGCCTGCCGCCACCCTGCCGGATCAAGTTGATGCCGCTGTGATTGAGGCGCGGTGGCACACCTTGATGCAGCTCCAGCAGGAGATTTCGCGCCAGCGCAACCGACGCTGGAAGCGGCGCACGATTGAGGTGCTGGTGGAGGGGCAGGGTGCTGCCGATGATGGTACGCCGCTCGTGGTGGGGCGTTCCTTCCGCGATGCACCCGAAGTGGATGGGCAGGTGTTTGTGTGGGGCCGTGCGCCCATCGGCAGCAAGGTGCACGCCCGTATTACCCAGACCACCGAGTACGATCTGTGGGGCAAGTTGGTGCGCTAACTCGTGACTGCGCCCAGCCTGCCCCACATCAACTCAACCCTACGCCGTTGCCTCTGGCGCACTAGTTGCCCCAGTGCGGCTCCGTCTCCACATACTCTGGCGATTCGGTCAAGCTGCGCCAGCCGCCCCCGAAGATATTCGACACGTGAATATCGTTGGCGTAGCTAAACACGTAGCTGCGCCCGCCGGGTGAGACGGACGGCGAACTGGCATCATAGATCAGATACTGCTGCGAACTGCCATCGTTGTTGAACACGAACAACTCTTTGCCGCCCCAGTTAAACTTGCGCTCGGCCATCAGGCGGAAGCCGTCACGTAGCCACGCCGGTTTGTCAAAGTAGTAGCCCACCTCAGTGGTATTCACGTTGGTCACATTACGGCGGGTGTTGTCCTTATCCCCAACTTGCAGAATCCAGACGTTGGGGCCACGCCCGCCCTCATCCGAGATGTAGGCGATCTGCTTGCCATCCGGCGACCACGCAGGCGAGTATTCGGATGTGCGCGGGGCAAACTTGGTCAGGTTCACGGCATCGCCCGTGCCATCGGCATTGATCACGTAGATGTCGGCGTTGCCATTCCAGTTGGTGGCAAAGGCAATCTGTTTGCCATCCGGCGACCATGTGGGGTCCCACTCGGCTTGCTCATTGAAGGTGAGGCGGCGGGCATTCGAGCCGTCGGCATTCATCACCCAAATATCTTGATCTTGGGTGCTCGGTGTGCCGCGCACATACGCAATCTTAGAGCCATCGGGCGAAAGCTCGGCTTGAAACTCACCCACATTCGGCGTGCGGGTCAGATTCGTTTTGCCGCCGCCGTTGGGCTGCATCACCCAAATATCGAGCGAGCCGTCGCGGGTCGAAGTGTACACAATCTTGCCCATCATATCGGTGAAGACATCGAAGCGCACCGATGAGCCAAGCAAGCCAAGCAGGACTTCGTATTGAGTACCGGCGTACTCGGTGTGGTGTTCCATGCGCCGCCGCTCGAAGTATTGCACGTTGCCCGTCCAATCGCCAAAGGTTTCGCGGATCGGCTCCGTGATCGGGTAGCCAAAGCGTTCCAAGCCGCCGTTGTTGCGCCAGTAGCTGAGGAACGGTTCGCATAAGCTATGGCGCGTCACCTCGAAGTAGACGCAGCCCGTCGGGGCACTATTGACGGTGGGGAAGGATTGCCACGGGCGGCCTTGCAGCTCTAGCAGCTGTGCGCCCAGTCGCCCCGCCAGCACGCCCTGCCCTTGATTGCTGTGGTCTTCCAGCCGATCCCGCTCGAACCACTGCACCGGACCAGACCAGTTCTCAACCTGCTCGATGCTCGGGGCGGTGATCGGGTAGCCAAACACCGCTAAGCCGCCGTTGCGCTCCCAATACTCACGGATCGGGCCACTGATGCAGTAGCCGGTTTCGGGAAAACAACGCTCGCCACTCTGGGCTTGGGCGGGGAATGGGAAGAGGAGACTTGACAGGGCAATGACTGCCAAAAGCCCCCCGATAGCCCAACGCCGTATGGCTAAAAATTGGTAAAAATAGGTAAACATGAGTTTGTTGACCTCCTCAAATGGATGACGTAACCATGCCCCCAGCATAGGGACAACCTTAATCATAGCACGTTCCAAATGAGAAGTGCGTGAGACTAACGCTGCATTGTGCTGATAGCTGCTACCCGTGTGTAGGGCTAGAGCCGAGCTTGATACGGGGCATTTGCCGTGCAAGGCTTTCCTGTGGCATACTTTAGAATAAGAGTTGAGTTTCACCAAGCGGGTGTGGCCCAGTTCGCCGATGCCCGCAAGCTGTGTTGCCCCGCGTGCCAATGTCGGCAGAGTATTATATCCCGTGGGCCTACCCGCACCAATTCAGGAGACGTTGCATGGAAATGGAAACAGTTTCAATTGCCTATGATCTTGCGCTGGCCCTGTCTGCCGCGCTGCTTGGTGGTATTGCCAGCCACTACCTACGCCTGCCGGCCCTGATCGGCTACATGCTCGCGGGCATTCTGGTAGGGCCCTTCGTGGGCATCTCGCCTACCGCCGATACCGAAAATATTCAGTTGTTCGCCGAAATCGGAGTCGTGATGTTGATGTTTGGGGTGGGCGTAGATTTCTCGCTGCAACAGTTGCGCCAAGTCCAACGCATCGCCCTGTTTGGCGGCAGCGCACAGGTCATCCTCACGATTGCGCTGGGCGTGCTGGTTGGCTATCTGCTCAACTGGCCATGGGCGTGGCAAATCTTCTTTGGCTGTGCGCTTGCGCTCTCCTCCACCACCGTGCTGCTCAAAATCCTGATGGATCGGGGTGAGTTGGATACAAAGCACGCCCAAATCATGATCGGGGTCTCGATTGTGCAAGACCTCAGCACAATCCTGATGGTCAGCCTGCTGCCTGCGGTCACCCTGCCCAACGATAACGGTAACCCCCTGCTGGAAGTTGGTACATCGCTGGCTCTCACGGCAGTATTTGTTGTCGTGATGCTGGTGCTCGGCACACGCTTGGTCCCGCTGGTGCTAGCGCGGCTGGCCAAAACTGGCTCACGCGAACTGTTCTTGTTAGCGACGGTAGTGCTGTCACTCGGCACAGCGTTCATCGCCACCAGCGTCTTTGGCTTATCGCCTGCGCTCGGCGCATTCATTGCGGGGATCGTCGTCTCTGAGTCAGATCTGCACTATCGCGTTTTGGGCGAGGTGATCCCGATCCGCGATATGTTTGGCATCCTCTTCTTCGTTTCGGTGGGGATGTTGATTGACCCAATGTTTATCGTGGACAACATTGGCGTAGTGCTGATTGTCGTGCTGACGTTGGTGGTCGGCAAGTTCCTCGTCACGCTGCTGGCGATCTGGTGGTTCGATTACAGCCGGCGCACGTTGCTGCTCGCGGCGGCTGGGCTAGCCCAGATGGGCGAATTCTCGTTTATCCTTGCCGCAATGGGGATGCAGATCGGTGTGATTGACCGCTACCTGTACAGCCTGATTCTGGCTGGTGCGCTGATCTCCTCGCTGATTACGCCGTTCTTCTTGCGGGCGGTCAATCCGCTTGCCGATTGGCTCGATCAGCATGTGCCGGCCAAGAATCGGATTGCGGCCCCCCTGCCGGCTGTGCCGCCCGGCATCCGTGATCACGTTGTCATTTGTGGCTATGGGCGTGTCGGGCAGCACCTTGTCGAAGCCCTGCACGAGCTGAACATGCGCCATATCGTGATCGAGCAGGATTACCTCCGCGCCCAGCTGGCCCGCGAGCATGGTTCAACAGTGATCTACGGCGACTCATCCATGCCCTCGGTGCTCGCCGGAGCGTATCTCGAGCGGGCGCGGGTAGCTGTGGTGACTGTTCCAGAGACTTCTGCACAACGCCTGACTGTCCAGCAGATCCGCGAGCTTGCACCGACGCTGCCGATCATCTCGCGGGCCCGCCAAGCCGAAGACCTGCCGCAACTTTACCGCGACGGAGCCAACGATGTGGTGGTGCCGATCTTTGAGGGTGGCATGGAGATTCTGCGCCAAACGTTGCTGCGGATTGGGCTAAGTGCCGAAACAATCCAGAGCTACTCAGATGTGGTGCATAGCCGCCGTTACGAGCCGTGGCAGCAGCCCGATGCGGACTCGCAGCTGCTCTCCTGTTTGCGCCGCGCCCAGCAGGGCTTGACGATTGAGTGGTATCAGCTGCGCCCTGACTCGGCCTACGCGGGGCGCACGATTGGCTCATTACGTATTCGGCAAGAGACCGGTGCATCAGTCGTCGCTTTACTGCGCGATCTGGAAGTGTTTGTCAACCCCGAAGCCACAATGATGCTACAGGGCGGGGATCGGCTGGCGATTCTCGGCACAGAGGAGCAACGGCAAGGCTTTGTGGCGTGGCTGGGCTGGGGCGAATTGGGCATAACCGTTCCGCTGGAGCTGCACGCCGTCCCATCGTGATGGGCAACCGTTCTGAAGATGGGGCGCAAATGTTAGCCCTATCCGTGTAAATGAGGGATTTTTTCGGAATCCGCAATACAATCGCTAATTTGGCACTTGCAGATCTTGCCGAATACGGTATACTGCATTGCTACTGAACCGCACTGGAGCTACCTGTTTTCTATTCACGGGAGGAGTGTATGACCACTGAGAAGGCTGCCAGCATGCAGAAGACCGAGTTTATCAAAGAGGTTGCTACGCGCACTGAACTTTCGCAGAAAGTCACCCGCCAAGTGATTGACGCGGCATTTGAGGTGATTAGCGAGGCACTGGCGCAAGGGCAACGAGTCACCCTCACCGGCTTCGGCACGTTTGAAGTCCGGACGCGCCAAGAGCGCGAGGGCGTGAATCCGCAGACGGGGCAGAAGATGAAGATCGCTGCAACCCGCACGCCGGGCTTCACTGCAAGCAGCACCCTGAAGGAGAAGATCAAGCAAGGCGAGTAGCAACGCATAGTATGCAGCTACTCACGGCTCGCCTGCGCCTGTCCTGCCCGCTGCGGTAGGGCAGGCGTTGGTGCAGCTGGAGGCTGAAAGCGAGCGACAATATCTGTGCAAACCCTTGACAAGGAGGGGGCAGACTCCGTATCATACTTCATAGAGCAAAGAGGTGTTGCAATTCACAGAGAGGTGATCTATGTCCAACCCTACAACAATCACAGTACGGTTTGCAACGGCCACCACAACCTTCAGCGGCGATGTGCCGATCACGAACATTGTGCATCAAGCTATGCACACCCTGCTCCCCGCCGAGATTCAGTATGCCCATCATCTGCGTGTGCTGCGTGCAGATGGCACATTGATCTATCCGGATATGTTTCTCAACGAGATTGTCGCCCATTATGGCGATGCTGACTTTGTGCTCGAAGCCCGCCCACTTGATCCACGCCCAGCAGCGTGGACAAATTACGGCTTCGATCACCTTGCCCTCGCCGTGACAGATCGCCCGTCTGCCCGCGACTTCTTCCATCGCGGCTTGCAGATGCAGATCGTGCGCGACGACGAACATCTGACCGTCGTGACAACGGGCAACACGGCATTATTCCTATTTGATGCCAAACCGGGTGCGCCGCTCTCGGATGGCATCCCCTCGCGCATTCACCACATCGGCTTTGTGGTCGATCACCTCGAAGCGGCGTTGGCCCAGTTGCAGGCACACTTCCCTGCTTTCGCATCGGAGTTTACGCTGCTCGAACGGGCAGAGCGGCTATCACTCTATGGGCACATCACCTTTGGCGATGTGCGCTTTATGATCCAGCTCTCGGAGATCAAACCGGAGTATCGCGGCTTTGCCAACGGCACGCCCTTCACGGATATGCTGTATGACTATGCCGCCCGCCACTATGGGGTACGTCTGGGTTAATCTATCGGCCCAGTCCACACCAATCAAGATCAACCAACACCTACAAAGGAACCAAGCACCAATGACAACACAGTTTCTCACCACCGACGATGGAACCAAACTCGCCTACCGCACCTTTGGTACAGGCTCAGAGCAGCTCCTTATGCTGCACGGCTTCAACTGCACGAGCCGCAACTTCGATTGGATGCTACCCTTCTTTGCCCCAGACCGCTACACCATTGTGCTGCCTGACTTGCGCGGCGGGGGCGCATCGGATAAGCCCGCCACCGGCTACACGCTCGAGCGTTTTGGGCGGGATACGCACGCGCTCATTCGGGAGTTGGGTTGGCAGCAGTTTAGCCTGATTGGGCATAGCACTGGTGGCGCAATCGCGCAGTGGGTAGCCGCCGAAGCCGATGTCCAGCTCCGCACGCTGATCCTGCTGGGGCCTGTGCCCGCCACAGGCGTGCCAGTGCCGCCCGAAGGCGCGGCGATGTTCCGCGCCGCCGCCGAATCAGCCGAAGGGCGGGCGGCAGTTTGGCAGATGGGTTGGAGTACGTCAATCCCCGCCGATTTGCTCGATGTGCTTGTGAGTGACTCGATGACGTGGCGGCGCGAAGCAATGCTAGAGATGTTTGAGGCGTGGAGCAACGCCAACTTCCCTGAACGGCTGCCACATATTCGCGTCCCAACGCTGGTGGTAGGCGCACAGCATGAGCCATTCCTGACGGCAGATTTCTTGCACGCCAAAGTCGTCAGCCAGATTAGCGGGGCCCGTTTCGTGGAAGTGCCGAACAGCAACCACTACATGCACATCGAGCAGCCCGCATTTACGGCAGGGGCAATAATCGGCTTCCTTGCGGCACACTAAGCGCGATCACGGCTCTTTCCGCCCGCCCGCAGGACGTGGGCCCTGCGGGCTTGGGGCTATACTCGTCCAGTGTGATCGGTGTGATGTCGTGCCGGAGCAAAGGAGTACCAACGGTGACGACGACAGGTCTCCCTGATGTGCGGCTGGTGCTTACCGAGAGTGGCACCGAGATTGCGCTGGCCACATTGCAAGGGCTTTGGACCGAAGCAATGTACCTGCGCCTCAGTGCCCAAACAAACCATCTGATCGAGTTCACTGATGGTGCATTAGAGGTCTTGCCCATGCCCACCCGTACTCATCAGCGCATCCTCGCGTATCTGTACGAACAGGTTGCGGCAGTCGTGCATCCGCTTGGCGGGATTGTCCTGTTCGCGGCCATGCGGCTCCGGATTAGTCCCACCAAATACCGTGAGCCAGACCTGCTGCTGCTCTGCGATCAGGCTGATCCACGCAATCAAGAAGCCTTTTGGCTAGGTGCCGATTTGGTGTTAGAGGTAGTTAGCCCCGATCATCCTGAGCGCGATCTGGTGCAGAAACGCACCGATTATGCCGAAGCGCAGATTCCTGAATACTGGATTGTTGATCCGCAAACCGTAACCATCACGGTGCTAGTCCTAAAGGGATTAAGCTATTTTGTGCACGGCGTATTCGCGCCCGGCACATTCGCCACGTCACTGCTCATCCCCCAACTCACCCTCGACGTGGCGGCGGTGTTTGCGGCAGGTGGCATCCAGCCGCCCTACTCCCCCACCTGATAGACCCGCGTGTCAGGGCGAAACGCCGCCCACGAGAACCAGAAATGGTTCACCGCAACGACTGGCGTGAGCTGTGTGCCGTGCAGTGGCCCTGCCACCGCTTGCCCAAGATGATTCCACTGGCTGCCCGTCTCCACATCGCTGAAACCGCGCCCATCGGCATTAGCGGTAAAAGTTAGCACCTGCCCAGCAACGGTGCGCTCAAATGCCGTGCCTGCGCCAACATCGCGCCCCTCAGCCAGTGTGCCCGCATCGAGGGCCGAAGCCGTGCCTGCCTGCCAAAAGACCACCAGCGGTACAGCGTGTACGGTATCGTTGATGACCCCCACCGCCGCAAGGTTGCTGTAGGGGTAGGCCACCAGTTCATCGCCTAGCTCAATCGTCAGAACCCGTGCCAGCGGTGGCAGCACATCGGCAATCGGCGCACCCTGATATAGGAAGGGGCTACTGTTTATATCATCGTAGCCGACGTAGGGGTTGCGCCCGTAGGCACGCTTGAAGCCAGTCTCCCGCGACAGCACGTGCCCATCTGGGTGCGCGGCCTGAAAATCGGCCCACGCAATAATCTCGCCCGGATAGAAGCGCAGGCGCGTGCCAGTTAGTTCGCCTGCAATCGCCTCGCCGGTTGCCTGTTGCCACCACGTTTCGGTCTGGCGATCATACATAATCAGGTTGCTAAAGCGCAGTCGTCCCGTCGTGCCGAAATCAAGCAGCTGCCCTGCAACCTCACGCTCAAAAACGATTGCCGTGTTGCAGAGCGGACAGAAGCTCACCACCAACGGCAGCCCACCAACCGTATCATTCACCAGTTCGTGCCACGTCAGAATTTGGAGCGGGTAGGCGCGGGCATCATCGCCCACCTGCACCCGCACCACTGGCTCAGTGGCGCGGAGCCACTCCTGTGCGGCGGCTACGCTAACAAACTGTGGGCTATCTATCGCGGGGATGCCATCCTTCGGTGGGCCACCCGATAGCACCTCCGCATAGTCTATCCTCGTTTTGCTAAAGTCGGTGCGAAACTCACTGCGTGCGCCATACGGCGGCAACTGTTCGGAAGTGGGGGCGGGCACGGGGCTTGGTGCGGCGGCGGCAGGTGCGGGCGGGCGGGCCGCAGGCGGTGATCCGGACGGTGCGGGCGCATCGGGGGCTGGCCCACAGCCCACCAGCCCAAGCAGCACCAACAATCCGGCGATCATCATCATGGGCGTAGACATAAGCATACCTCCTCAGCAGGATCAGGTTGAGTCGTGTTCCTGCTCATAGTATGCCGGCCCATGCCTGTAGCAACTGTGCAAAAGCCTACACTTTCAGCGATTGCCTACCAGATCGCTATCACCCGCGATGGCCCACCGGAGCCAGCGGCCACTTTTGGCGCACCCACAAATGCCACTGCCCCCGCCGGTGGAATCTGGTTCAAGTTGGCAAGGTTCTCGATGCCCCATCGCCCAGAGCCGAGAAACGACACATGCACAGCGAAGGTAGTTGAGTTGCCCGGATCGAGGCTCAAGGTATCCACGCCGATGCCTGCAATGTTGCGCTGCAAGATCAGAAAGTCGGTAGCTTCTTGGCTGAAGCCGGGATAGTGCTGCGTGCCGCCTTCATCCAGATTGACGAATGCTTCCGGTTCGCCCCAGCGCTTTGCCCAGCCTGAATCCATAAACACCGCCGCATTTTCAGGAATCTGCCCATACTGCGCCTCATACGCCAGTATATCATCCAGATTGACCATCGTATCTGGGTTCAGCGCGGCGCGTGCGCTAATGTCAATCACAGCGATAGGTACGACGAGATTGGCGGGATTGAGTTGATCCACAAACGCCCCCCCAACAGCAAAGTGCGCGGGCGCATCCATATGCGTCCCGACGTGTTCCCAGTAGTTCAGAATGCTGCCGTAGAAGCCGTTCTCCTCAACCGTTACGTAGGTGGTAATCTCAAACGGGGGTGCCCCCGGAAAGAGCGGAGTATTCCGCCCAAGCACATGGGTCAAGTCTTGCACATTGTTGAACGAGACCCGGCCAACGGCTTGGGCGAGGGTTTTGCGCGTGTTTGGCAGGGCAACGGCGGCGGCTCCGGCAGCGGCTGCGCCAAAGCCGAGCTTGAGGAAATTGCGCCGACTTGTGGCGGCTGCGGCCATGCCACTCAGCACTCTTGGTGGACACATACCATGCTTCCTTTCTGTTAGCTCAGCACTGAGCGTTCTCGTTTAGAATAGAACTGAATGTGATGCTGTGGTGGGCCTAAGTATAATGGGCTTTGCCCGCGCTGTCATCATGTATTGTGTACAAATCTGAGCGACGTATCAAGAAGGAGTGACCAATGCCAAGTCTACGCGATTATTTAGAATTCAAGCGCGGCAAGCTGGCCAAGCTCGCTGAGCAGCTGCGCCAGAGCGATACGCCCGCGACTCCGTTGCAGGCGACGGCGCGGGTGGCGGGCGGATCGGGTGTACGTCCAGTGCAGATCCGCGAGTTCACGCTGGTGACGGATTCGGGCGATGGGCTAGCGGGCTACAATCTAGGGCCAACCTCGCCGGAGTTGCTGCTCGCATCGCTGGCAAGCTGCCTCGCGCATACCTACCTGATCGTGGCAAC
>CALCJV010000021.1 GCA_937967405.1 uncultured Chloroflexales bacterium | reverse complement strand
GAGGATGATCTGGCCTATCGCCCAATGACGATTAGCGGCAAGATCAACTTCGTGTGGCTGGCTGGCGTGCTGCTCGCGGTGATCTTCGTTACGCCCGATCTGCTCAAAGGCTTTGGCTGGGATGGCACGCCGCTCATGTTTATGCGCGAGTTCATTCTGCTTGGCTTGGCCGGCTTATCGTTCGTCACCTCGCCAATGCAATCGGAAACGCGCACGATCAATCACTTCTCGTTCGCCCCAATCATCGAAGTCGCGTGTCTGTTCTTCGGCATCTTCATTGCCATGATTCCGGCCCTGCACATGCTGCAACAGCATGGGGCGAGCTTAGGCATTACCCAGCCGTGGCAGTTCTTTTGGATCACGGGCAGCTTGTCGGCAGTACTCGACAATGCTCCAACGTATTTGACCTTCTTGACGGTGGCGGAGAGCCTGCCTGCCTCGGCGGTTGGGGCCGACACGATGGTGAACATAGCAATTGGCTCGGTGGCAACGGGCTACTTAATTGCCATCTCGCTGGGGGCGGTCTTTATGGGAGCAATGACCTATATTGGCAATGGCCCGAACTTTATGGTCAAAGCGATTGCCCAAGAGTGGGGCTATGCGATGCCGGACTTCTTCAGCTACGCGCTGCGCTACGCCATCCCCATCCTACTGCCGGTCTATCTGTTGATTATGTTGCTGTTCTTGCTGTAAAGCTAGGATTCAGTATAATGCGGGGCATTTGCCCCGCGCTCTGGCGGCAAGGACAAAGCCCTGTTGTCGTGGATGACATGGGCATAGCAGCTCACACTCCCACTCCCACTTCCTACCCCTAGACACCTGAGACCCTCATCTAGATCGTCTACACTGTAATCGTGCCAACTTGTATCGCCAAGCCTACTCTGCTGGGCTGGGCGGGGGCAGCTGGGAGCGATAGACAGACTGTACCTACGCTGGGGTGGCGGCAGGCTTTATGGCGGCCAGCACCGCCGCAAGGAGATCGGGGTCGTGGATGCGGGCGATGTCGGGCATGAGGGCCACGCCCGCCGCCCCGAATTTGAGGTCAAGCGCAAGCTGGATGCCATCGCGCAAACCCTGCACGCGGCCCTCCTCACGCCCTTGCTGCAAGCCCTGTTCTAACCCTTGCTGCAAGCCCTGTTCTAATCCTTGCTGCAAGCCCTTCTGGATGCCGAGCCGTTCGACACTGGTGATATATGGCATTTTTGTTTCCTCCTCGTAGGTGCACACATCTACTCGTCGGCTGGGCGGGGCGGGGGCAGCTGGGAGCGATAGACAGACTGCACCTGTGCTGGGGTGGCGGCAGGCTTAATGGCGGCCAGCACTGCCGCGAGGAGATCGGGGTCGTGGATGCGGGCGATGTCGGGCATGAGGGCCACGCCCGCTGCCCCGAATTTGAGGTCAAGCGCAAGCTGGATGCCATCGCGCAAGCCCTGCACACGCCCCTCCTCGCGCCCCTCCTCGCGCCCCTCCTCGCGCCCCTGCTGCAAGCCCTGTTCAAGACCTTGCTGCAAGCCCTGTTCAAGACCTTGCTGCAAGCCCTGTTCAAGACCTTGCTGCAAGCCCTTCTGGATGCCGAGCCGTTCGACACTGGTGATATATGGCATTTTTGTTTCCTCCTCGTAGGCATGTAATTCATCCCAAAATGGCTGTTCAAGTTCAGCGGGGAGCTTCAACAACCAATCTATAAACAGGAATAACTGGCTTACTTGTTGAGAGGTATAGCCTTGCTCATACAATTCGCGCACCAACGCGAACTTGCTGCGCTTGCGCTGTTGCCCATTGTGGCGCGTCTCTAACGTGGCAAGGTGGGCCCGCACAATTACCGCAAAAGGATTCCTGCTACGGCGCAGTTCGTCTATGCGCTCACGATAATCCAGCAGCTTCACGACTGGGTAGGTCAATGTGATTTTCGTGCCCCACAGCTCGCTGGTATAGGTGTCCGGTCGCCAGTTGGGCCGATCATCGCCTAGTACCACCAACACCGCTACATTGCGTTTGTAGCGGGCCCGCAGCCGAAACTGGTATTCGGCGATGCGTTCCTCAAAGCCGTCCTCACTCTGGCTCTGCACCTCGACATGGGTCAATACCTGTAGCGCATCACCGGTTTTGAGGGTGAGTTGTACCAACACATCTACGTGGCGGCGTTTGATCTCACTTTCAGGAAACATCTGGCGCAGTTCCGTATTGAGAAAAGTATAGCCATTGTCCCAATTAACTGCTGCCGCTGCTTCCGGCAAAAAGAACGCAAGAAACTCTGGAAAGAACGTTTCGAGTGCTTCTTTCCACGCATTGTCAAAATCATCAGGCGGGGTCGGCAGCAGGGTTTCATCCATCATGATGCACGCTTGATCGTTACGCTTAAGCAGTTCGAGTATCTAGCACAAGTATACGCTTACAGCTACGCCGATGTCAAGCGGAAACCTGCTATACTACACATTAGCATGGATACACCCGCCACACAACCCGTCGCACTGTCGCCCCTTGTCACCCCACGTCGGCTCTTGATTGTGGGCGGGTGCTGCCTGCTGGTGCTTGCCCTAAGCGGCCCACTGGGTCGTTTTATGGTTCTGTTAGGGGGCTTGCTGTTTGCGCCCGGCTATCTGCTCGAACGGTGGCTCGGCATCCGCGAGCAGCTCGCGCCATTTGCCCGCCCCGCGCTATGGCTCGCCCTGAGTATGGCCTGTCCGGTGCTACTCCTCGCGTGGACAACCCCACTCGGTGTGAGTATTCCCGCCGCGCTATGGCTCGTGATGATTGCAGGCTGCACCGCTGCCGCCCTGATGAGTGTATGGTATCCCCCCCCCACTCAGCCCACTCAGACCCAGCTCTGGGGCTGGATCGGGCTGAGTGTGGTGCTGGCGGGTACGCTGTGGGTGCGTTTTGTGCAGAGTAGTGGCTTAGCCTTTCCGCCGTGGGTTGACTCAGTGCATCACGCACTGTTGATCCGCATTGCGGGTGAGCAGGGCCGCGCCCCTTACGATTTACAGCCCTATCTGCCGATCACCAACTTGCCCTATCACTGGGGCTACCATGCGCTACTAGCGGTGGCGTGGCAAGTCTCCGATCTGCCCCTGCCAGATGTCATGCTCTGGGCGGGGCAGATCATCAATGCCCTGCACAGCTTGACATGTGCGGCCCTAGCCACGCTGCTATGGCGCAGGCCGTTAGCGGGCATCGCGGCCGCGATTGTGGTGGGGGTGCTTGCAATTATGCCCGCCTACTACCTCAGCTGGGGGCGATATACGCAACTTACGGGCTTGCTGCTCTTGCCTGCCATTGCGATTTGCTGGCACACATGGCTACGCCACCCAACGTGGCGCATGGGCAGCTTCAGTGCGCTGCTGCTAGCTGCGCTGAGTATTATTCACTTCCGCGTCCTGCTGATGACGCTCGCTTTGCTCGGCGTGCTGACCGTGCTCTGGATGCTGGACACCCCCGCCGCCCAGATTTGGCAACGGGCCCGCGCCGCCCTTTTGGTCGCATTCGGGGTTGCCCTGCTTGCAGCTCCGTGGGGCGCAGTGCTGCTGCTCGAACGGCTTGCGCCAGCCGTTGCCCAGCCCACCTCACTCGTCGGCGGGGGCGACTACAACAAGCTCAACACCGGCTTGCTGTGGGCTGGTCTAACCCGTTGGCTGGTGGCCGGTGCGCTGCTTGCGCTTGGGTGGGCCGTTGCTCGCCGCAAGCGGGCGGCCGCTGTGATTGTATGCTGGACGGTGCTACTGGTGCTGATGGCCAATCCGGGGCTGCTGCCAGTACTGCTGCCTGCCGCCGGATTGATCCTGCTCATCAATGGCCTGCTTGCCCGCCGCTGGGTGATAGCTCTGGGGGGGGGCGGGCTGACGCTGTTGAATCCGTATACCACGTGGGTTCCGTATTTCTGGCTGATGACCAATGAGGTCATTGTAATTACGTTGTTCATCCCGCTCGCCCTTGCGCTTGGTGGTGGGGTGGTGCTGGCTTACGAAACACTGCACACACGCCTGCCCCGCTTCCAACCCATGTTGCCCTATGCAACCGCGCTGCTCCTGCTTGGGGTGCTCGTGTGGGGCGGCTGGCAAGGGCGGCGGGTGGTCAATCCCGCCACAGTCTTTGCTACGCCGGCTGATCGAGCTGCACTTGATTGGGTTGCAACACACACGCCGAGCAATGCCCGCTTTTTGATTAACAGCACGCCTTGGTTTCCGAACCTTGATCGGGGCACCGATGGCGGCTACTGGCTCTTGCCTTACACGGGGCGATCAAGCAACCTGCCACCGGCAATCTATACCTATGCTGCGCCAGAATACGTAGCCCAAATCCATGCCGATAGCCGCTTGGTGGGGCAGTATACTGCCGGGCAAGAAGCCCAACTGGCAGACTTGATCGCCCGGCAAGGCATCACCCACATCTATCTCGGAGCCAATTCTGCGCCCCTGACACCGGCTCTGTTTAGCGATCCGCAACGCTTTCGGACTATCTACGCGCAAGATGGGATCGTGATTATCGAGGTACGCCCAGCTGCATCAGCTCGCTAGCCTACCTCGCAAGGCGTGTGGGTCGTGTATAATATGCTTAGATGCAATGCGTCTTTCGGGGGCAGCGTGTTTACCCACCAATGATTATGGGTGCTTGTTGCAGAGAAAAAAACCAATGACTGATACCACGCCACAATTGAGTGAACGCGAACGCGAGATACTGGCTTATGTTGCCAATGGCTCAACAAATCAACAAATAGCCAATGATCTTGGCATTAGTGTCAATACTGTCAAAGTGCATGTGCGGAACATCTTTGGCAAGATTGGGGTTGCGTCGCGGGCCGAAGCGACGCTATATGCCGTGCGGACGGGCGTAGTTAGTGTGGATATTGCCCAACCCGCCGTTGCTGTTGCCGATGTTGAGGACTCGCCCAGCAATGGTGCGGCGGAGCCAGCCGAAGCTACGCCTGCTCCGGCGAGTACCGCCCCACCGGCCCACCCCACCCCGCCGAGTGCCGCCGCGCCGGTCACCCCATCCGTGTCACCACGCAGCAACCGCTCGTGGGTGTGGCTGGCAGTGGCTGGGATTGCGCTACTAGTTACGATAGGGTTGGTCGTGTTCGCTACACAATCAAACTCACCGCCGGTCGCCCCAGTGCAGCCAAGCGTGCCTACGGTGGCGCAAGGAGGTTCCGGCTCAGGGCCGGTGGTGGCTGCACCGCGCCCGCAGTGGCAGCAGCTCAAGCCGCTCGGAGCCGAGCAACGAGCCGCCGCTGCAAGCATCACCGGCGGGATGATGTATGTGCTAGGTGGCGCGAATGCCGCTGGCGTAACCAATGCCGTATGGCAATACAATCCGGAGAGTGACACATGGCGGGCCCAAGCCAACAAGCCAACGGCCGTGCAGCACGTACACGGGGCCGTGCTGAATGGCAAAATCCATGTACCCGGCGGCGAGCGGGCCGATGGCAGCGTGAGCGATGTCCTTGAAATTTTCGATCCAGTGCAAAATACGTGGAGTACGGCCGCGAGCCTGCCCGCCCCGCGCAGTGGCTACGGCTTGGTTGCCTTTGAGGGCAAGCTCTACCTGATCGGCGGGTGGGATGGCTCGGCCGTGACTGATACTACCTTTGTGTATGATCCTGACCGCGATACATGGAGTGCAGCCGCACCAATGACCACCGCCCGAGCGTATATGGGCGTTGCTGTTGCCGATGGGCAAATCTTCGTCTTCGGTGGGGTGGGTGCAGATGGGCAAGCTCTTGGGCAAGGCGAGATTTACGATCCAACCCGCGAGGTGTGGCGGGCGATGGCTTCGCCTTTGCCCACAGCGTTGAGCTACTTTGAGCTAGCTGCGCTCGGCGAATACCTGATTGTGTTAGGTGGGCGTGAAGTGAATAGCCCGCTCTACTTTAACTTTCGGCGCGACTCGTGGGAGATTTATCAGGAGAATGATCCGCTTGTACCGCTCGGCGAGCAACCCGCCGTTGCTGTGCGCGACAACCTGCTGTATGTCCTAAGTGCAGACCCAAATGCGTCAGACAGCAGCACCCTCCAACAAATGCGCGTGATCTACACAATGGTGTTGCCGTTTAACTCCGACAAATAGGAGGTCGGAGATCAAGAGACAGAATTCAGCGATCACCTAACACTTAGGACCTGACCCCTGACCCTCTAGCACCACTTACAGTCCCGCCTGCCACCACGCCTGCGTGGCCCAGCCGAGCGTAGACCACAGCACCAGCAAGCCGAGTAGCCACGCATCGCTGCGGCTGAAGCGCAGCAAGCGGCGGTGTTGGTGGGCTTCAACGGTATGCAATGCCACCCACGTCAGGCTCAATGCCACGCCACTGTAGAGCAGCCATGTAGCTCGGAAGAAGGGCGGCGCGAGTTCGTTGACATTCAGGTTGAGGCTGCCACGGGTAAGCAAGCCGAGCAGTGTTGCCGGACGCAGCGCATTCACGGTGACAATACCCGGCGGCGGCGACTGGCCCAATGCTGACGCAATCGCCGATACCGGATTGGCCACGAGGTAGCTGCTCGGTGCGGACGCAAGCCCATGCAGTGCGCTCCAGATGTTCGCGGCGAACAGCGTGCCCGCTGTAACTGCAACCAGCACCGTGTAACACAGCAGCGTAGCGGTGTAAGTTTGGCGGGTGAGGACGGAACACACCAAGCCCAGTGTACAGCCGGTGATTGCCGTGATGATGACAGTTAGTACAACCCGCCCCAGATCGCCCACCGCTACCCCCCCAAACAGGACCACGATGCTGTAGAGCGGTAACGCGGCGATAATCAATAAGCCCACAAAAGCTACACCCACCAGCAGCTTCGCAAGAACCATGCCCGCCGCCGAAAGCGGGGTTGCCAGCAGTATATCGTAGGTGTGGCGTTCATGTTCGCTACTGATGCTGTTGAGCGTGGTGGCGGGGGCAAGGAACACCAGCAACAGTTGCACTGCTAGCGTCAAGCCGACAAACAAGGCTTGCCCAATCTGGGGGCCAATCAAGGGCACACCCTGTTGCACCTGTCCAACAAGCGTCTGGTACAGCCAGAACAATGCGAGTAGCAGCAGCGCAAGGTAGCTGGCCAGCAACACCGCCGGACGGCTGCCACGCATCTGGGTGCGGAACTCTTTGGCGAGCAGGGCCGCTAGGGCTGGTTGGTTCACGGTAGCACTCCTTGCAATGCAAGCATGGGGCGCACACAGCCCAGATCGGTGATTGCGCCGCTAAACACGAATACTACGCGCCCGTGTTGCACCACGCGCTGGGGCGCAGCTACCTGCTGACTGATGGTCGGCGGCAGCACTGGGTGGGCTTCGGCTTGCAAGCGGTGCTGTTGCCAATCGTACAGGCGCACCCTAGCCCTATCGAGTGCGGCAACTCCACTGCTTTGGAAACTGACGCGCAGGCTCACTGGGTCAAGTGCGGCAAGGGCATCGGGCAGGCGCATCGTCAGCGTCAGCGTGTCGGTTTGGGGCAGCAGCCCCCCCTGCCCACCGATGGTACACGGCACACCGCCTGCACTCAAGCTCAAGTCAGGCACAAACCACGCTTCCGGTACTTGCACCTGTCCCTGTGCCCTGAGTTCGACGGGCATGCTGAGCAGGCTGCGGTACTGGATGGCGGCGGCATCGGCCGCAACAGTGAGCGGGGCGGTGGCTTCGGTCCACACGGCCACAAGGCGCGGCACAGGTGGCAGCAAGGGCACATGCTCAGGCGGGGCGGCCGCTTGCCCCAGCGCCGCAATGCCCGCACTGCTCGCGGGGAGGAGCGGCTCCAGCACGCTGCTCACGAGCGGCACGGTTGCCTGTGCGCCTGCGGGGAGGCTCGCTAGGGTAGCATGCTGTGTACCGTAGTTGATCTGTAGCTCACGCAGGGCGGAGTCGCTTACGTTGTCTAGCTCTACGCGCACGCCCTGTGGATCGAGAATGATCGCGGCGTGGGGCAAAGATAGCTCGCTGGGCTGCTCAGCAAGAACACCTTGCGCCTGCCAACGCGCTACTGTAAGCGATTGGGTATCGCGCTGTTGGGCCAGATCATCGCCCACGCTATCGAACATGACACTGCCGAACTGCCCCGCATCGAGCGGGCGCAGCAGCGTATCTGGCGACTGGTGCAGCTCAAACTGGGTTGCTTGGGGAGCGAGCAGGAGCGTGGCGGTGCGGCTGCGGGCGGTAGTGGGGCTGGTGGCTTCGAGCAGTGTGGCGTGGCTGACGATGCGCTGATCGGCACGCAACTGCATCGCCAGCGAAGTCGCGCCTGCGCCTGTCAGCATGGCGAGCGCGGGCACGAGCTGCCATGTGAGCGGCTGCCGATCTAGGCGGCGCAATAGCACGGCCAAAACCGGCCCCACGCACAACAGATAGGCCACGAGCAAGCCGAACACGGGCGACGAGCGCGGCAGGGCACTGGCGGGCAGATCGGCGGCCGCTTGTGCGATCAAGGGCAGCTGGATGGTATCGGCATCGGCTTCAAGGCCCGTGCGGCCGGCGTAGAGGCGGGCAGGCTGCAACAGCCCCGCCCACAGCGCAGGCGCACCGTCCCAAGCGCGTAGGGTGGGGTGGGTGGGGCTGAAGGCTAGCTGCGTCACCAAGCCTGCGCCATACATACGCTGCACGAACAGCGGGGCTTCCGGCGCACCGAAGGGCTGCGCGGGCACAAGCGGCGTAAGCTGGCTGCCAACCAGACGCGACGGCGGCGCAGGGATCATCAGGCGCAGTGGGCGCACATCGAGCGGCTGTTCCGCGCCAAGCGTGGCGGGTTGGAGCACAGGGTCTAGTCCGAGCGGAGTAGCGCGGTTCAGCTCGCCCCCGCCAAGCACAAGATGCCCGCCGCGTGCCACCCACGCCCGTAACGCCTGCTGTTGGGTGGGGCTGAGCAGGCGTGTGTCAGTATCGTGCAGCAGCAGGATCGTCAGGCTATCTAGCCCACGTGGATCAGCTGGCAAATCGGCGGGCGCGAGCGACACCACCACAAACGGGAAGCTGTCCAAATCTTGGCGGCGGGGTAGCGCAAGGGTGAGCGGCTGATTGCTCACGATGCCGAGCAGCCGTTCTTCGCTGCGCGGGAACAGCTCCAGCGTGGTGCTGGCAAGCACAGGCGCAGCGGATGAATCAGCGACAACCGTGATCTGGGCAATGCGGGCAAGGCTCTGCATCGGCAGATACAGAGTGATCTGCTTCTCCGCACGTTGCGGCAACACCACCTGTTGCGTGTAGGCGCGGGGCGGGCTATCGCTGGGCAGGCGGGCCTGCACCTGCACCACCCGATCTGGGCCGGTGTTCGCCAGCCTCACCTGCACAGCGAGCCAACGGTGGGGCACATAGTTGCCGTTTAGCATCGCCGCTGCCGTTAGCATCAGGGTCGGGTCGGCGGTGGGCGGCACAGCATCCTGTGCATGCGCGGGCAGGGGCAGTAGGAGCAGCATGAGCAGCAACAAGAGCCACGCTAGCCACAAAGAAAGAGGATGCTTTATGTGAAAAGAACGTACATTCATTAGTATGTTTTACGCTGTACCCGTTCCATTACGCAAACTATGGTATCATAGAATAGCGAAATTGGCGTACAGTGCTCCACCTACTACCCATGAATGAAAGTAGAGCTAAGCAGATGAGTTACCGTCATTCAACTCATATCGCGCTTGGTTTTGTCATTATGCTCTACAGCATAGCAGTCATCGCCCTTGTCCCCACTAATTCAGCATTCTACGATGCCGTTCAAGTGCTATATCTGCTTAAACGCTCAATTGCCGCCGGGGTCATCCCCGTACACGGCATCCTCAACAGCCAAATGCTCTACAACCCGCCGTTTTTTGTGTGGCACTATTATCTGCCTGCATGGTTCACGGCCGATCCCGGCTTGGTCTTTATCATCCCCAATCTCATTGCTCAGCTCACCACGATAGGGCTACTCTACCTGATTGGGCGGGACTATTTCCGCCCGACAACAGGGCTGGTGGCTGCCACTATCTATGCCTTTTCGCCACTTGGCATCGAGTTCGGGCGGGTGGGCTGGGCCTATGCTCACGCCGCGCCACTCTATGTAGCCATCGTGTTCTGCCTCTTTCGGTGGCTCATCTCTAATCGGAATGGCTATATTGTGCCATTGATTGTGCTGTGTGGCTGGGTTACGGGAGTGCATCTCGCTGGGGCATTGTCCTTTTTCGTGGTTGGGAGTGCGGTCCTTGTGCGGCGCACGCTGCCACCGGTACGGCCCCTGTTGCTGGGCGTGGGACTCATGCTGCTGGTCTGGTTGCCGTTTCTGGGGTTTCAGGTGCAACGCGACTTTGTGGACATCATTGGGTTAGTGCAGCCGCGCTCCGATCTTCCCGATCCAACCGAGCTGAGCTTGCTGTGCCCGCCCGATTGGGATGCCACAATCCCGAAAGCGAAGCTCAGCGAGGGGGTAACCTTTGATCGATTCCTGTCATCGCTTCACCGTGCGTCGTATATCCCTTACAACGCCTTTGCCCCATGGACACTGGATGAACGGATTCTTGCACTCGTGCTAGCTCCCGTCTTTTATGTTGCGCTAGGGATGCTGTTGTGGCGCAGTGTGCGGCGCACAGCCACCCCTGCGGAACAGCTGCTGCTGATCGTGATGGTGGTGCCCCTTGTCCTGCAAAGCCTGACACCATTTCATGCAGAAGAACGCCCCGATGTGACGTGGATATGGTTTGGGGTGCAGACGCTGGTGCTGGGCTATGCGCTGACGGTGCCGCACGTGATGCAGACGCGCCCCGCGCAGATCGCCGTGCTGATCGCCCTAAGTGTGATGATTAGTTTCCACAGTTACCAAATCGGCTTGGTGCTGCACGCTTGGGTTCGGGGCGACTTGTATGATAGACGGCAGGAAGTAGCCGATGTGATTGCAGCCGATGCAGCGCAGCGCGGCTTGGAGCAGGTGGCCATCCGCTATGATCTCGTGCGAGATGATCCGTTTGAGTGTTTAGGAATAAGAATGAATACCATTTCTGATACCACCTATACCGGAAACGAGTTTGATTACTATCTCGAATACATGCATCAGCTTTCGAATACGGCCAAAGCCCGCGATGGCTGGGTCGAAAACCCAGATTATGTGGTGGCGCGGGCTACATCGCCTGCTGCTGCCGCCTATACGGCCGATCCCGCCCGCTATCTGCCGTTGCCTACCCGCCCACCGTTTCAGGTCTGGTATTATCAGCGGTGACAGTCCTAGTATGGTTGTATCTCTACGAATAGGCGACCATATCCGCTGTAAAAACAACATAGGCAGCAGGGGAGCGTAGCCATGACGATGGAACAGTTGCACCGCCAGACGGCGGCAGTCGAGGGCTTTCTCACGCCCAATGAGGGCGAAGTGTTGTATACGCTGGCGCAGCAATGTAGCGGGCGCGGCGCGATTGTGGAGATTGGCTCGTGGATGGGCAAATCTACCATCTGGCTGGCGCACGGCTCGCGGGCGGGCGCGGGGCAGCCGGTGTATGCGATTGATCCGCATACGGGCACCGCTAACCCAGAGCCGGGCGCGACGTTCTGGACCTTCGATACCTTTCAGGCCAATCTCCAGCAGGCAGGCGTGGCTGATCTGGTGCGCCCGATGGTGATGACTTCGGCGGCGGCGGCGCGAGAGCTGGATGGGCCGGTTGAGCTGCTCTTCATTGATGGCTCGCATGCCTATGAGGATGTGCTGACGGATTTTGTGCTCTGGTTCCCGCGCCTTGTTGAGGGCGGCGTGATTGCCTTCCACGATGCGCTGCGCTGGGCCAAGTGGCCTGATGTAGCCCGTTTCGTGGATCGGCATGTGCTGCCCTCGCGCTATATCCGTGATGCTCAGATTGTGGACTCGATAGTCTATGCGCGGCGCACGGTGGCGGCTACGCCCGCCGATCTGGCCCGCAATCGGGCGGTGCTGCTGTGGAAGCAGGGCTATGATGCTGGCTCGCAGCTGCCCCTACCACGCCCACTCAAGAAGTGGGGCGAACGGTGGCTGAAGCGGGTAGCGGGCATGCCGTGAGCCGGGTTTCTGGCTCAGCCGCGTGGCGCGTACATCATCACCAGCGTGCCGAGTAGCACAATTGCTACCCCGATCAGGTCATAGCGATCTGGGCGCACCCCATCTATGCCCCAGCCCCAGAGGAGAGCGAGGATAATAAACACCCCACCATACACGATATACACCCGCCCAAAATGGGTTGGCTGCAAAGTAGGGATAATCCCGTAGAGGATTAGCAGGATTGCCCCGACAACGGCGTACCACACTTCGCGCTGCTCACGCAGCCAGAGCCAGATCATGTAGCATCCGCCAAGTTCAAATAAACCGATGATGAGGAATAAGATCGCCGTCCGGAGATTGTCAAGCATGACTCTTCCTTTGATTGGAGGGGGTCAAGATTCAGAGGATACGAGGGATGAGGCAGAGGCAACCCTGACCACTCAGCATCGGCGAAGGTTCGTCGCTGCGCTCATCCCTGATACCTAGCCCCTAACCCCTGACCCCTACGGCTTCGGGCTACAGTTCGGCGGCTTCGCGCAGGGCGGCGGCTTTATCGGTACGTTCCCACGGCAGGTCAATATCGGTGCGCCCAAAGTGCCCATACGCCGCAGTGGGGCGGTAGATCGGGCGGCGCAGATCAAGATCGCGGATGATCGCCCCCGGCCGCAGATCGAAATGCTCTTTGATCAGGGCGATCAGCTTTTCGTCACTGATCTTGCCTGTGCCGAACGTCTCGACGCTGATCGAGAGCGGGCGCGAAACGCCAATCGCGTAGCTGACCTGCACCTCAAACCGATCCGCAAGCCCTGCCGCCACCACATTCTTGGCAACGTAGCGGGCCGCATAGGCGGCACTGCGATCCACCTTTGTCGGGTCTTTGCCACTGAATGCCCCCCCGCCGTGCCGCGCCACGCCGCCGTAGGTATCCACAATGATCTTGCGCCCAGTCAAGCCAGCATCGCCCATTGGGCCACCCGTCACGAAGCGGCCTGTTGGGTTGACATAATACTTAGTCTGATCATCCAGCAACTCCGCGGGGATCACTGCTCGCATCACCTGCTCGATGACATCATCGCGGATGCGCTGCTGGCTAACGTCGGGGGCATGCTGGGTGCTGATGAGCACCGTATCTACCCGCACGGGCTTGCCGTAGGCATACTCCACTGTTACCTGCGATTTGGCATCTGGGCGCAGATAGTCAATCGTGCCCTGCTTGCGGAGCACCGCAAGGCGGCGCGTCAGTTGGTGGGCAAGGCTGATCGTGAGTGGCATCAGTTCAGGCGTTTCGTTGCAGGCAAAGCCGATCATCATGCCCTGATCGCCGGCTCCAACGGCATCAATTTCAGCTTCGCTCATCGCACTCTCGCGCACTTCCAGTGCGGTGTCTACGCCTTGGGCAATATCCGGCGACTGCCCGTGAATACTCACCAGCACGCCACAAGTACGCGCATCAAAGCCAAATGACGAGTCAAGGTAGCCAATCTCGGCAACCGTCTCACGCACCAAATCTTGAATCTCAACATAGCCCGTCGTCGTAATCTCACCCAGCACCACCACCAAGCCTGTTGCCGTGGCCGTCTCACAGGCAACGCGGGCGTAGGGGTCTTGCTGTAGCAATGCATCCAGTACGGCATCGCTGATCTGGTCGCACATTTTATCCGGATGGCCTTCTGTCACCGACTCACTGGTATAAAAAAACTTCGGTGACTGCATAAACGTGGTTGACAATCTGTGTTCCTCCCTCAAACCGTTGCACTATTCCATTGCTCGCTCAGCTGCTCCCACCCCCTCGCGGTGGAGCGAGGCTGAGCGAGCCGGCCTTATCTTTCCGTCCCGTCGGCTATCGCACGTAGGCGAGCTTAGGTTCCCTCCTTCCAGCTATTGAGATAGGCTTCCTGCTCAGGAGTGAGCAGGTCTATCTGTATCCCCATTGCACGCAACTTCAGCGCGGCGATCTCCCGATCAAGTTCTTTTGGCAAGGCGTGCACGCCGTTGCTGAGCTTGCCCTTGTGCTGCACAAGGAACTCGCTGGCAAGGGCTTGATTGGCAAAGCTCATGTCCATCACGGCACTGGGGTGGCCCTCTGCGCTCGCAAGGTTGATCAGGCGGCCTTCGCCGAGCAGGTTGATCTTGCGTCCATCGTGCAAGATGTACTGCTCGATAAACGCACGCGGTTGGCGTTTCTCAACGCTCATCGCTTCCAGCGCGGGGATGTTGATCTCCACGTTGAAGTGCCCGCTATTGGCCACAATACAGCCATCCTTCATCACTTCAAAGTCCTCAATATCGATAACGTGCTTATCGCCTGTGGCCGTGACGATAAAGTCGGCAAGGGCGGCAGCCTGCTCCATCGGCATCACGCGGTAGCCATCCATCGCGGCTTCGAGCGCACGCACCGGATCGATCTCAGTGACAATCACATTTGCGCCCATCCCGCGTGCGCGTTCGGCAATCCCGCGTGAGCAGTAGCCATACCCACCGACGACGAACGTTTTGCCTGCCAACAGCACGTTGGTCGCACGGATTACGCCATCAATTGTGCTTTGCCCTGTGCCATAGCGGTTGTCAAACAAGTGCTTGGTATCGCTATCGTTCACAGCAATCACAGGGAAGGTCAGCACCCCATCAGCCGCCATTGCCTTGAGACGGATCACGCCCGTGGTGGTCTCTTCAGTGCTCCCATACATGCCCGCGATCAGATCGGGCCGATCCTTCAGCACGCCACTGACCAGATCGGCTCCATCATCCATCGTGATTTGCGGGTTGTGGTTGAGGGCCGCACGGATATGATCGTAGTACACGTCGTTGCTCTCACCCTTGATCGCGTAGACGGGAATCTCTTCATATTGCACCAGCGCGGCGGCTACGTCATCCTGCGTACTAAGTGGGTTCGAAGCACACAGCACCACATCCGCACCAGCGGCAGCCAGTACCTTCATCAGGTTGCCCGTCTCCGTCGTAACATGCAGACAGGCACTCAGGCGCACGCCCTTAAGCGGCTGCTCCTTGCGGAAGCGTTCGAGGATCATCCGTAAGACGGGCATCTCCTGCTCGGCCCACTCCATGCGCTTGCGCCCTTGCTCCGCCAGATTGAGGTCTTTGACATCATACGCTGCACTCATTCCATGTCTCCTTAGCTTGTGTTGTTGACTTAAATAATACCATACGGTTCAGACCCGCAGACAGCCTGTACCTCAAGCACCCCTTGCTCAGGCTGATGCTGCGGTGGCTACGTCGGCGGCAAGCCGGACGACGTGTTCATTCGGCCCAAATACGGCGGTGTAGCGGGCAACAAACTCGGCGAGGGTGTAACTGTGTTCTTGGCAGCCGCGCTGCTCCAACACATATGCCGAAGCCAGCGCACCCATGCGCCCGGCAACATCAAGGGGCATGTTGTGCTTCAGCCCAACGACAAAGCCCGCGAGGAACGCATCACCTGCGCCCGTTGGGTCAATCACATCGGACACCGGCACGACAGGAATAGGCATGCCCTGCCCATTGGTGGCACTGGTGTAGATCATGGAACCCCGTTCACCAAGCGTGACGACAGCAGTAGGCACGCTGGCGATCAATTCCGCTTCCGTCATATCCAGTGTTTTGGCCATCATGCCAAATTCGTAATCGTTGCCAATCAAAATCTGCGTGCCGCGCAAGCCGGTGCGGAGATGCTCGGCCGTGAGGCGCGGAGCCTGCTTGCCCGCATCGAAGATATACGGGATGCCTAGCTCTTGGCACTCACGCGCCACCCGATCCATACTGGCTGGATCAGATGAGGAGACCAGTACCAGATCATCATGGCTCAGCCCAATGCCATGCAGCGAAAGCTGCGGCGAGCGGGCCATTGCGCCGGGATAGAACGCGACAATTTGGTTATCGGCACTGTCGGTGGTGATAAAACACGAGGCGGTAAATTCATCCGGCACAATCGTGATCAGGCTCGTATCTACGCCGCGTGCGCGGAGCAGGGCGTTGTACTCCTCGAAATCGGCTCCAGCGATGCTAAAGACTAATGGCTGCTCGCCGAGCATGGCCAGATTGTAGGCAATGTTGCCCGCCACGCCGCCACGCATCCGCTTCATTGAATCCACCAGAAAGCTGACCGAGATGATGTGCGCTTTCTCTGGCAGGATGTGATCCTTGAAGTAGCCCGGAAAGTTCATAATGTAATCATACGCCAATGAGCCAGTCACCACAATACGCATTGAGTTCATCCTCCTCCACTCACACAGTTATGCCGCATGCACCGCATGCACGGTTGGTTCAGCTCCGAGCATCTGGGCCAGTGTGCGGCAGTGTTGCCCCACCTGTGCCGCTTGCTCTGGAGTTAGATGGGCAATGCTTGCGCTTGCCCCAATGAAAGCCTGCGCCCGCAGCAATTCTGGGGCAACCCCTGCCACCGCCAGATGCTCAACGATCTGGCTAAAGCTCAGGGCGAGCTGCCGCAGATCAGTGGCGGCAACCACTTCGCCCGACTCAGTCGGCACGATGCGCCACATCATCGCCCTGCCCGCCTGCAAGTATGCCGCGAGCTGTGGGCCTAAGGTGGCGAGCACGGGCACACTGGCGCCGGTGCATGCAATCAGATCAAGCTGCGACTCCAGCGCAACCTGCCACAGGCGTTGCTGCTGGTCGGCGGGCATGCCATCCAGATTGGAGATTGACAGCCCGCGTAGCGTCGGTGCATGCAGAAATACCTGCTCAATAATATCCAGCGCGGTTTCATGTGAGATCGGGCAAAAAGCCGTGCCCAATGCCCCCAGAAACGACTCGTGCAGCCAGATCAAAACTTGCGTGGCGGCTGGCTGGAGGCGTGCGCCAAGCCATGCAGCCCGTAGCGCAAGGTGCTGCACCAGCGCATCGAGTAGCTCATCATCGTAGATCAGCGGGCGACGCTGCTCATCAGTGATCTGCAAGGCAAGGCTGATCGGCCCGGCAAGCTGAAAGACGGCCAGCTGCACCGGTGGTGTGGGTGGGTGGCGGAGCACTTCGGCAAGCACGGCACTGTCTTCTGCGCCCAAGCCCGCCCGCCCCGTATGGTGTTGCAAGTAATCAAGGCTGAGTTGGTTCAGGGTGGGCTGCATCGCACTGCGCTCGACATGCGCCCCCATAATCGTGGGGCTATCACCCAGCACCCAGCCCGGAAAGCCGTGCATGCTCTGGAGATGCAGATGCTCACGCGGGCTGCGCTGCGGCAAGCGCGAGCAGACAAGCACATTCGGCACAACATTGCGTAGCAGCGCAAGGGCTGCATGGACATTGGTGTGCGGCAAGCCCGTTGCGAAGAGTGGTTGGCAGGCGGGTTGGAAAGCAAGCGGCATAGTCACAGTGTGGTCACACCCTCATTGGCATGCCTATCCACGCCTCACGCTACCGGAGCCAGCGCAGCATGCGCGTGGGCGGCGAGGGTGGGGTGAAAGGGAGGGGTGATTACTCCTTGTTCCGTAATAATCGCGGTTATCAACTGGTGCGGGGTAATGTCAAAGGCAGGGTGCGCCGCCACCACACCCAGTGGTGCGATCTGCTGCCCCGCCAGATGCGTGACTTCGCGTGGGTCGCGCTGCTCAATTGGAATTTGGCTGCCATCGGCAAGCGTCACGTCAATCGTAGACGAAGGAGCTGCAACGTAAAAGGGCAATTGGTGGGCTTGCGCTAGCACGGCCAGTGTATACGTCCCAATTTTGTTGGCCACATCCCCATTAGCGACAATCCGATCCGCCCCAACGATCACACAATCTATTGCGCCTTGCTGCATCATAAAGCCCGCCATGTTATCGGTAATCAGCGTCAATGGGATGTTGGCTTGGAGCAACTCCCATGCAGTCAAGCGTGCGCCTTGCAGGAAGGGGCGCGTCTCATCCACATACACATGCACCGCCCGCCCGGCCGCGTGGGCCGTCCGGATCGGTGCCAGAGCGGTACCATAGCCCGCCGTGGCCAAGCCACCTGCGTTGCAGTGGGTAAGAACATGCCCGCGCTCAGGGATGAGGGCGGCCCCGTGTCGCCCAATCGCGTGGCACATCGCAAGGTCTTCGGCATGGATCGCGTGGGCTTCATCGAGGAGACGTGCGGCAAGGACGAGTGGCTCAACCTGCATCGCCGCACATTGCTGGGCAACCCGCAGCATCCGCGCCGTTGCCCAGCTCAGGTTGACGGCGGTGGGGCGTTGCGCGTTGAGCGTCGTGCGGGCCGCTTCAAGCTGGGCCAGCATCGTCGGCAGATCACTTACCGTCTGTTGGGCCACCAGTGCCAGCCCATACGCCGCTGTAATGCCAATTGCAGGCGCACCCCGTACTTGCATCGCCTTGATCGCGTGGGCGACATCGGCGAGCGTGTGGCACGTAATGATCGCTTGGGTGTGGGGCAGGCGCGTTTGATCGAGCAAACAGACCGCGCCTGCATCCCACCAAACAGTCCGTAATTCAGTTGTGGCACCACTGGCTGCTGACTCGGACACCATGTACGCCTTTCAGCGATTGGGTTGGTTTGTCTGAAACCATGAAAAAACGCACACTGCCGTGCGCTGCGTGCATACTAGCTCAGACCTCTGCCGATTATAGCACGGCTATCCACACGGTGCAACCATGCTGATAGCTCATGCTAAAACAGCAACCGGGGACATGACTACACTGAGTCATATCACGGGTTGCTGTTTTGTGTTGATGTGACTCGCCGAACGCCACTGCATACGGGGCACTGGCATGGCACTATTGACCGATACCTGTTGCTATCACCTCGGATAGCTGTTTGTTGTCGCCCTCGACAGTTCCTTGCGTTACCTTAGCATAGGTTCCAGTAAATGTCAAGAAAAAGTTAAAGAATTCGATCCAATGCTACTCTTCGCTCACGCTGCATCGGTAGATGCTGGACAACATTTTTGCTCTTTTCGCTCCTCTCACCCCGTTGCCACTTATATCACCCCATAATCAACGCTCCTCGCCGAGCAGGTGAAGCCATGCCACTCTTCCGCGATTTCCACATCGCTGCACGTTTAGTTCCAAGCAGCTTCTGCGGAAGCAATCGGTGTGGTATAATCTTGTTCTGGTTTTCGGAGCATCAAGGGTGTGGGCGATGGAACTCTTCCCCTACTTCGCGGCCAACCTGACGCTCGGCAATCCGTGGGCAAGCACGGCCGTCTGCTTGCTCTGGACCCCGCAAGAGCGGGTGGTGGCGGCCCTGCCGCAGCATGCCTATGTGGTCGTCGGCAATCTCTACTCGCGGGAGGGCATCAGTTTTCTCCTGCGGAATGTGTTAGCCTACCCACGTATCCGCACGCTGCTGCTGTGCGGGCGCGATATGACCGGCAGCGGCGCAGCATTGGTTGCCTTGATGCGGGATGGGGTAGATGATACCGGACGGATCATCGGAGAAGGAACCCGCCTGCACCCTGAATTGCCTCGTGCGGCAATCAATGCCCTGCGCGATGGCGTGCGCTTGGTTGATGCCCGCGATACGATCAAGCCGGAGGCGATAGCCGCCCTGCTCACGGCCCAGCCGCACAACCCGCACCCGTTTCTGCCGGAGCCGCTGCACTTCCCCTACCGCGAGCCACAGGCAACCCGCCTGCCGGCGGAGGAGAGCGGGTGGGTGGTGCGGGCCCGCACGATCCAGCAGGGCTATCTGGCAGTGCTGTGGCGCGTGCTCACGTTTGGGCAGCGCACCGGCACGCAGCACAGTGCCGATCAGCAAGAGTTGCTCGATGTGATGACCGTGATCACCGATGAAGCCGAGCAGGTGGAGCAGTTTTCCTATGCCGATTGGATGCCCTTCACGGCCGCCGAATTGGGCATGCAGCAGCCGGACGGAACCTACACGGGCTATCTCGCCCAATTCCTCCAAGCGGGGCAGGGTGGGGACGGCGTAAGCTACACCTACGGCGACCGCCTGCGGGCATTTCCCCATCCCGATCCGGTTGATCAGGTCGCGGCGATGGTTGCGGATTTACGCGCCAGCGGGCAGAGCCGCCGCGCCGTCGCCAGCTTGTGGAACGTTGGGCACGATGCCGCTGCGCCCAATCCACCCTGCCTTGTGCTTGTGCAGGCGCGGCTGCGCCCAGATGCGCTGCGCCCCACCCAACCGCACCGCCTGACGCTAACCGCCTATTTCCGCTCACATGACATCTACCGAGCGTGGGCCATGAATGCGTTTGGCTTGCGTGCCCTGCACAGCCTGATGGCCGCCCAGATCAGCACACCTGCCCAGCCCGTCGTTGCGGCGGATTTGGTCATCATCTCGCACTCGGCGCATGTGTATGCCCACGATTGGGCGGCGGCCCAACGCATGATCGAGCAGCACTACCAGCCCACCAATCCGCGCCTCGTGCGTGATCCGCGTGGCTCCTTCGTGATTCGGGTGGAGCCGCCTGAGATTATCGTGCAGCACTTCTCGCCGCAGGGCGATCACCTGCGGAGTCTGCGCGGGAGCGATGCAGCCCACCTCAGCAAGCAGCTCGCGGCATACTTGAGCGATCCCGCCCACGCCTTGTATCTCGGACAGGAACTGGCCAAAGCCGAGCTTGCGTTGCGGCTCGATTGCCCGCACGCCTATCATCAAGATCGGGCATTGAATCTCCACCACCTACACCCAAAGCAGGAGCACCATGAGTATTAAAGCTGACCGTTGGATCCGCCACATGGCCCGTGAACATGGCATGATTGAGCCATTCACTGATCAACAGGTACGGGGCGGGGTGATCTCGTATGGGGTCTCTTCGTATGGCTACGATATGCGCGTCGCCAATGAGTTTAAGGTCTTCACCAATGTCTACAATGTCGTTGTAGACCCGAAGACGTTTAGCCCGCAATCGTTTGTGGATATTCAGGCGGATTACTGCGACATTCCGCCAAACTCATTCGCATTGGCCCGTTCGGTCGAATACTTCCGCATTCCACGCAACATCTTGTGTATTGTCATGGGGAAAAGCTCTTACGCAAGATGCTTTCGCGGTGACACGCGGGTTGCCCTCGTAGATGGTACATCGCTTGCACTGGAAGAGATGGCCACCCGTGCCGAACAAGGCGAAATGTTTTGGGGCTACAGCATTGGGCAGTACGGACGCATTATTGTGACGCTGCTCGACAATCCGCGCTACATCGGGCGCGATAGCTTGCTCGAAATTGAACTTGATAATGGAGCGGTGATCCACTGTACTCCCGATCACGACGTTATGCTGCGCGATGGTCAAATGCGGGCTGCTGGTGAACTCACGCCCGGCACCGCGCTGATGCCGCTCTATCGGGATGTGTGCCGTGGGTATGAGGGCGTGTTTCAACCGCTATCGGGCAACTTCACCCCCACGCACCGGCTTGTAGATGAGTGGAATATTCGCAATGGCATGTATGCCGACGTACCCAACACCCATCGCCACCACATTGACCATGAGCGACGGAACAATATGCCGTGGAACATTCAGCGGGTTCCAGCCCATGAGCATCTCAGCTACCACAACGCGGCGTTCTACCGTAGTGCCGATTTTGACCCGCAAGCCCATAGCGCGGCAATCCGTGACGCACTCGCGCAATGGCACCAAGACCCTGAATGGGTAGCACAGTTTCAGGCGGCCCAACAGAAACGGGTGCAGGATTTCTGGACAGAACCACACTATCAGCAGATCCGTGAGCAACTCCTTCAGCAACACCGTGCGTATTGGGCAGTTGAGCAGCATCGTGAACAGCAACGCCAACGACAGCAGGCATACTGGGACGATGCGGCGCGTAGACAAGCGCGAGCCGCGTTTTCACGGGAGACATGGGCCCGCGATGATGGTAGCCGACGTGAGCAGCAGCGTAATATTGACCGGATGATCCGCCTCCGCCCAGAGATAACCGCAGATGTTGTCCGTGATGCGCTCGATCAGACTGGCTCGATCCATGGAGCCGCACGCTTGCTCGATTGTGATCGTTCGGCCTTTCGCCGCTTTCCAGAGGTACTCGCAGCCTTTCGGGGACGGGCAAACAAAAATCATCGCATCGTAGCTGTGCGAAGCCTACCCGGAGACCATGACGTGTATTGTCTTACGGTACCGGAGGCAGGCAATTTTGCCCTTGAAGCAGGCGTGTTCACCTCAAACTGCGGCATCATCATCAATGTGACTCCGTTGGAGCCAGCGTGGGAAGGGCATATCACGATTGAGATTAGCAACACCACCCCGCTTCCGGCGCGAGTCTATGCCAATGAGGGCATCGGGCAGATTCTGTTCTTCGAGGGCGATGAGCCGTGCGAGGTATCTTACGCGGACAAGCAAGGCAAATATCAGCAGCAGCGCGGCATTACCTTGCCGCGTGTTGAGCCGGAGCAAGGGGCTAGCTGATCCCCGCCCGCGCCACCAAATCCCGCACCAGCGGGTAGCCGATGCGCTCGGTGGCGGCCGCAGCAGGAACCCATTCCGCCGCGCTAATGCCCTCACTCGCACGCGGCATGGTAGGCATGTGTGCAGCCGTGCCATAGAAATAGACGACGGTTTTCTGCTTAATCGTGCCGTGCTGCACAACAGGGTAGCTGATGCGGCCTAGCAATGCGCCGAGTGTGCAGGAGATGCCCGTCTCCTCATACACCTCGCGCACCGCCGCTTCACGTTCCGTCTCGCCCGCCTCAAGGTGGCCCTTCGGCAACGTCCACATGCCGTACTTATCGCAGATCAGCAGGGCGAGGTGTTGCCCGTATATGTCGTAGCACGTCACCAGCGCACCAGCGGCAATCGCAAGTGGGAGCGCATCAGGATCAGGAAGAGTAGGAGATGGCGGTGATAGTCTAGGCATAGTGTGGCTACAGCCCAAATAGGCTTGTCAAGCCGTGTTCGATCTCCAGCAGCCATTGGGCAAACGGTGTAAACGAGGCCATCTCGGTGATCCGGGCCAGCTGGCCCGTTGCGAGCAACAAGCCCATGATGATCAGCATTACACCACTGAGCATGCTCGTGCTGTGGAGGTACAGCGTGCGCGATCCGAGCGCCACCTCGAACGAACGCCCGCGCATAAACGTCCAGAAGGGCGAGCCTTGTCCGAGCTTGCTAAAGAAGGTTGCCATGATAATCAGGGGCAGCCCTAAGCCCATCGCATAGATGAAGGCCAGCACCGCGCCCTGCACAATCGCTACCCCCTGCGAAGCAAGCAGGGTGAGCAAGGCCCCCAGAATTGGGCCCACACACGCCGTCCAGCCCAGCGCAAACGTTGCGCCGTAGAGGTAGGAGCCAGCGACCGTTGCCGCCGGACGTTCCTGAATCTGGGGGCCAGCAAAGCCCATGCCGAAGAAGCTGAGGATTCCCAGCACTACGACTAGCCCGCCGCCCCAAAAGGTCAGCGCATCGAGGTGTTGAAAGAGGAGCTGGGTGACACCCGTTGCAGCCGCACCGAGTAGCGTCATGGTGGTGGCTAGCCCCAGAAAAAATGCCACCGTCATCGTGACAATGCTGCTCTGCCGGGCTTGGAAGGTAAAGGCGAAATAGGCGGGCAAGATTGGGAGCGTACACGGCGATAAGAAGCTGAACACACCCGCAAGGAACGCGGGCAGAGCCAAGACCAGCAAGCTGCCGCTGCGGCCACCGTAGAGGGCAGCACGGTCGTTGCTGATGCTGAGGATCAGCAAGCCGATGAGGATCACGCCAGCAATGCCACCAAACCAGAGCAGGCGGCGCGAGACAGGAGGCTTGCCTGTGCTAGCTTCTACAGGAGGGATCGGTTGTGTTGTCACGCCAGAACATATCCTCTCGTCGTTGTGCTTGGGCTACTGAAAGCGGCGGGCGGCACGGCGCGTTGCCCGCACCTGCTCGACGGCAACTGGGCTTTCACCCATAAAAAAGACGACCCCCGTTGCCAGATCGTATTTGTAGCGTTGGTGCAGCCACTGCCCCTGATCGCTGACCCGCAGAAAATCTACCCGCCAGACCGACTCGACACTATCGTACTGCTCATCCAACAGCCACACCTGTTCATTGGCACGGAACATCTTGCGAAAGGTGGCATCGCGGGCGGCGGTATCACTCTGAGTGCGCCCATTGGCATTGGTTGCGCCTGTCGCTACGGATGGTTCGTAAGCCATGTGTGCTATACTCCATTCTGCGTTGCTGCCACACCGATCTTGGCAGCGCGTGCTCCTTTTTCGTATTATACCATATCAAGCATTGGGGCTAGTCTGTCGCGGCTGTTTAATGGAACCTGTGGTATGATACTGAATGTGCGCTGGCGCAATGTGTGACCAGTGCATTTTCTGTGGTTTCAGGATAGAGTATAGCGCATACGTAGACAGTAAGATAGGATACAAAACGATGCGGATCGTGATGAAATTTGGTGGAACATCGGTGGGCAGTGCCAATGCAATCCGGCGCGTGGTCGAGATTGTCCGCGAACACGCCCAACAGCATCAGGTGGTGGTAGTGGTATCGGCCATGAACGCACCGACCCTCCGCACAACGGACACCCTGATCGCCGCCGCCCGCGCCGCTGAAACTGGCGATGCCGCCGCTGCGGCCGCTGCTGCCCCACGCCTGCTAGAGCTGTATATGCACGCCGCCCGCGAATTGGCGACCCCTGCCGAATGCGCCCTACTGGAGCCGCAACTCGATGAGATGTTTGCCTACATCAGCGATCTTGCCCGCAGTATTGCGGTGTTGGGTGAACTGACCCCGCGTGCGCTCGACCTGATTAGCGGGCAGGGCGAACGCTGCAACGCCCGCCTGATTGCGGCTGCGCTCCGCAGTGCCGCTGTGCCCGCCGTAGCCGTAGATGCCACCGAGTTGATTATCACGGACAACCATTTCGGCAATGCCCGCCCGCTCGATGAGCCGACCCGCCAGCACACCCACGCCCGCCTGCTGCCCTTGCTGGAGCAGGGCACTGTGCCAATTGTGACGGGCTTCATTGCGGCCACCGAGCAAGGCATTCCGACGACGCTGGGGCGCGGTGGCAGTGACTATACCTGTGCGATTCTCGGAGCCGCGCTGGATGCGGATGAGGTTTGGTTTTGGAAAGAGGTGGACGGCGTGATGAGTGCCAATCCTAAGATTGTGCCCAATGCCCGCACCTTGCCGCACCTTTCGTATGTCGAGATGGCCGAGCTATCCTACTACGGCGCGAACGTGCTCCACCCCCGCACGGTCTATCCGGTGGTGCGGCGCGGGATCCCGATCCGCATCCTCAACACCTTCAACCCGCAACACCCCGGCACCCTGATTAGCCAAGCTGGCGATAACGGCACGGCGAAGGCAGTCACGGCAATCAAAGACGTGAGCCTGATTACCGTGGGTGGGCCGGGCATGCTCGGCTTGACGGGGGTTGCAGGACGCATCTTTGCGGCGGTGGCACGCGGCGGCGCGAATACCTTGCTGATTACACAGGCGAGTAGCGAACAGAATGTGTGCCTTGTTGTGCCGCGTGCCGATGCCGCCCACGCCGTCGCCGAACTGCGCCGCGAGCTTGCCCCCGATCTCTCGGCGTATGACGTGGATCACGTAGAACTGCTCGAGCCGGTGGTGGTGGTGGCAGTAGTTGGATCGGGCATGCGCGGCACGCCGGGCATTGCGGGGCAGGTGTTTAGTGCGTTGGGGGCGGCACAGATCAATGTGATTGCGATTGCACAAGGCAGCACCGAGTACAACATCTCGCTCGTGGTGCAGGATAGCGACGGGGATCGGGCGGTGCAGGTGATCCACGAGACCTTCCACCTGTAGGCGGGTGTCGCGCTCCATCGCAACGCAGTTCGTGGTAAGATAGATGTATGATTAGCCGTGAACAAATTCAGCAATTCAGCGATGCTATCGTCGCGCACTTTCAGCCGCACCGTATTATCCTGTTTGGCTCGCACGCGGCCGGTCATCCGCCACCTCGCGCAGACGTGGATTTGCGCGTGATCCTTGACCACGAAGGCTCAGGGCTAGGCAAAGCGGCTGAGATTCTCACCCACAACCGCCCTTTGCGGTAGACGTGATTGTGCGTAGCCCAGCCACCATCGTCCAACGCCTCGCGTGGAATGATACCTTTCTGCGTGATGTACTCGAGCAGGGGCAGGTTCTCTATGCACCCCCTGACGAGTGAATGGATCGCCAAAGCAGCAGGCGATTTCGATAGCCTGCAACGCGAATTGTGGGTTCGTGTCCGTCCCAATGACGACCCAGCGTGGTTTCATCAGGGTGCGGCGAAATCCTTGAAGAGGTCGCTTCAAGAACAGAATATACCTTGTGAATGCGACAGCAGATCGAGCGCAGGCGCGTGCAGCCGTTCGCTGCTGCAAAATCGTGCGAACAACGAACTGCTCTCAATATGTGAAAGAGTGCTTTTGATGCCCTGTGCTGAAAGGAATACCTGTGCCAATCCCCCTAATCCAGATCGGCTGTGGCGGGGTCGGGCAAGCCCTGATCCAGCAGCTCCTCAGCCAGCACGCGGCCCTCGCGCAGCGGTACGGCATAGACTTGGCCTACCACGCGCTGGCAGACAGCCGCGCCGTCTATAGCACCGGCGCACCGCTCACGCTGGAGCAGGTGCAGGCGGCCCTGCACGCTCGCCAGCAGGGGCAGTCGCTGGCGACACTGGCGGGGGCCCAAGTGGGCCTGCACTGGCGTGAGCTACTGCCGGTCTCGCCCGCGATCATCATTGATGTGACCGCCACCGATGGGATGCACCCAGCCCTCGTGCAAGCGGTGCAGCAGGGGCATCGTGTCGTGCTTGCGAACAAGAAGCCACTCACCGCCGACTATGCCAGCTTTACCGCCCTCACCGCACACGGAGCCACCCGCTACGAAGCAACCGTCGGCGCAGGCTTGCCTACCATCCACACGCTCCAGAGCTTGCTGGATACGGGCGATACGGTGCAGCGCATCGAAGCCTGTATGAGCGGTACACTCGGCTTTCTCTGCACCGCGCTCGATGATGGGCAGTCGCTCTCGGCGGCAGTGCTCACCGCCTACCAACAAGGCTATACTGAACCTGACCCGCGTGACGACTTGAGCGGAACCGATGTAGCCCGCAAAGCCCTGATCCTTGCGCGGAGTTGCGGGCTGGCGTGGACGCTGGACGATGTGCCTAGTGAGCCGCTCTTTAGTCCAGAACTGGCACACGGCAGTGTCGCTGCGTTCCTGCAACGGCTGCCGGAACTGGATGCTGGCATTGCCGCACGGCTGGCTGCCGCACAGAGCCGCAATGCCGTGCTGCGTTATGTGGCCACGCTCGAACTCGGCCCACAGCCATCTGCCAGCATTGCCCTGCGCGAACTGCCCTTGAGCCATCCTCTGGCCGCGCTGCGTGGCACGGATAACCTGATTGCCTATACGACGGCGCGTTACCCCGCGCCGCTGGTGGTGCGGGGTGCAGGCGCAGGCCCGGCAGTCACAGCGGCGGGCGTATTGACTGATGTGATCGCCACAGCCCGCGAATTGGCAACCCCGGAGTAAGCCCAATGGACAAGCACACCGCTGGGGCACAGTCTACGGGGGATGCGGCCGAGCAGCCCGTGATCGTCGTCTCTGGCTTGCCGCGTTCGGGCACATCGCTGATGATGCGGATGCTGGCGGCGGGCGGCGTGCCGTTGCTGACGGATGGGCAACGCACCGCCGATGAGGATAACCCATACGGCTACTTCGAGTACGAACCCGTCAAAGCCCTCCAACGTGATGCCACGTGGTTGCCACAGGCACGCGGCAAAGCCATCAAAATTATCTCGCAGCTGCTCCCAACACTGCCGCCGGATGTGCCCTACCGCGTGCTGTTTATGCGCCGCGAACTGTGCGAGGTGCTCGCTTCACAACGCCAGATGTTGGTGCGGCGTGGCAAGCCCGCCGATGCCGACAGCGATGCCGAGCTTGCCGCGCTGTTTGCGGCCCACCTGCAACAGGTGCAGCAGTGGCTGGCGCAGCAGGCGTACATTGCCACCCTCGATGTGAGCTACAATGAATTGCTGCACACACCGCAGCCACTCATCGCCCAGATCAATACCTTTTTGGGCGGCGGCTTGGATACGGTGCAGATGGCCCAGATGATAGATCGGCAGCTCTACCGCCAGCGGGGGGCGTAGGGGCTAGGTGGCCGGAGGCGGGTAGCAGTGCGAGCAATCCACGATGCAACCCATTTCCCGAAGTCCTAACGCCTTAAGCCCAACCCCTGATACCTACTCCCTGCCCCCTGACACCTATTAGCCCTTGCGCCGCCGCGCCTCAGCCTGCATCAGATGATACCAGCCGAAGCCGCGCACCTGCTGATGGCGGGCACTATGCGCGAGTTGGATAACATAATCGGCGAGGGTGCGAACGACCCAATCGAAGAAAAACGGGGTGAGATGGTTCAGATCGAGGCGCGGAGCCGGATTGGTCACTTCTACCGCAATCAGCCGATCCCCCTGTAGGGCGAAATCTACCATGTTAAACTCAAAGCCGAGAGCTTTGTTAATCAAATGGGCCCCCTCGATTATGCGGCGACGTTCGCGCATGGTCAGGTAGTCGGGGTCATTGTAGTAGCGGATGTTGACGGGTGCGCCGGGCACGTAGCGAGCAAGCTGCACCTGCTCCGTGCCGATGCAGATGCAACGCACATACTTATCCCACGCGATATGCTCACGCAGCAGCATCGGCTCAGTGCCCGTCTGGTTGTAGGCATGCCACAGCTCCTCGTAGGAATGGACTACATACACCCGCCGGAGCAACGTATCGCGCATCGGGCGCAACACTAGCGGAAAGCCGCCCAAAAAGCTGACATGCTGCTCCCATGGGATCGGGTAGCGCAGGTTGCGTAAGAACTCCTCATCGAGGCCATCTTCGTAGGAATGGGATGGCAACGCTACGGTGCGCGGGTAGTGGAAGCCAAGATGGGTCACCAGACTGGCGTTAAAGAAGCGATCATAGGCACTGCTCCAGATCGGGTTATTGATCACAATGGCCCCATGCAGCATGGCTGCTTTGACGTAGGTGCGATAGTAGGTAATCTCGTGGCTGATGCGGTCTATAATGACATCGTACCCTGATGCTGCGCCGATGGGAGTTCCACCAAGCTGGATCAGTTCGGCGTGGACATCTTGATTGCGGCGGTTGATCTCACGCAGAAACGCAGCCGGGAAATCCTTCTCCGCCCCCACCAATAAACCAACCTTTTTTGTTGTCACATGTTCCTCCATGCGTGGTGCTCGGCTCTGAGCACGCGAGTCGTCGTTTGCGCTACTCTCGTGTATCCTAGAGCTAGGACGAATAACGAGAAACTACACCGTTGGTATGACCAAGTCGCACGTGTCAGAGAGTGATATCCCGTACTTCACGGTTACGGTCGAGCGACGCAACTATGGCCGCCGCTACACATGGCTCCCTGTGGATAGATTAGATCAGCAGAGCTTTACGATTCTCTGCCACAACACCTATATGCGCCCGCACATGTATGATCTCCGGCTCGGTGATACGGTGCGCTGGAAACACAATGGCAGCTATCTGCAAGGCACGATCAGCCAGATCGAACGCACCGAACAGCAGCTCTGCGTGCGCCTTACCGATGTCGATCTGCTGCCCGCCGATTTTGTTGAGCTGTGAGGGCGGGCACTGCTCCTTGCCATCATTGTACCTGACCCCACTGCACAGTGACAACGGCATCCCCGTTGCTCGCTTCAACAATGATATAGCGGCTCCCCCCAACCTTGCGGATTTCGCTGGCTTGGGGTTGCCCATCAAGCCGCACGGTGTAGGCGGAGGCTGATTTGGGGGCTTGCGGCGGCAACAAGAGGCGCAGGCGGGCCCGTTGCCATGTGCCAGTTACATCCAGCCTGAGCTGCCCGCGTTTGGCTGGGGGGTCGTAGTCGAGGGCCCATTGATAGGCGACATACCGATCTGAGGCGGGATAGTGGGCAACGACCTCAGTGCGGGTAATATCGGGGGTGGCACTCCAATGCGGGCTGATCTCTACCGCTTGATACAGCTTGCCCCGATCTTTGATGCCCGCCGCACCTTCGATCAGTGCGCCGATCATGGCACTTGCGCCCCAACCGTCTGTTGCGAGTGTATCGGGGCCAGCGATACCCGCCCGCCCATCGGGGTAGTACCACAGATAGCTGGCCTTGGTCAGCTCGATCAATTGCGCGTAGCGGCGCAGATGATCAAAGCCGTAGGGCGCATCGCCGTAGGTAAATGCGCCCCGCGCTAATTCGCCGCCTACCAGCGGCATAATCCCGCCATTGACGTATTCACCGGGGGTTTCGCCCTTCTTGCCGCCCAGCCCAATGATCCCGCTAGGGAAGGGCGGATCAATGCTGTACCACTCGGCAAACGCCCGCTCGAAATCGCGCCGCGCAAAGTAACTGGCGATGATCGCTCTGGCGCGGCGTTCGTCCAGCACTTCGCGGTTGAGGGCGTAGGCATTCGAGAGGCTGAGTTGGCTGGATGTATCTACGCCAGCCAGCTCCAATGTAGCTGTTGTGGGCACATAGTGGGTGAAGAATTTGCCGTTCCAGCTTACGTCATACAGGCGTTGCATCAGTTCGCGGGACTGTTGCCGGTAGACTTCGGCTTGGGCGGGGTCGCCTTGAGCTTGCTCCATCCGCGCCAAGAGGCGCAGAGCATAGGCTAGCCCAGTATTGTCGCCGTGAAACACGCCCCAGATCGTCTGCTCATCGAGCCAGTGGCGTGGGGCCGGTTGTCCATCGGGGCTGAGCGTCGTCGGCCCAAGCTGGAAATCCCACATGTCAATGGTGTAGGGGCGGCGCACCAAGCCGCGCTGGGCATCCCAACGCAGCGGGTCGCTGGTGATGTAGGCAAGGGCGCGGCGCATCGCGGGCAGCTTGCCCGCCATCCAGCGATCATCACCTGTTGCCTGCCACGCTTCGTACACACCTTGAATGAACAAGAATTCGAGGTCTGATTCGGGATCAAGGCGGTGCGCGGCGATCTGGCGTTCCGGCACGGCAAGCACATCGGGGAAGCTGCCATCCGCCCGTTGGGCGCGGGCAAAGCCATCTAGTGTACTCGTCATGTCGGTTTCAAAATAGCGGAAGCCCGTGCCTTGATAGACGTGATCGCGCAGCCACAGCAGCGGGTTATCCGGCGAACGATAGCCGCGCACAGGGATGCCATCGGGGTTGTAGGCGAGCAGTGCGCCGTGCATAAAATCTCGCGCACGCGGAAAGAGCCGATCCAGATCGGCGGCTCCGGTCGTGATGCGCGTACTTGGGCGTAGCTCAAACACATTCGGGTGCACCGCGACTAGCTCACGATCTACATAGATCAAGGCCCAGTATAAGCCGGGCCACCCCCGCGGGAGTACAGTCACGGCGGCCTGCCCATCCACGAAGATGGCGGGCACATACTGGCGCGTGTGCATGCCACGCTGGATGAACAATACTTGGGCCTCGCCGGTATAGCCTGCAAGGGTCAGGTCGAGCCGGAGCGGGACGAAGGGCGCGGCAGCGAGAGTTGCGCGGGTGGCTTGGATCAGGGCGGCCCGCTGTGCTTGGGCGGCAGGGCGGGGCACACTTGCCCCCAACAGCACGAGGCTGCCCCAGAGCCACAGCACGATCCAGATCACGCTCGGTTGTCTCACACTGTCACCATTGCCCCCATGCGTACTCTATGCGTACCACGCGAAGTCATCACCGCGACGGATATTCAAGGCAAGATTGTGACATACTCGCGCAATTTTGGCAAACTGGCACGCTGGTCTCTGGCTTGCGATCACGCCCGTTAAGATTATGAATCTCCCACTTATCTCTGAGAACACCCCGCTGCCGTTGTTGAAACCCCGATTTAATCTGTCGTTGATCGTTCCCGTAGGCCGGAAAGGCGTATCTATATACTCATAACTATCGTTACACAGGTCACAAATAGATCATCGATCAGACTTTTATTTGATCACATTGAAAGAATACCACGATATTCGTCATCTGTTTGTCAATGCTTTGTTGGTCGAAGAAACGAAGAAAATCACCTTGAGGCACGTATTTGTAGGCGGAAACGGTACTTTACTCCCATTCGTTTATTTGAAGTATAGCCTTTTTGCACAGCCTAAGATGAACAGAAAATCCCATAGATATAACGGGGATACAGGATATAATCTAGTTAAGGGGTATACGCACAAAAGACGAAAGCATGGAGGCTTCGTATGGCAACATCAGCATTTCACAAAACACAGCAATACACTGAACAAATCATCTATGACCACACCCAACCGTGCTCGGTGCTGCATGCACTTATCGCGATGGTGCTAGTGGTACTGTTCAATATGCACTGCGATTCAACGTGTCAGAGTGAGATCGTGACCTACTGGCGTGATTTTGGCAACCCCCACGCGGGGCAGCAGCTGCACTTGGAGCTGGTGGTTGCGGATACATTTCATGCACGGATGACCCGCCGCACGTTCTAGGTATTTGGCTTTGCCGGTGCCAATCATCCGCATTTGATAGCAGCCACCATCCCCTGATATACTGCTTGTCCTGTTCCCGTGCAACCCCCTACCAGCCATCAGGAATACGCCAGATAGGGTGTTTGGGGAGACGGCGAAAACAGCTCACCAGACCTCGTGCCGAGCCACTGCTAATGGTATAATACAGACAAGGTCGAATTGCACCGCTGAGCCGTGCTCGATGCACAAGGAGGGGTGTCTATGAATGATGAACTCGAAGAAGCTTTTCTGAATATCGCCGCCCAGCTTTGGCTGAAAAGCACGGAGCCGATCCGCAGCGAGGTGATCTATGCCCACCTGCGTGAGGCTGGCTTACGCATTCCCGATGGCGCGATGAATAACCTCTACCGCAGCCTGATGCAAGATAACATTGTGGGCGGCACGCTGCTGCTCAACGACGAAGCCCAACGCACGCACGGCGGGTTTGTGATTACGTGGATTGACCCATCCTACCTGCCGGGAGCCATTCCCGAATGATGCTGGCCCAATTCGCACGCACCTGCACCCAATGCACCTAACCCACCTAACGCGCCCCTGACGCGCAGGGGGTATGCCTGTACCTGATCTCCTGCCGTAGGCACGGGCGCGGGCTGCCATTGCTCGGCTGCGCCCCCGTGGCAACTCCTAGCATCTGGGACTGGCTGGCTGTTGCGGTAATTCACCGGCTCCACTCACGCTGACTCTGGTACAGGGATCGGTGTGGCTCCCGCCAGCCGCCCAATCCGCCAGCTACTCCACGCGGCAAGCACCGCGTAGGCTAGCAACACCTGCCACGCGGACAGGTCGGCTAGCTGCAAGGTCGCCCAGCTAAGCTGGGCAAGCCACGCGGCGATGCTGGTTTGGTAGGCGAAAGGGAGCCACGCCACCAGCCACGCAAGCTGCGCCAGCCCCGCCATGCCTGCGCCGAAGATCGGCACGCCCGCCCCCAGTGTGGCAAGGCTACTCAGCAGCAATGCCCCCGCCCCAAGCCCCATACTCAGCCCTACGATGGGCACAATCAGCAGATTGGCCAGCGGTGCAATCAGCGACACATTGCCGAAGTGGTAGGCCAGCAACGGCGCAGTGTAGATTTGCGCGGCAAGCGTCAGCGTGATCAGTTCGCGCCCACCGGTAAGACTGGTGGCAAGCGCGGGCGGCAACGGCGTTGGGTCGCGTTGCGCCAGTGGGAGCACCTGCGCTAGCCCGGTGCTGAGTAAGCCCACCGTTGCCACTACCGAAAGCTGCAAGCCGACATCCCACACCAGCATCGGATTGAACAGCGTCAGCACGAAGCAGCTTGCCGCCAACGAGACCCAGCCTGTCGCGCTGCGCCCGGTTGCGGCAGCCAGTGCCACAAGGCTGGCCATCAGGGCCGCCCGCAGCACACTGCCACTTGCCCCGACAAATACGGCATACAGCCAGATGCCCACCAGCACCAGCCCAAACTGCCGCCAGCCCCGCCAACCGAGCACACGGGTGAGGAACACCAGCAGCGCGGCAACGAGGCTCAAGTGCCAGCCGGAAATCACCAGCAGATGGGCTACCCCGCTCTGCTGGTAGGTACGGTAGGTCGGCTCTGGCACAGCCGTCTTGAGGCCCAACAGCATCCCCGTTGCCACGCCTGCTTGTGGCTCTGGCAAGCCGCGCTGGATGTGTTGCTGCAACTGTTGGCGCAGTTGTAGCAGCGCAAGCAATACCGGATTGCCGATGTTACCCGTAAGGAGTTCTAGCTCCGGCTCGCGCATCAGCACGAAGATCTGCTGGCGGGCGAGGTAGTTCCGGTAGCTGAACTGTTCGGGCTGGCGGGCCGTAGGGGGCGTGCTCAGGAATCCCCGCACCAGCAAGCGTTGCCCATACTGGTAGGCGGGATAGGGCGGCACCATGAGCAAGACGCGCCCCTGCACGCGAGCAGCGGGCTGATCGGTAGCGGCCCAGCGGGCGGCAGTCGTCTCGATCACAACCTGTTGGGTGGCGGCAGTTCGGCGTGGCTCCTGCACCACATAGCCTTCAAGCAGCACCGGCCCACTATCGGCCAGCAGCCACACACTCGCTGGCGTGGGGCGGGGCTGGGCGATGTGATAGCGCACGCCGCCGGCTAGCAGGCACAGACCCCCCAGCAGTACAAGTCGCAGCCCGCGCACACGCCCCCCTAGCAGCAGCCCACCGAGCAGCAGCAGGGCGAGGCTGCCCGCCACATCCGGCGCAAGCAGCACCTGTGCGCCAAGCCAGATGCCCAGCAACCACGCGGGCACAAGCACGACCAACCACATGGAGCACCCCTCTGTCAGACCAGCCGCCGTGATCCGCACCAATCGGTGCTTGATATTATACGTCACAGTGCAAGGA
>CALCJV010000020.1 GCA_937967405.1 uncultured Chloroflexales bacterium | reverse complement strand
GCTGAGCTGCCCCCCCCGATAGCCTTCGGCAATATAGATCGCTGTCAGCTCGGCCCACACCCGTGCCGCAAACAGAGGTGAGCCAATATGCCGCTCCACCACGAGCAGGGCAATTGCCTGTTGATGATGCCAAACCAGTTGCCACAGCACTCGCTCGTGGTCGTGACATGTCGTGGTGAAGTAGCGATGCAGTTGGTCGCGCCAAGTCGCGGCGAGCGCGTAGTGCCGATCTAGTTCGGCATTGAAGCGGTGGAGGGCTTCGAACAAGGTAGCAACTGCCTCGAAATCGGTGGCTTGGGCCAGCGCAAAACGATAGTCGGCTGGTGGTAGGTCGGAACTCTTCTGCATATGGTTGCTCCTATGAACTCTGGTCAGTCGTTTGTATTATAGCCGACATAGTGGACGCAGGCGACAAGCAACAGACACATGGATTCTAATACGTTACTAACACCTTGCTAACGTGCTGGTATGACTCGTTTGGTAAACTACAGGTAGACAATACATACAACCTGATCTGCGTAGCAGGGTAGGATGCAGATCAGTAACTATCCATAGAGAGGAGCAAGCTATGACGTGGCAAACAACATCCCCCTACGTGCGACAGATCGGCGTATTTATGATGGGCCTAGCTGGAATCGGGATAAGTGTGGCGAGTGTGCTGCTGCTGCTGAGCAGCGCAGTGGGTACGGTGCTTGTTGCAGCAGGGGCATTTGTTGTGCTGGTGGTGCTCATCACCGTACTGGTACGTCTGGGGCTAGTTGCCCATACGCAGCATACCGCACACACACGCACCCAACCGCGCCGCGCCATGCTTACCATGCTGGAGCCGCGCCAGATCAGCACGGCGCACGGCGAGCTAGTGCAAGGCTGGGCTGTACCACTCACCAACACCGATAGCTATGCATTGGTGCTGACCAGCGATGGCTACCGGATGGTGAATGCTCAGGGACAGATTGTCCATCGCTTTTGATAGGTGTCGGGTGTCAGGTGGTAGGGAAGACGAACCACGAAGAACATGAAGGGCACGAAGAACACGAAGGAAAACAGGAACGTTGTTTGGTGATATGCTAGCACCTGACCCCTAGCCCCTGACCCCTGATACCTAACACCCGCCACCTGCCCCCTAGCCCCTGACACCGCTACCCCAACGGCTCTGGGCGGTAGTTCTCGTAGCGGGTGGGCAGATACACACCCTGCATCCGCAATGACTGCACACGGTACAAGTGCGCCGCGCCGTGCATCAAGTGTATCGCCACATCCACTACGCGGCGGTTGGCGGGCTGCTCTAAATACGAGCCGCGCACCCAATCATTGAATGCACCCATTGCCGGACCACACCAGATTTGGTAATCCATCTCGCGTCCTGCCGTGCCACTATTGGCCCAGCGTGAGGACAAGCCCAGATACCAGCGAAAGACTAGGGCCATCTTGCGCTTGGGCTTGTCTGCGGCCCGCTCGATCTGCTCCGGATCACGCTGCCTAAAGTAGTTCACCGTCTCCTGCCATACTTCTTCCAACGGCTTCTGGAACACCTGCTGCTCTAGCTTGGCTCGTTCATCGGCAGGAATCGCATCGAGCGAGTCATACTGCATATACAGCTCATACAAGCGTTGCGCTCGCATCGGGAACAGTGTGCCCTTCTTGAGCAGTTGCACCTTCACGCCCATCTCAAACATATCTGCTGCCGGAGCCATCATGACATCGGCAATCCCCGCTTGGGCAAGCAAGTTTCGCACATGCGGCGATGAGCCTGACTCAACACACGCTTGATTGACCGAGCCGGTCACGACATACGCCGCCCCCATCATAAACGCGCCCAACACAGCGGCGGGCGTGCTGATCCCACCGGCCGCCCCAATCCGCACCGGCATGGGATAGTTGCGTTGGGCTTGGATTTCGTCGCGCAGGGCCAGCAACGAGGGCAATAGGCTCACGAGCGGGCGATTGTCGGTGTGCCCACCCGAATCCGACTCGGCGGTCAGATCATCGGCCATCGGCACATACTGCGCCAGCTGGGCCTGCTGCGCGGTGATGTAGCCCTGCTGCACTAGCTCGGCCAGCAGCTTATCGGGCGCGGGCTGCATAAACGCAGCGGCGGTCTCGCGCCGCGAGATTTTGGCAATCACGCGGTTCTGGATTTCAAGCTGCCCCTGTGGATTGAGGTGCAAGCCGGCCACGCGGTAGCGCACAATCTGCGGCGTGAGTGCAAGAAAGGCCGAGGCCTCGACGGTGCGAATACCGTACTTCAGGTATAGCTCAACTGCGCCGCGTTCGAGGGCTTCTTCGCTGGGGCTGTGGATCAGGTTGAACGCATACGGCTGATTGGGCAAGGCCTGCTGAATGCGTTGGATGTTCTCCTCCACCCGCGTCGGCACGAGGCCAGCTGCCCCAAACGAGCCAAGTAGTTGCGCTTGGCCCATCGCTATCACCAGATCGGCGGAGGCGATGCCATTGGCCATTGCGCCTGTGCTATAGGCATAACGGACGCGGTGAAAGGCCCGGAACAATGGATCGCCAAACTGTTCTGGTGGGCATGCGGGCGCATTCGCTAGTAGCTCCCAGTCATGGCTATGCCCGTTGCGGGGAGTGGTTGCCGCCGCTGCCGGAGCCATGCCCACCTGCCCATCGGGCGAGCGTACAACTACATAGGCCTGCGCCACATCCCGCAGGGCGGCTTGCACCGCATCGGGCGCAAATACCACTGTTGCTGGATCGCCATGCCACGCCACACGAGCGATGCGCGGCAAAGCGCGAATACCATTATCGGCTGTTGCAATTGTCATACGGAGCTCAATCTCCTGTGGTAAATACGTGGTTGGCTTCACTCACCCGCACGGCCAGATCGCGGATCTCGTAAATTCGCAAGCCGCCGCGCCACACACTTGCCTCACCAATCAGCACCAATGCATTGCCGCGCTGCTCAATCTGGCTGATGTGAACTTCAAGGGACCACTGCGGCACATCCTGTACAATCTGCCCGCGATACTTCCACACGACTTTGTGCTGGGGCAGCATACTCAGCACCGGATTGGCAAACTGTTGCCCTAGCCCCTGCTGCACGACAAAGGCCTGCATCGCCTCAATCACCGCCTCCACACCGAGCGAGCCGGGCATCACTGGGTCTTCGTAGAAGTGGCAGCGGAAGAACCACGCCGCCGGATCGGTGCGTTTGCTGGCGTGGATGTAGCCACGCCCATGCTTGCCGCCTTGTGCGATCACTTGTACCTGATCGAGCAGATCAAACGAAGCACTGGGTAGGCGATAGTGTGGTTTGTCGGCGGGCGGATTGAACAACTGCTGGCGCACGCTCGGACTGTGCAGGTTGAGCAGCGTTGTGGTCTGCCCATTCTGCTGTTGATACCACGCCTGCGTCTCGCGCCCGCCATCAAGGCCCACCTGATTGGCGAGTGCTTCCGGTGTGAAGTAGCCGAACACGGCATCGCCTTCATAAAAGACACGTCCAGCTACGCTACAAGCATAGGTGAATTTCTGGATGATGATGCCCTGAATAAACGTAGACGACACCAGCCGCGCATGGTTGGTAATGGTTGTGCCGCGCACATCGGGCAGGAAGTGCAGCGTGCCACTGCCATCGAGGTTGCGGAAGTAGAGGTCGGCATCGGGCAGCAGCAGCGTCGAGTCGAGGTAAGCCGCAAGAAAGCCACACGGCTGCAAAGCAATCTCCATCAAGATCGAATAGGGTAGCACGGGGTAGCTATTTTCGCGCAAGTACCACGCATCGGTGGGCACATCATATTCGGCCACGAGCAATGTGCCGGGCGTGAACACGCCGCGTGTGCCCTCAAATTGCACCACCCGACTCAGCAGCTGTAGCTCCGTATTGGGAATGCGGGGCATGCGCCGCCCCGCCGCTTCGAAGGGCAAGTAGGCATCACCGAGACAAGCACTCACCCGCCCCAGCGTAAACTCACGGATTTGGGCTTCGCTGATGACTACCGGACGGGCGGGTGCAGGTGCTACGCTGCTGGACGCGGGCACAGGCGGTAATACTGGCGGCGGGTCTTGATCTACCAGTTGCAAGCCCAAGCCGGAGAAGTTGACCACGATGCGCTCACCGACAAGCACATCCACATTGCCGAGTGCGTAGGGGTGTGGGTCTAGCCCGATCTCGGTAACTTCAAGCCGATAGATCAGGTGCGTATCGGCGGGGGTCACTTGGCCCCGACAGCGCACCACCTGCGGCTGCTTCGGCACGGGCTGGAAGCGGGCGTTGCTGGTCTGGGTCTGTAGCCCGATGTAGAGCATAAAGAATTGCAACAGCTGCCCGCATGCCTCCGCCATCAGCGAGCCAGCCAGCACCTGATCGTCGGGAAAGTGGCACGGGAAGTACCAGTGCTGGGCATCGAGGTCTTTCACCGCCTCGACCAAGCCCAAGCCCCACAGCCCGCCATGCAGCTCAATCGCGGTCACGCGGTCAATCATGAGCAGTTCGCGGGGCGGCAGGCGCAGCGAGCGGTTGCGCCCGTGCTGATCGTAGGTGGCTCCGAAGGCGCGGGCAATATCGCCCGCACTCAACGCGAGCAGGTCAGCATAGTTGAAGCTGGTACGGGGACAGGTAAGCAGGGGGGCGAAGTGGCGCGGCTGCACCTGTGCGCGGGCGGCGAGTTCTTTGGGGCTGGTAATCACGCCGCGCCCGTGGGCTAGCTCCTCATCGGTGAAGAAGCCCGCGCAGCCGTCGGTCATCTTCAGCACGAGCCGATCCCCAACATAGCAGTTGTATTGGAAGAAGAACAGCAGCGCATCGCCACTGCGGACAAATGAGGTGATGTCAATATCGTAGCGTAGCGTTTCACCTTCTTGGGGCAGATTGTCCATAAACGTCAAGGTGCAATCGAGCAGGCGGTAGACCCGGTTGCCTTGCGCCTCAAAGTCAATCCCCAGATAGCTGATCAGCAGCAAGTCGCACTGGCCCGACTCGACCGCAACCGCCCATGGAATCTGGCGATCCACGCTATACCACGCATCTTTGGGGATGTCATACTCGGTTGTAATTGAGCAGGGCTTGTACGCGCCACGCTGGCCTTCAATGCGGGTGACACGGCTCACCAGTAGGTAGGGCGGGGCCGGCAGCCGCACGCGCCGCGCATAGGTATCTATAATGGCATACTCATCGCCAAATACTCGTGCAATTGTACCCTCTGCAAATTCAAGCAAATCCGCTTCATTCCAGACTACATTGGATGGGGTGCTGTAGCGTGGCGTGAATGGGATCGGTGTGTGTTGAACGGGGGCATTACCATTAAGCGTAGTCGGCGATCCGGCGGCGGGTGGCTCTGGTGTGTGATGTGAGGTAGGTGAGCTAGGCATCGCAGGCGGCGTATGCGGCAACACCTGTACCAGCGCGGCGGGCTGTACGGCGGCGTGATACCCGTGCACCAGTGTTGCAAGGCGGGCGAAGGCCTGCTGCCGTGCTTCGAGGAGGGCGGCGTGGGCGCGGGTTTCTAGCATCGCGGTATCTTGCACCGTCTGCTGATACTCCTGCATGAGGGGGCGCAAATCAGGAGCCACCCCAACAGCGACTTCTTGTGGGGACAGAGGCTGCATAGACTGTTCTTCCTCAACTTCTAGGGCAATCGTTGCTACGATAGGTGATCGGGGTGTGGGCGTAAGTGGGACAAGTGGTGTATCCGGCGGGCTGGCAGGCGTGGGGGTGTGGCACGTACCATTTGCGGGCTGGGCTTCAGGATGGGCATGCCCGTTGGTATAGGCGCGGAATGGCTCCGGTATGGGGGCTTGCTCCGGCGTAGGCGACGGACTGACAACAGGTACACGCTGCACCACAAATGGCTCTGGCACGGCATTGGCAAGCTGGGTTGCTAGCGGGACCCCGCCGGTGAGCACGTGGCGCACTAGCGCACCCGTTGTGGCAGGTGGGTCCGATGTGTAATGATAGAGCGGGGCTAGGTCAAGCGCAACACCGTGACTGGCGAGCTGGGCAAGCAGGCGCACTATGCCGATCTGGTCATCGGTGCCCTTTTTGTTGATAGCTAGCGCGGTGTGTGGGCGATTGCCCAAGATCGCCTCGATCCAGCGCGAGCAGGTGCGGGCTGCGCCTAGCTCAATAAATACCCGCGCCCCATCGGCATAGACCCGCTCCACAAGGCGCGGGAAGTCAAGTTGGTTGCAGAATACCTGTGCAGCACTGTGGGCCACTGCTTCGGAGGTGATCGTAAGGGGGGCATATGTCGCGGCTGAGTAGAAAGTAATGCCCGGCGGCGGCTCAACTGGGAAGGTGTTGATCCGCACAAACTCCGCGTATTCGCTCGTGATCGGTGGGCTGTGGATCACCTGCCTGAAGGGGGTCCGCAATGAGCGGCAGCCGACCTTGCGGATCACGCGCTGGCAGCCCGCCGGATCGCCCGCGATCATCACCTCCCGCGGGGCGGTAATGATTGCAAGATAGACACGCGGCTCATCGGCAAGGTGGGGCAGCACGGCCGCTGCGCTCGTCATCAGGATGTAGTTGGCCCACAGATCATCATCGCTGATCTCCGCTGTGCTTGGGCCCCAAAACTCGCGCACCGCTTGCTTGGGCCCAGCAAGGCGTGTGCGATACAGATCGGAGCCACGCAGCGCGGCACTGCATGCGTCGCCATCGCGCCACACGCCGAGAATCTGGAACATTGCCGTTTCGCCCTGACTGTAGCCAAACACGATCTCCGGCTGCACCTTGAAGCTATGCCGCAATAGGTGTGTATAGGCTGCACCAATGCTCGAACCGATCTCAAGCATGGCAATCGATTCGCTGAGCATTTGGGCTTCGTGGGCTTTCAGTTCGGCATTGCTCAAGCGGTGCATGCTGCGCGGGTACAGCAGATGTTCGCCCAGCATCGCACCGGGATCACTGACCATCGTGTGCAACTGTTCGTGCAGTTCGGGGAACATGGGGAATAGGTGTTGCCCCAAGCCAACGTAGGCATTAAATGCACCCGGATAAACAAACGCCACCTTGCCATCTATGCCTTGAGGCTGGGCGGTGAAGTAGCTACCGGCAGGTGTTTTCCATGCATCGGTTGGGCTGGCAAAGGCTTCGACGACACCTGTGCGGGCCCGCTCGATCTCGCGGTGCAGCTCATCTGGCGTGCTTGCCACAAGGCTTAGGGTATAGCGCGGGCGTTGCCGGTTCCACTGGGCGTAACTGTGGCGGGCGAGCGCCGCAAGGTCGACCTGATTGGCCAGTGCGGCAGATAGCTGATCGAGCTGGGCAAGGATGGTCACGTGATCATTCCCGCCCAGCACAAGGAGTGCGGGGGCAAGCTGGGCCACGATCCGCCCGCTGAAGTGCGGCTGGGGAGCCTCACTGAGCAGGATGTGCGCGTGGGTTCCGGTGGGGGTCACGACATTCAGCGCGGCGCGGCGGCGGTACTTACGGCGGGCAAACCATGCGCGGCTCCTATCGGCAACATACAGCCCACTCGCGCCCCAGTCGGCCAGCGCACGCGGGGCCTGCCAGTTGGGTACGGCGGGGATGTAACGTTCGTGCAGGGCGAGCGCAGTGCGGATCAGGCTGGCCATGCCCGCCGCCGCGCCCGTGTAGCCGATGGTAGCGGTGACACTACCGAGCGCACAGGTTGGGATGTGGGTCGCCGCACGTGGGTAGGCTTGCACGATGGCGGCTGCTTCGGCGGCATCGCAGGCGGCATTGCCGGTGGCACTGAGTTCGAGGTAGCCCGTATTGGTGGGGCGTGTGTCACACTGGGCGTGGGCCTGCTCGATAGCGGCAACGAGCGCGGCCGGTGTCGGGGTTGCCTGCTGTACAATCGCTAGTCCGTCAAGGCAGGCATACACGCGCTGGCTATCGGGCACGTCGGCCAGCCGCCGCACGACCACTGCTCCTGCACCTTCACCCGGCAGCCAGCCGGTGCTATGGGCTGCGAAGCTGAAGCTCGGTGGCTCATCGCCGCGATGCAGGGGGGCGTGCTGGTGTAGGGCCGTCAGCCGCTCTAAGCCGCCCGTCAAGTCCACTGCGCCCACAACGACAGCTTCGAGCGTGGGGTCGCTGTGCAGCAGCAGGCGGGCAAGCTCAAGGGCCCGCAGCACACTCGCACCCTCATCTGAAACGGTGAACGCAGGGCCGGTGAAATCGTGATGCGCGGCGACGCGGCTGGCAATCACATTGCCGATAAAGCTGGTGTATTGATTGACTTGGGGGTAGGTGTGCAGGCTTTCACGGGCAAGTTGGGTGAGCCGTTCGCGTTCGGCATCGCTCAGGTGCAACCCACTCGCGGCAAGGCTCTGTTCAAGCTGCCACGCGAGGTCTACGCGCCCGCGAAACTGATGCAACGCCATCTCGGTGCCCATGGCCACCAGCACAGCCACATTGCCACCGGCGGGCAAGCCCGCGTCTTGGATTGCAGCATCGGCAACGTGGAGCAGTAGGAGGTGTTGTGGGATGACCTGATCGGCGGGCAGGGGCGGCAGCCGGAAGCGGCGAAAGTCGAAATCGAAGCCTGCCAGCCACGCTCCCAGTGGTGGTTGCACGGTGGGTTGTAAGCCTTTCCAACGGGTCTCTGGCAAAGGGCGGAAATCTTGTGTGCCGCTATAGAGCGCGGCGGCGAATGCATCCAGTGAGGGATATTGCCCAAAGTGGGCGGCCATGCCAGTGATGGCCAGTGGTGCGGGTGGGGGGGCCGCACGCGGCAGTACGGGTGGCGCAGGGTTGGGCGCGGGGCTATCCTGCTCTACAATCACATGGGCATTCACACCGCCAAAGCCAAACGCATCAATTCCGGCGCGGCGCGGATGATCGCTCGCTGCCGCCCAGTGCGTCGCCTCGCGCACAATCGCCGTCGAGGGTAGGCCGCCTTGCCGCGAGTGCAATGGATCGCTGATGAACGGCGTGGCGGGGAACAGCTCGTGCTGCATCGCCAGTAGCACCTTGAGCAGGCTACCCATCCCCGCTGCCGTAAGCAGATGGCCCATATTCGCTTTGACTGAGCCGATGCGTGGGGTGTGCCCATATTGCCCAAAGAACTGCTCGAGCGAATTGAGTTCGGTGGTATCGCCGAGCGGCGTGCCGGTGGCGTGGCACTCAACATAATCAATCGTTGCAGGGTTGATCTGGCTCCTCTGGTAGGCCCGTTCAAATGCAAGCAGTTGGCCCTTTGGATTGGGCATTAAGGGGTGTTTGCCACTGCCATCATTCGATAGCCCGTAGCCGCGGATGATGCCATAGATCCGATCTCCATCACGCACCGCATCAGCGTAACGTTTCAGCACGACTATGCCCGCGCCCTCGCCTGAATATAGCCCGCGTGAGCGGCGATCCAGTGGGCGGCTGTGTTCGTTGGGAGTGGGGTAGGCTTGGAAAATTGAGAAGCCGAGATGCATGTACAGTGGGTCGGGGCAGCTGACTGCGCCCGCCAGCATCATGTCCGCATAGCCTAGCCGCAGCTGTTCACACGCCAGTGCGAGCGCGTACAGCGAGGTAGCACAGGCGGCATCGAGCACTAGCCGCGTGCCGCCCAAGCCGAGCGCACTGGCAACGATATGCGCGGGCATAGCGGGAATCAGCAGATTGGCCGGATCGGGGCTAATCAGGTGGTGCGGATCGGGTACGCCGCTCAGGTGCAGATCGGGCAGATACGGCGCAAGTGCGACTTGCATGCTTTGGGTATAGAGCGGCGCAAGCAGGCGGCTTGAGGCCCGCGTGGGAAACGAGAGGCTGCCCAAGATCAGCCCGCACTGAGCGAGCCGCGTTGCGTCGGTATGATAGCCACTATCCTGTAGCGCGGCGTGGGCGGCATACAGCGACCACTGGAAGGTCGGGTCTAATCCGGCAAGCAGTTCAGCCGGAAGCTGGTAGCCGTGCGGGTCGAATTGGAAATCGTGAATGTAGCCCCCCCGTAGATTGTAGGTGCTATCGGGGTGGCCTTTGGCGGGGTGAAACAGCCGCGCCGGATCAACCCCCAGCTGGGCCGCCGTGGCCTGCGAGGTGGTGTCGCGCCCCTCACGGAGCACCTGCCAGAATTGGTGCGGGGTGGCTGCTCCCGGAAACAGGCAGCCCACCCCGATAATTGCAATCATATCCAACCAGAACTCCTTACCAGTGCGTTAGCGTGAGAGTACATTCGAGCGCGGGGTAGTAATTTCAAAGAGGTGATTCAAGCGTTCACTCAACGTCACTTCGGCCCCTGTGACACGCATATACAGCCGCCCTTCAGCATCGTGGGCATGCACCCGCGCCAGCAGCTTGCTGGGCGTGCTTTCCATCACTTCCATCGAAACATAGAAGGTTGTGCCCTGCGGGATGATGCGGAAATGCTCGACGAGATCGGCGCGGAGCGGCATGCTCCCGACGTTGTAGTAGTGCCGGGCCCAGATCAGCATACACTGAAACTGAATATCTGTTTGGTAGGGGTTGAAGGTCTGGATTGGAAACTGCCCCTGCTGTTCGGCACTGAGGATGGGCGAGCGGCAGATCAGCGTGAGGTGCTGTGGGCTGATGTTCAGGGTGCGCTCAATGCCCTGCAAGGTGGGCCCGTGAAAGAGGGTGCGATTGGCGTAGAAGGTGGGCCCTGCGACAACGTGGGTTTCGCTCCGGTCAAAGTTGGTATAGAGCGGGGCGGGCGGCAGTTCCCGCAGCAGCGTCACAGTACCACGATAGTGGTAGCGCAGGCGTTGGTTGGCATCTACACTCGATACCATTGTCTCCACGACAATGCGCCCACCCGCCGCATCGAGTTCCCGTTCACGCACCTCCAGCACATAGTCATCGGCGAGCGTGTGGTCAAAAACGATGCCCTTCAGCACGCGGAAATCGCTAAAGGTGGCAAAGGTGTAGCCGGGATAGAGCTGCTCGCACACTCCGCACAGCCACGATACGCCAAACACGGCGGGCAGCACGGCATGCTCCCCGACGATATGGTCGGCAAGGAACGGATTGGCGGCAAGCGAGAGCCGCCGATGAATACGGTAGGTGCGCGGGGTAGCATGCAGCGGTGTGGCGGGCATGGCTAGTGGGCTGCCAATCACCACTTCGGTTGCGTCATCGGTGGCTTCTAGCTCGGCCAGCAACAGCTGCGTACCAATCGCGGGCGGGATGATCTCGACGTTGCGCTCGGCAAACAGTTGCTTGATCGTGGGGGTGACCATGCCGCCATCCCACGGCCCCCAGTTGATCGCCACGACCCGACAGGCTGGGTGATGCTGTTTCAGGCGGTGCGCGGCGGTGTTCAGGATTTCGTTGGCAAGCGCGTAGTCGGCTTGGCCAAGGTTGCCGTAGAAGCCTGCTACGGAAGTGAACAACACCAGATAATCGAGTTGCTGGATCGGGATGCACGCGAGTAGGTTGGCTAGCCCGATCACCTTAACAGTGTAGACCTGCTCGAAGTCTTCGATAGTTTTGTGTTCGATCAGCCGATCTGCCAGCGTGCCTGCGCCATGCAGCACCCCCTGCGCCCCACCAAGCCGCGCTAGCACTGGCGGCAAGGTGGCCTGCAACGCGGCGAGATCAGTAATATCCACGCTGAGGTACTCGGCTTGGCCGCCCGCCTGCTGCACCTGCGCGAGGGTCTGTTGCACCTCCCGCTCAGCAAGGATCGCCCGCACGATCTTCTGCACTTGGCGCGGGGTGGGCTTGGTGCCACTAGCGGCAAGGCGGGCGATCACCCGTTGTTGGATTGCCGTTTCGTCGGTGCAGTCGGTCGCCCATGCTGATTCTGGGGTGCTGTGCGCCGAACGCCCTAGCAGCAGGAACCGACATTGGTAGCGGCGGGCCATTGCAATCACACACGCGGCAGTGATGCCACGTGCGCCTCCACTCACTACAAACAGGCTAGCTGGCGTTATGCTGTGCATGATGCCCTCCTCTCTTTTGGTACGCGCTGGCGATGCCGTGTGGAGCATTGCCGTCTCTTCTCACTTTCCGTCGTGCAGCGTTACGCGCCCGTGTGGGCCATAGCCCACCTCAGTAATCAGGCGGTTCGGGTCGTACAGCTCAGCGAGAATAGCTTGCACCGCTTGCGGTGTGGGTGTGCTGATGCTGATGTCAAGGGCACGGCAGACTACGCTGGGCCACTCCAGCTTGAGCGTCTTGGTTAGCCCAAATAGCCCGCCACTGACAACGCTAGCGTTGCCCAGTTGATCCAAGCCAAAGGCTCCATCGAGGCGAGCAACCGTGATGAACCGCCCGTGCCCTTGCTGGGCGGCTTCGGTTAGGCTGGCTTTGAGCGTGCGAGCGAGCAGAAAGACGTGGCGCACAATCAGCTTGTCGGCTTCCGCGAACAGGTTGCCGCTCTGGGGCAGGTGTGGGTGCAGATGGATGAAGCTGCCAATTGGGCCGTAGCTCTGGCTGATGGCTTGGAGCGTCGCATTCAGGTGCGCTTCGTCGGTGTTGGTTAAGGTTGCCTGTGGCACACCGGCCGGAATTGGGGCGGTGCTAGCGATCAGGGTCGCCGGTAGATGCAACGCCACCACACGCCACCCGCGCTCGGTGAGGCTCTGCACAAGCTGTGCTGTGAGCGGTGTGCCATCGCTGGTGATAAGGCAGACGGCGGTTGCTGACGGAGCGTACTCCAGCTGATCGGGCAACGGCAGGGCCCGCAACTGGGCAACACTGCGCTGGATTGGCGTGTCGAGTGTGGGCAGTGGCGGCAGCGCAATGGCGTGCCCGTTGCTATAGAGCGTAGCCTGCCCGTGTGTGCCGTTGGCAGTGTGCCCGTTGGTGGGTGGATGGCTGCTGTGCCCATTGGTCGTGGGGGTGTGCCCGTTGCCATTGACAGGCGCACCCCCCGCGCCGCCCTGCAACACGCTGACAATCTGCCCGAGTGAGCGCAGTTCGCCCAATTCGTCGGGGCTGAGGCGGGGCAAGGCGGGGAACTGGTCTTGCAGCGCACCGAGAATCTCCACGCGCTTGATCGAG
>CALCJV010000019.1 GCA_937967405.1 uncultured Chloroflexales bacterium | reverse complement strand
CCCAAACGGATGCTGCTGCATGTATGTGAGGATTGCATCGGCGGGTGCACTAGCCATGAGATGTCGCTCGACGGTGAGGCCAGCCTGCTGTATCGTCAGGGCCGCGCGTTCAAGGTAGGCATCCGCAAAGTGGGGGACAGTCTCAGCGGGTGCTGCCGCCGCCCGATCTACATGCAGGAGCCGAACAGGCACATTTAGCGCACGCCCAAGCACCCGCACATACGGCAGAATTTGATCCGCTAACGGCGAGCCGTCCAATGGAACCAGCAGGTATTCAATCAATGGAGCAACCCTTTCATCCTAGTGCCCCCTAGTGCAACCCACAGCGCGTTATGCGCCTTTGGCATGCACCAACAATAGGGGCGTGGTTGTGGCATGCAGCACCTTATCGGCAACACTGCCGAGGGCCCAGCGGCGTAACCCACTATAGCCGTGGGTGGCCATCACAATCACGTCGGCTTGGCTCGTGATCGCGGCCTCGATGATCTTCTCGGCGGGGTAGCCCGCTCGCACCTGCGTATGCACCGTAAGGCCTTGGGCCCTGAGCTGCTCGGCATGGCGATTTAAATTCTGGATCGCCTGCTGGTACTCATCAGAATTGGCAACTTCTGCATCCGGGCTAGCGGTTCCTGCCGCCCCCCCCATCGTCAGCGTCGAGAGGAATTCAAAGCGAGGCAGAACCGCCTGCATCAGATAGATTTCGCCCTGCGTGCTCTGCGCCAACATCTGCGCGAGAGGAATGGCCTGCTCGGAAACAGGTGAGCCGTCCAGCGTCAGGAGAATCTGCTTGAAGTCGGGCGGCTCTGTTATCGGTGTTTCTTGAGCGCGAATCACAAAGACGGGGCGCGTGGAACCACGCACCACGCGCTCTGTCACACTGCCCAATGCCCAACGGCGTAATCCACTATAGCCGTGTGTGACCATGACAACGAGATCGGCATCGCAGCTCTCGATCTGCTCCAAAATCACGTCCGTCGGATCGCCCACATCAACGTGAAGCTGCACGGTTGTGCCTAACTCTTGCAGCGGCTTGGCAATCGTTCTACAATAGTTCAGCCCGTGCTGGCGCAGCAGATCGTACATGCGCTCGTCACTCTGTTCGCCTTCGAGTGGGGCTTCGCCGGGGTTCCATGCCATATCGGGATGTTCACGGATGAACTGCTGGCGGACGGTGTCTGAAATGACATGCAGCAGATGGACCTCTGCCCCCATGAGCTTAACGATAGCCTGTGCATAGGGCACTGCTTGGGTTGCCAATTCAGAGCCATCCAATGGGATCAGGATCGTTTTCATGCCTTTCCTTTGCTTTGGCCACGCGCCCACACCGTTATGCTGTGGTCGGGATTGATTCATCGAGCGCGTGGGTCACGTTTCCCTTCTGTGCGCGAATAATCAAGATTGGTATTGTCGTTGCGTGCAACACCTTATCGGTAACGCTGCCTAAGGTCCAGCGTTGAAGCCCGCCATAGCCATGCGTCACCATCACAATCAGATCAGCGTGTTGCTGTTCTGCTTCAATCAGAATGGCCTCTGCCGGATGCCCCACCGTTGTCCCCACCGAAACACGGTAGCTCGGGTGATGCAGGGTGCTAGATACATATTCTAAGTATGAAGTCGCATTACGGCAAATACTTTTGTGCAGTGCGTCTGGCTCGACATCAGGCGATGTGAGTAGCTCAGAGGGATACAGGGCCCCGGATATGGGAAACACCGCTTGGAACAGATGCAGATCAGCGTGAGCCGTCTCCGCTAGCATACGTGCTATTGGTAGAGCCTGTTCGGCTAGCTGCGAGCCATCGAGTGGCACGAGGATGCGCGTCATCTGCGGCGGCAGAGCCGGGCTGCGGAGCACATGGCGATGCCCCCGCACAACCAGCACGGGCACATTGCTACTCTGCACCACCCGATCCGTAACACTCCCCAACGCCCACCGGCGCAAGCCACCGTAGCCGTGCGTCGCCATCACAATCATCGTGGCTGCATGGGTGCAGGCCGATGCGACAATACACGGCGCAGGCGCACCAAAATGCACATCTACTTGTACTGCAAAGCCTTCTGCTGCGAGATCATCAGCAATCTGATGGAGATAGCCTTCGCCTTGCTGACGCAAGCGGGCGTAAAGCTCCTCTTCACGCTGCCACACGGTTGTATAGCTGATGCCCGTGTAGGCAGGCAGCCCCACCTCTTGCTTGAGTAAGGAACGGATTTCCGTCTCCAACACCACATGCACGAGCACGATCCGCGCTGCCAACAGCCGCGCCACAAGGCGGGCATGGGGCAGGGCTTGCGTGGCTAGCGCAGAGCCATCGAGCGGAATTAATACGGTATGCATATCAACCTCCTTGTTGACATGTTCTCTAACACGATGATCATTGGCGCCTCTCTTGCTATGCGCCTTGCATGAAATCTTTGTATCGGTATGCTACCCGTGCAGCATCCGAAGTAGCTACGCTTATTGTAGCAGATATGTGTGTGATATTGCGAGAAGGAACACCACACTTCGGTAGTGACCTGATTACGAAAGGGTGCGCTAGGCTTGTGTAGGATTACTCACAGTCACCGCGTGCAGGATCGGCGATAGTGAGAGCAAGCGTTACTGTGCGCTGCTTACCCAAACAAGGGAAGGAGTTGATCAATGATGAGAACACGCGGCTATTGTGTGGCACTGAGTTTAGCGATCCTGCTGCTAGCAGCATGCAGCACAACCCCTGCTCCCGCTACCCCGATCCCAAGTGCAACCAGCGCACCGGTTGCGGTCATCCCAAGCGCAACCAGCCTGCCCGCCTCTACTACACTGCCAACAGCCGAGCCGACGAATGCGCCGGAGCCGACGGCAGCCCCCGCCCCACCCGCGCCAATCCTGCTCAAAAGTGGCTTGTTCGGAGCCGGCACGGATGGCTCTTCGGCGGTGGGGACGGCGACACTCGTGCAGCAGCCGGACGGTACGGTGTTGCTCCAATTCAACGAGTTCCAGACCCAGTGGGGCCCTGATCTGTTTGTTTACCTATCGGGCAGTACCTACCCACTATCTGGCGCAGAGCTGAACGCAGGCGGAGCATTGGAGATCGCCCGCCTGAGTAGTCACACCAACCCAACCCAAACGTATCTCCTTGCGCCGGGTGATTACTCCGCCTACCAATCGGTAGTGATTTGGTGTCGGGCGTTCGATCACGTCTTCAGTGCCGCAACATTGCAGTGATAGACCAACCAGTGGGTGGGCATGGGCAAGGGGCTAGCCGATCATGACCGCACCGCTACAGCGTCGTATCGGGCGCACCCGCAAACAGGGCCGCAATCGGCAGGCTGATGTCTGGCAGGCACGCGAAGCTGATGCTGTCGGCGGCGGTGGCATAGGCGGCTTCGCCATACGCGCCCGTGTCGGTCAGATGATACAGGCACAACGCCCGTGCTGCCGGATCAATCAGGGCGTATTCGGGTACGCCCGCCTGTGCGTAGGCGGCCCGTTTGGTCTGCTCGTCATATGTCCGATTAGAAGGCGAGAGTACCTCGATGATCAGATCGGGTACGCCGCGAATGCGCCCCTCACGGATGATGTGGGCCCGTTCGCGGCGGATCACCACAAAGTCCGGCTGCACCGGATCGCACCCGTCCATCAGCACCCCTATCGGCGCAAAGAAGCTGTAGGCAAGCCCCTGCTGACGAGCTGGAAGCGCGATATACTCAACCAATGCCTGCACAATCCACTGATGAAAGTTACTCGGCGCAGTTGTCATATACAGCACTCCGCCCACCACCTCATAGCGGTTGCCATCGTCGGGTAGCTGCTCCCAATCGGCATACGTCCACGCACCCTGCGCGGGGATAGCACCGGTGGTAGCAGCGGCAAGTACGAGCGTGGTCATCTCAGAGTTCCTGTTGGAAACGAGTTACCATGTGGCGCATCGTGCTGCGGGCGTGGGCAATGTTGCCATCCGGCGGAATGGCAAGCACAGCGTAGTAGCCAGGCGTAACCAGTGAGAGCAGGTAGATCAGATAATCCGACTCGATCAAGAGATCGAGGGTAGGGCCTGTGCCAAGCCGCATGGTTGTTGCATTGACGATTGAAGCCAAATTGGACATTTCCATCTCCAACAGCTCAACATCTTCGTAGGGGCTATCGGCCGAGAGGACAATCTCGACACTCAAGCCATCCGTACCAACTACTCCCGCAAGCTCGGCATTGCCCAGCGCGTCCATCGTATCATACAGAATCGCAGTCACTGCCATCAGCCAGACTCCTTCTACGCCGCACGCGGCGAGATCGTGCTACAGTTCTCGGCGGCCTTCGAGGGCCGAGCCAAGCGTATCACTGTCTGCCCATTCCAGATCACCGCCCGTTGGCAAGCCACGGGCCAAGCGCGTTGTCCGTACCCCCATGGGCACAAGGTCTTTCAAAATCAAATAGGCGGTTGCCTCGCCTTCTGTATTCGGATTGGTCGCCAAGATCACCTCTGTAATCGGCTCGGTGCGGACTCGTTGGATCAAGGCATCAATTTTGAGCTGTTCGCGATAGATGCCATCGAGTGGGGCGATGTGCCCATGCAGCACATGGTACAACCCGCGATATATTCCAGTGCGCTCAATTGCGAGCAGATCGAGCGGCTCTTCAACCACACAGATCACACTTTGATCGCGGGAAGGATTGGTGCAGATCGGGCACAACTCATCTACCGTGATATTGAAACACCGCTTGCAGAGCCGCACCTGCTCCTTCAAATCGGTCAAAGCAGCAGCGAGTTGCTGGGCCACCTCCGCATCAGCCCGTAGCAGGAAGAACGTCAGCCGCGACGCAGTTTTAGGGCCGATGCCGGGCAGCTGGTTGAATGCCTCAATGAGGCGGGCAACTGGCTCAACCAACGGCAAAGGCGGATTGGGCGGAAGAGCCACAGGAGTGTCCGTTCTTGGCTAGAACAAGCCTGGCATGCCTTTGGCCAAAGGTCCCAGCCGTTCCTCTTGCAGGGCGTTGGCGAGACGCACGCCATCGTTGATCGCCGCAAGGATCAGGTCTTGCAGCATCTCGACATCATCGGGATCAACAATTTCAGGGCTGAGCTTGATGGCCTGAATATCGCGGTGCCCATTCATCGTCACCGTCACTGCACCGCCACCGGCCTTCCCTTCGACAATCGCCTCGCCTAACTCCGCTTGAATCTTCTGCACCTGCTGCTGCATCTGCTGGACTTGCTTCATCAGTTGTTGCTGGTTCATCGGTGTGTCCCTTTCTTGGGCTGTGGGTTACCATTCCTACAGGTATTATACCGCGCTACTCAGGTTCTGCGGCCGCTTCAATACTAATATCTGCCGGACTGAAGATATTGATCGCCGCCCGCACACGTGGGTCTTTACGGGCTTCACGCATCTGCTCGCGGAGATCGGCTTCGCGGGCTTGCGGCGGCTGCTCAATGCAACGGATCGTGAGCGGCTGCCCGACATGCCGCGTCAGCACATCCTCGATAATCCGGCGGTTCTTGGGATTCTCGACCTGCCCCTTGTGGAACGGCGACGGAGCTTGCAACAGCAACGTGCTGGCTTGCACATCTACCGGATGGATGCTGTTGAGGACTGCCTGCAAATTCTTGTTGTAGGGGCGCACATCGCGGATTACCTCAGCCCAAACGGACTCAACCTGATCAAACAGCCCTAGCTCGGCAGCAACCGCATGCACGACTTCGCGCTGCGCTAGAGGCGTGGGCAGCGGCGGAGCGGCTAGCACAGGCGGCTCTGCGGCGGGCACAGGTGCAGCGGACGCAGGCGGTGCAATATCCGCCATCTCCTGTACCTCTGCTAGCGGCACGGCGGGCTGGGGTGGCTCTGGGGCGAGCAGCGACGCGGCCGAGGCTGGGTCAGGTGCGGGCTTGGGTGATGCAGAAACTGGTACAGATGCAGCGGGCTTGCTGAATGATGCACGTCGCGCTGGGCTAGCGGTTGGGGCACGCGCAGGCGCGGCGGAGGCGGCCGATGTAGCAGCAAGTGGCGGCACAACGAGGGCCTCAACCACCGCTAATTCAAGCGGCAAATGCCCATACGGGCTAGTCCGCAGCTGGAAATCGAGGTCACTGAGCAGCTTGATCCAATGCACCAACCCACTCGCTTGCGCTTGGGTCGCCCACCCTTCGAACACCTCGCGGTCATCAGGGTGAACATCATCAAGCGCACTAACGCCAGTTACCACACGCAGCAGCAGCAGCCGCAAGCGTTCCACCAGATCGCGGGTGAACTGGCGAATGTCGGCCCCTTGATCGGCAACCCTGTTCACCGCCCGTAAGGCCCCCGCTATATCATCCGCAAGCAACGCCGCGATCACGGCATCTACCTCACCGGCACTTGTCATTCCTAGCAGGCTGGTGACGTGTTCGAGCTTAACCACGCCACTCGTGAAGGACGCGAGTTGCTCCAACACACCGAGCGCGTCACGCATACTGCCAGTCGCTGAACGGGCAATCGCGTGGGCGGCAGTGGCTTCAAGCTGGATCTGCTCCGCCTCTGCCACCCGGAGCAGGTGGCGGGCAATGTCGGCTAGCGTATGGCGGGCAAACACAAAGCGTTGGCAACGCGAGACAATTGTCGCGGGAACTTTGTGCAGTTCGGTTGTTGCCAGAATGAAGATGGCGTGGGCGGGCGGTTCTTCGAGCGTCTTCAGCAGCGCATTAAACGCCGCCGTCGAGAGCATATGCACTTCATCAATGACGTAGACTTTGAAGCGTCCTTGCGCTGGGCGGAACTGCACCCGATCAATCAGATCGCGGGCATCGTCTACGCTGGTGTGCGAGGCGGCATCCATCTCAATCACATCTACCGCCCGCCCCTCACCGACGGCGATGCACATCGGGCACACCCCGCACGGGCGGCGGGCCGGCTCGGCTTCACAGTTGACGGCTTTGGCCAGCAGACGCGCCATGCTCGTTTTGCCAACCCCGCGTGGCCCCGTGAACAGGTAGGCATGCCCAATGCGATCTTCGATAACCGCATTGCGTAACGTCTGGATGACATGTTCCTGCCCAACCAGTTCATCGAACGTTTGGGAACGCCATTTGCGATAGAGCGATTGTGCCGCCATAAGTAACCCTGATGTGCGATAGACCGTAGCTTCATTATTATACGCGGTCTACGTCCCCGCCGCAACCTAGCCGACGCGGTGCGTGGCCCGATCCTACCACCCTCCGCCAAAGGCAGCACGGCTAGAGGGTGACGTTCCCGCTCACGAGGATCAGGATGCCGATCATCACCGCGAGGATCACGAGCAACAACGCGAGCAGCTTGAGTTGTTCACGGGTGCGCCGTTTGGCGAGTTCTTTGCGCACGTGCGGTGCGTAGGGCACATCATCGTCTACGCTGAAGAGGATCGTCTTAAGATTGTTTGGAGCTGTAAAGAGCGTCTTAAAGATCGTGCCAATCAGCATCTCAAAGGTAATCAGGGGTGGGGCCCAATAGGCCTCATCAGCGCGGATCAGTTCGCCTGTAAGCGCACAGCGCACCATCTCCGGCGACGTTGCCGCAGAGGGTGGGTCTAGCAATGGGTCAGAGGTGGTGGGCGACGTTGCCGCAGCCGACGGAGAGGCTTCTGCCGCAGGATCAAGCGGCGTATTGTCCGGCGTTCCAGCCATTCAGTTCTGCTCCTGCAAGGATGGGTTCAGCATGGCGCAGCAGATCATTGTGCTGCAAAAAGCCTTCAATCCGATCAAGGGCGGCTTCGATGCGATCTAATGAGGTGGCATAACACACGCGCACAAAGCCCTCGCCATGCGCTCCAAAGGCACTGCCCGGAATGATGGCCACGTGGGCTTCTTGCAGCACCCGCTCAGCAAACATATCGCTGCTCATGCCGAGATGCCCAATGTAGGGGAAGGCAAAAAACGCGCCCTGTGGCTCAACGGTGGTCAAGCCCATCTGATTGAAGCGATCCACGATGTAGCGGCGGCGGCGATCATACTCAGCCACCATATGCTGCACATCGCCCTCGCCGTGCCGGATCGCTTGCAGCGCGGCGTGCTGGCTCATCGTCGGTGCGGAGAGCATGCCGTATTGGTGAATCTTCCCGGCGGCTTCGGTCAAGTCACGCGGAGCAGCCAGCCAGCCCAGCCGCCAGCCCGTCATCGCATAGGCTTTGGAGAAGCCACCCATCAGCACGGTGCGCTCACGCATACCCGGCAGGCTAGCGAAGCAGACGTGTTCTGTACCATACACCAGCCGATCATAGATTTCATCCGAAATCACCACCAGATTGTGTCGCTCAACCACTGCGGCAATCTCCAGCAACCGTTCACGGCTCATCACCGCACCCGTCGGGTTGCTCGGATAACCCAGCAAGATCGCCCGCGTTCGCGGGGTGATATGGGCCTCAATGTCAGCAGCAGTAACTTGGAAGGCATTCGCGGCGTAGGTGGGTACACAGATCGGCGTGGCGTTGGCGATCATGATGCTGCCCGAATAAGCAACATAGCCCGGATCAGTCATAATCACTTCGTCGCCCGGATCGAACAGAGCCAGTGCCGCCGATTGCAAGCCCTCGCTCACGCCCGCCGTGATCATCAGCTCGGTATCCGCATTGTAGGCCACCCCATACAGGCGGTAGAGATGCTCGGCAATTGCTTCGCGCAGTTCGATCAGCCCAGAGTTCGAGGTGTAGGCGTTTGAAATCTCGATAGCGTGGTGGGCAGCATCCCGAATGTGCTGCGGGGTCATAAAATCCGGCTCTCCCACGCTCAGCGAAATGACATCCTCCATCGTCGCAGCAATGTCAAAAAACCGACGAATGCCGGAAGGCGGCATGTTGCGAACACGACTCGAAACACGATCAGTTGGCATGTGTACTCCTTGCAGCGGTAACGCCCCGCTTAGCCGATCTGTGGCACGCTCATTGTAGGCTTCACCCAGATCAGCCCACTTAAACTTAGATCACTTATCCAATTCTTCGCATCTTAACATACAACAAGGCGATAAACAAGCCTTTTAGCCACCATCTTAGGTGACAAATTGCACAAAGATCAGCCCGCTGCACGACTGACGCGGCAGGAGCTGCACCCGCCACCGCGCAAAATCACGTATAATCCGTGCAGGCACAGGCGATCCGCGCCAGCCCAAGCCGAACAGGACTATACACAACACGAGGTTGCTACTGTGATCACCGCCTTTGACCCGACCCTTGCCGCGCTATCGCCGCTCGATGGTCGCTATCGCAAGGACATTGCTAGCCTTGCCAGCTTCTTCAGCGAAGCGGCCCTGTTTCGCTACCGTGCGTGGGTAGAAATTGAGTACCTCATCTTTCTCGCCCGTACTCCTAGTATACCATTCGTGGCAAGCCTGACCCCCCAACAGCAGGGCGAACTCCGCCAACGCTATCGCCAATTCAGTGATGCTGATGCAGCCGCGATAGCCGCATGGGATCAGCGCGTAAACCACGATGTCAAGGCAGTGGAGTATTGGTTGCGCGAACAGCTTGTCGCGCAGGGGCTAGCGGCGTGGCAAGAAGCCGTCCATTTTGCGCTCACCTCTGAAGATGTGAATAATCTCGCCTATGCGCTGCTGCTGCGCGAAGCCCGCGATCAGGTAATCCTGCCGATCCTCAGCGAGTTGCACAACACCCTGCGCGAGATCGCCGAACAGGAAGCCGCCACCGCGATGCTGGCCCGCACGCATGGCCAAGCGGCGACACCCACCACCTTTGGCAAAGAGGTTGCTGTCTTTGCAGACCGCCTTAAGCGCAGCCTCGATGATTTAACCGCCCTGCGGCTGACGGGCAAGCTAAATGGCGCAACCGGAACCTACAGTGCCCACGTTGCCGCCTATCCCGATGTAGATTGGATGAGCTTCAGCCGGGCCTTCATCCGTGCGCTTGATCTGGAGCCAGTCCTGCTCACCACCCAGATCGAGCCACACGATACGCTGGCGCAGCTGTGCGATACGCTCAAGCGGCTGAATACGATCCTGATTGATCTGTGTCAAGACTATTGGCGCTACATTAGCGATGGCTATTTGGTGCAGGCCGCACAGGCCGATGAGGTTGGCTCATCTACGATGCCGCACAAAGTCAACCCGATTGATTTCGAGAATGCAGAGGGCAATCTAGGATTAGCCAATGCGTTGCTCGAATTCTTCAGCCGCAAGCTACCGATCTCGCGTTTGCAGCGCGATCTGTCCGATAGCACAGTCCTTCGCAACATCGGCGTGAGTTTTGGACACAGCCTGCTCGCCTATCAGCGGGTGCTGCGCGGGCTTCGCAAGGTTGCCGTGAACCATGATCGCCTCGCAGCCGAGCTTGCCGCGCACCCCGAAGTGCTTGCCGAAGCAATCCAAACAATCCTGCGGCGGGTGGGCTACCCGCAGCCCTACGAGGCTCTGAAAGCGTTGACACGCGGGCGCAGCCTGACGCTCGCCGACATTCACGCCTTTATCGAGAGCCTTGCGCTAGAGCCAGCCGTGCAAGCTGAACTGCTCGCCCTGACTCCGGCGGGCTACATTGGCAAAGCTGCCGAACTAGTGCATGCACGCACTCGTGTGACCCATTTCTAGTCGGCAGGAGTTAAGCTGGCCGCACCAACGGGCGAAGCGGGCGAAGCGGGCGAACCGTGCTATCATATAAACACGTGTTATCAATAACGATGAATGATCAAGACGACGAGGAATAGATTATGGAACAACACGAACAACAACCCCCACGCACTCCGCCGCCCATGCCGCCCTACGCATCGCCGCCGCCTGCACCACCGGCCCCCAAGAAAAACAATACTGGCCTCTGGGTCTTGTTGGGGCTGGCTGGTGCGCTGCTGCTGTGTGCACTGCTACCACTCGGCTTTTTCTTTGTAGCCCTAGCGGCGGGTGGCTCTGGCAGCGGGCTTGCCTCAGCTGCGCCACGTTGGGAAGAACAGGTCATCGCTGGCAGGGGCAGCGAGCGCGTTGTGGTGATTGAGGTGAACGGTGCAATCGGCATCGAAACCCCCGACTTCAGCGGGCAGCAACTAACCACCGAACAGTACATCCAGCAGATTCAGCAAGCCGCCAATGACCCCCGCGTGCGGGCGGTTGTGCTCCGCATCAACAGTCCGGGCGGCGGGGTGGTGGCCAGCAATGAAATCCACGCCGCGCTGATGCAGTTCCGGGAGACGGGCAAGCCCCTGATTGCCTCGATGGGCACGGTTGCTGCGAGTGGCGGCTACTACATTGCCACTGCCGCCGAGCAGATCTACGCCAACCCAGATACCTTCACGGGCAGCTTGGGCGTAATCATCTCGCTGCTCAACTACGAAGAGACGCTTGAAAAGATCGGCTTGCAGCAGTTGGTCTTCAAGAGCGGTGAGTTAAAAGATATTGGCTCCCCAGCCCGCCCGCTCTCCGATGAAGAACGGGATGTGCTCCAAGCCATCGTAGACCAAGCCTATGCTGGTTTTGTGGATGTGATTGTCGCTGGACGCAACCTGCCGCGTGACCGCGTGCTAGAGCTTGCCGATGGGCGCATCTACACGGGCCTGCAAGCGCAGCAGCTTGGCTTGGTGGATGCATTGGGCAACCGCGATGATGCGATTGCCGAAGCCAAAACCCGCGCCGGATTGCCGGATGATGCGCTGGTAGTACGCTATAGCAGAACGCCCTCGCTGCTCTCGCTGCTCCAAGGTAGCCTGATCCAGATGCAGCAGCCGCCCGATCCGCTCGGCTTGCGCCAATTGACCCAACCGCAAACGCCGCTGCTAGAGTATCGGATGGTTCCCTAATGAACCTTAGCCGAACGCTGCTCATTGTACTGCTCGTAGGAGTTGGGGTGCTCGTAGGGGCGTGTGGCCTGCTTGTGCCACCCCCTGCGCCAATCCCCTCCGGCGGCAAGATTGCCTTCGCCAGTGGGCGCAACTTCAACAACGATATTTACCGGATGAACCCCGACGGCACGGTGCAGGAACGCCTGACCCAGCACGCAGGCGATGATAGCTACCCCGTCTGGTCGCCAGACCGCACACGGATCGCGTTCATCTCCAACCGCGCTGGTTCGAATGATATTTGGGTGATGCAGGCCGATGGCTCCAAGCAGACCAATGTGACCCAGAGCCTGAGCGAAGACATCTACCCCGCGTGGTCGCCGGATGGCAACTGGATCGTGTTTGTGTCGGATCGGAGCGGCAACCCTGACCTCTACGTGATCCAAGCCGATGGCGATCTCGTGTTCCCCCTTATCGAACACCCCGCCAACGATACCGCCCCCACGTGGTCACCGGATGGCACGCAGATCGCCTTCATTTCGGATCGGGAAGGCTTACCCGCCCTATACACGGTGCGGGTTGTGCTCGATGCGCTAGCGGTACAAGGCGAAGATGCTGCCGCGCCGGTGCGGGTGCTCGGCGGCGATGATTTCAGCCTTGCGGCTCCGGCGTGGTCGCCCGATGGGACTGAGTTCGCCTTGACAATTGAGCAGCACGGTATGCGCGATCTAGCGATTGTACAGGCTGACGGCTCCGGCTTGCAGCGCATCAGCGATGGCACTGCCGCAGTGTTTGAACCGGCGTGGTCGCCGGATGGACAGCAGCTCGTGTTCTACAGCCAGCGTGAGCCTGATCGGAGTACCAAAATTTATCGCATCAACCGCGACGGCAGTGCGCTTACGCGCCTAACCGATCTGAGTAATCCAGCAGGCGACTTCACCCCGCACTGGGCGTGGTAGCCTGCTGCTCGGTGAACAGAGCCGGTGTATCTAAGCTGTATCGCTGCCACGGCTCCTGTATGCTGAACTCCACCGGCAGGTGTCCTACAGGCCCACTCCACTAGACCCATGAAAGAAGTGACCGCAAGGTACTATAGACAGGTTCGCCTTGTAAAGGATATAGTAATAGTAGAGATACCATTGGGAAGCTCGATCAGCAACCCATCTATGAAACCTCATATAGTTAAGGAAGCACTACCTTGACCCAGACATTCAGTGTCCCAATCCAAGACGCAGGCATCCTCGCCAATTCACAGCGCATCATTGCAATGCTGGAGAGGCGGCGTGGTGGGCCCGAGATTTCGCGTGCGCTCCAGCAGCACTACGAAATCCACACCTCGCTTGAAGAGTATCAGCAGACCTGCGAAGCCGCGATGCAGATGTGGCATCGGGCAACAACGGTACGTTGGCAGTGGGAAGTTGCTGGACAACGACTCTACAATCAGATTCAGCAGCTGCTCATCACCCAATACGGCGATGACTCGGCGCAGGTGCAGGCAATTGCACCACACCCCTGCGTGGGTAGCTCAGTGGATGTGCTACACACGCTGCAACGCACCCGTGCTGCGCTACGCCTGAGTAGCCCGTGCCCTGTAGATCAAAGTATGGTTATCGCCCTCGACGATGTGTGTGTGCGCCTTGACCAAGCGATTCGGGTGGCGCAGGAGTATCGGCAAGAGTGGCGCGAGGCCGTGCTAAGCCAGCGGGTAGTTGAAGAAGCCTACCAGCATGCCCTGCACGACACGAGCACCCTGCTCGAGCCACTGCTGGCACAGCCTGAGCATGCTGAGCTAGTACAGTTGCAGCAGATGCTTGTTGCTGCTAGGGATGATTAGCCCGCGCCGCACAGAGCGTTACAGCACGCCTTTGGTACTCGGCACCGCATTGGCAAGGCGCGGATCGTAGCGCGTGGCGATGTCCAGTGCCCGCCCAAAGGCTTTGAACAGGGCTTCGATCTTATGGTGATCGTTGTGCCCATCCAACACATGGGCGTGGATGTTCATCCGACCATGGGCGGCAATGCTTTCGAATAAGTGCGGCACAAGGTCTGTCCCCAGCTGGCCTACCCGCGGGGTACGGAACTCGGCGTGGACTACACAATATGCCCGCCCGCCCAAATCCACAGCCACCCGTGCAAGAGCCTCGTCCATCGGGACGTAGCTGTGTGCGGTACGCACAATTCCGCGCCGCTCGCCCAGTGCCTGATCGAGCGCACGCCCCAAGCAGATGCAGGTATCTTCGGCGGTGTGGTGTTCGTCAATGTGCAGATCGCCCTGCGCCGTCACCGTCAGGTCAAATAGCCCATGCTTGGCCCAGAGCGTCAGCATATGATCGAGAAAGCCGATCCCTGTCTCAATTTGGGCATGCCCGCTCCCGTCCACATTGAGGGTGAGGCGAATCTGGGTTTCGCCTGTCATGCGGGTAATCTCAGCGGTGCGGGCGAGAATGTTGCTCATGCGCCGCGCACCAGTGCCATCACTTCATCATACACCAAGCCGTTCGTGGCAATGCCCTCTTTGTGGTGGATCGTGGGTGTGCCCTGCCAATCGGTGAATGTACCGCCCGCCTCGCGCACAATCGGAGCCGCCGCTGCAACATCCCACACACTCACAATCGGGTCGAGCGTGGCTTCAACCCGACCGGTCGCAACCAGCACATAGCCATAACAATCGCCCCATGTGCGGAACATCCCCGCCGCTCCCACCAGTCGCTCGAAGGCCGCCTGCTTGCCGGTGCGCGGGTAACGATCATCGGCGGTAGTGGCCGCCAAAACCCCTGCAGCAAGGCGCGGCACACTGGAGACACGGCACGGGCGGCCATTCCAATAGCAGCCCAAGCCCTGCGCGGCATAGGTGATCTCATTCAGGGCCGGCATGTTGATTACGCCCAGCACTGGCTCATTGTCATACTCTAGCCCCAGCATCACACCGTAGAACGGCACACCACGCACAAACGCCCGCGTACCATCTATCGGGTCTACAATCCACCGCCAAGTGGCATCGCTATTTGTGCTTGCGCCCTCTTCCTCGCCAAGAATGCCATGTGTGGGGTAGTGGGCCATAATCATCTGGCGAATAAATGCCTCCGTTTCCCGATCTGCAATCGTTACGGGCGAGTCGTCTGCCTTCTGATCCACTTGCACTCCCGTCTGGAAATAGCGCAAGGTAATCTTGCCCGCTTCCCACGCGATGCGGTGGGCGAATATCAACAGTTCTTGCAGTGTGTCGTGCATGCCTCTGTTCAATCCTCTCCTGCTACACCGTCCCTGTGTTTATTGTAGGGGCGGGAATTACACGCCCGCCGCACCTTGCTACAGCATCTTGTTTTATGTCAATCTTTAGCGGTGAACTAGCCCATCGCTCGCAGTGCCGCGAGCAAGCATTCGTGCTGGGCAGGTGTGCCCACACTGATACGTAGGCAATCGTTTAAGCCGGGCTTGTGGTAGTAACGCACGAGAATGCCCTGCTGCTGCAAGTGCTCATAGGTCTGCGCGGCGCGGGCAGGGGAAGGCTTGCCCGCCGCATCAGTCACGCGGCACAGCACAAAGTTGGCTTGCGTGGGGTAGGGCTGCAACCAACCGAGCGACTGCAAGGCCGTGAACAGCCGTTCGCGCTCGGCAACGATGGCAGCGATGCTCTGCGGCAGGTGCGTACTATCGTGCAGGGCCGCGAGCGCAGCTACCAACGCTGCTTGATTGACGTTGTAGGGCTGCTTAATCTTCCATAGATGCGTGGCAAGCTGCGCGTGCATCACGCCGTAGCCGATCCGCAAGCCGGCCAAGCCGGCCCACTTGCTGAAGGTTCGCAACACCACAAGGTTCTCATGCTGCCCTAGCAGGCCAGTTGCATCATACATTGGATCCGTGAACTCAATATACGCCTGATCCACCACCACCAGCACGGGCAAGTGCAAGAGCTGGACAATCTCAGGCAGTGGCGTGGCATTGCCAGAGGGGTTGTTGGGCGAGGCGATAAACAGGACCTTCGGGCGGTGGGTCGCTACGGCTTGCCCAATCGCAGGTAGATCGAGGCTGAAATCGGCGCGGCGCGGCACAACAATGCGATTGCCCGCATTGATCGCCGTATCGAAGGCGTACATGCCAAACGTCGGCGGGCAATCCAACACGCTATCGCCGGGCTGAAGCACCACCCGTAGCAGCAGGTCAATCACCTCATCAGCCCCTGCCCCACACAGAATCCGCTCGATAGGCTGCCCGATGAAGTCGCTCAAAGCCCGCCGTAGGGCGGTATGTTCTGGGTCGGGGTAGATTGCATAGTGCGCTTCATTGGCCAGTGCCGCCAATGCCGTTGGGGCGGGGCCATAGGGGTTCTCGTTGGCATCGAGCTTGACTAGCGACTCAACCGGCAGGTGCAACCGCTCAGCCAATACATCCAGTGGCAGGATTGGCGTGTAGGCTTCCAGATCGGCAATATCCGGTCGAATCAGATTGGGCAAGTCGGCTAAGCGGGTCATCCGCGTTTGCTCCAGCAGATACACACGCACCGGATTTGGTGCGCCTGCAATTATACCACGCCTACGCAGGCGGTAGTTCGCATCGCTTGCGTTTGCCTGTCACAGAATTGCAGGGGGCGGTGTTATCATGACAGGAGCCGATACCGCCAACGGGCGTGTAGCTACGGCGACCGCGCACCGAGCGCGTGAAGCGCATGGCATGGAGTGAAGCACCTGATGCATGCTGACCCGACCGCGAACGAACAACCTGCTTCCTTGACACACCTGAACGATGCGGACTTGCTGGCCCTGCTGCATCAGCCCGATCAACGCAGGGCCGCCTTTGAGGTGCTCTTCACGCGGCACTATGCGGCAGTGTGGCGCGTGCTCTATCACCTGTGCGCTAGCCCAGACGAAGCCGAAGACCTGCTACAGGAGACATTTCTCACGCTGTATCAGCACCCACCGCAGCTACACCACGCGCATGCACTCGTGGGCTGGCTATGCCGCGTCGCCCTGAATCACGGCTACAACCGCATGCGCGGGCAGCGTCGCCGCCAACAGCGTGAGGCACAGAGTTATGCCGATCCGACAAGCTACACGGCAACCCTGCCCGATCCAGCCACAGTGGTATTACGCCGCGAGGAGCGTGAGCAGGTACGGCGGGCGTTGCTCCGCTTGCCCGAACGCCAGAGCCGGATATTGCTGCTGCGCTATGGCGGGCTACACTACGCCGAGATTGCCGCCACATTGGAGATTGCGCCAAGCTCAGTGGGCACGCTGCTAGCCCGTGCTGAGCGGGCTTTTCTGGCCCAGTATCGCCCGCTTGCTGAAGCTGGACTTGAACCGAGCGCGGAGCCAGCCGCGAAGGACACCACGCCGCGAAGGAGTTTGATATGAAGCCCTGTCCAGACACTGGCACGCTGCGTGCCTACCTTGATCACGAGGGTGACCCCGCTACGCAGCAGGCGGTGGCGGCCCATCTGGAGCAGTGCGCCACATGCCGCGCTGCCGCTACTGCGCTTGCCGCCCAAGCGGTACAGATCGCGGTGCTGCTGCCAGCCGCACCGGCTCCGCCGCATGATCTCGTGCTGCGCCAGATGCGGACAATCATTGCCCACGATCTCGAACCTGAACAAGTAAGAACACCAACAAGGAGAACTGCACCAATGAACCGATCTTTTGCCCCAATGCGCCGCATTGCCGCCGCCGCCGTTGCGCTGCTGATGCTCACCGGATTGCTGCTGTTGCCGCCCGTGCAAGCCCTCGCCGATCAGCTCCTGCAAATCTTTCGCGTGCAGCAAGTGCTGTTTGTGCCGATCAGCGATGAGCGCATCGCCGAACTGAAGAACCTCGAATTTGAGCAGGATGCGTTGTTTATCAGCCCGCCGGAAGTAACCAACAACCCTGCCGATCCAGCCCCTGTCGCTGATGCCGCCGCCGCCGCCGCGCTTGCGGGCTATGCTGTGCGCGAACCAACCAGCTTCCCCGCTAACGTGACGGAGACCGAGCTGTTTGTAACTGACCGCACTGAGTTTGCCTTTCAGGTGAATGCCGACGGTATGCGCGAACTGCTCACGGTGCTGAATATCACTGATGTAACCGTGCCAGAAACGCTCGGTGCAAGCCCAATTACGGGCAGGATGCAGCCCACCGTGCTGGCAACCTACACGGGCGACGAGTTCAGTATGACGCTGGCACAAGGGCGCAGCCCCGAACTGAGCCTGCCCGATGGCGTAGATTTGCAGCAGCTGGGCATGATCATGCTGCGCGTACTCGGTATGGAACCCAACCAAGCCCGTGCATTGGCTGCTACCATTGATTGGAACAGCACGCTGCTATTCCCCTTCCCCGCCGACATCCAGAACTTGCAGCAGGTGACGGTCAATGGCACGCCCGGCTTGCTGGTGACTGCCGATGGTGAGACTTCGCCCCGCGCTTATCACCTGTACTGGCAGGATGGCGACAGCTTCTTCATGCTGCACACCGAAGGACTGATCATGCGTGACACGGTACTAGGGCTAGCTGCATCGGTACGCTAGCAACGCGACCCACGCTAACGCCTGCCACTCGTCCGGCTGCACCCGCTCAAGCCCCTACCGGACGGGTGGCACGGCTCCATAAGCCTGAGGTACTGAGGCAAAATGACCAACGCTAGCGCAATCGTGACCGAAGCGTTACGCAAAGAATATGGCCGCAATGTTGCCGTAGCCGACCTGACGCTGAATGTACCGCGTGGCGAAATCTTCGGCTTTCTCGGCCCCAATGGCGCAGGCAAAAGCACCTCAGTCAAAATGCTGCTGGGGCTAGTGCAGGCCACCAGTGGGCAGGCGCAGGTGCTGGGTACACGCCCCGGCACCCCCACCACCATGCGCCAGATCGGGTTTCTGCCAGAGCATTTCCGCTTCCCCGAATGGCTGCAAGCGGGCGAACTGCTCGATCTGCACGGGCGGCTGGCGGGCTTGGATCGCGCAACGCGCCGCCGCCGTAGCGCAGAGGTCCTTGAACTGGTGGGGCTGAGTGAGCAACGCACGCGCCCACTCTCCGGCTTCTCGAAGGGCATGCTGCAACGTATCGGCTTGGCCCAAGCCTTGCTCGCCCAACCAGCACTCGTCTTTTTGGATGAACCCAGCTCTGCCCTTGACCCGTTTGGGCGCATGCTGGTGCGCGAAATCATTCGCACGCTGAAGAAGCAGGGCACAACCGTGTTTCTCAATTCGCACCTGCTTGGCGAAGTCGAAGCCACCTGTGATCGGGTGGCCTTTATCAAGCAGGGGCGCGTGCTGCACACCATGCCGCTTGATGCCAGCAATACGACCCAGCTTGTGGTGGAGCTACGAGTGGGCGATGCGTCGCCTGCCCTGCTTACGATGCTAGAGCAATTCACGGGCAATGCCGTCCGGATTCAGCCCCCAAATATCGCCACCATTCCTACCAATGGCACAACAACGCTGGAACTCTTGCTGGCTGATCCCGCCCAACTGCCAACACTGGCGCACCATGTGATCGCACACGGAGCGCACCTGTATGCGCTTACGCCGCGCCGCACCTCGCTCGAAGAACGCTTCCTTGAGATTGTCGGCAACACTGATAGCGGGCAATAGCCCCATAGGCAGCTGGAGGAGCAGATATGCAGATTGTCGCTACGCTAACGTGGCTCACCTTTCACGAGGCGCGGCGGCGGCGCATGGTCGTAGCTGCGCTGCTGCTGGGCGGGCTGTTTGTCGGGCTGTATTGGCTTGGCTTACAGGCTATCGTGAACGAGCTGAATACCAATGACGTATCGTTTCTGGTGCGGCAGGGAGCTTACAACTTTCTGGTTGTTGCGGCTCTCTACGTTGTCCACTTCCTGACGGTCATGCTCTCGATCTTCGCCTCAGTGGATGCGATCTCCGGCGAGATTGCCACGCACACGATCCATACCATCGCCACGCGCCCGATCCGGCGGTGGCAGATCGTGCTGGGCAAATGGCTCGGCTACGTCCTCATGGTCACGCTGTACCTTGTGCTGCTGTGTGGGGGCATCTTCGCCGTGAGTTGGCTCGCGGCGGGCTACCTACCGCCCAACCCAATCACCGCCGTTGGCTTGCTGATCCTCGAAGCGATTGTACTGCTCTCGCTCTCGCTGCTCCTCGGCACACAGTTCTCCACCCTCACCAATGGCGTAGTGCTATTTATGCTCTACGGCTTGGCCTTCGTGGGCGCGTGGGTGGAGCAGATCGGCGCATTCTTGCAATCGAGTGCCGCCATCCGGATCGGTATCATCAGCAGCCTGCTGATGCCGGTTGAGTCGCTTTGGCGCAGAGCGGCCTACCTGATGCAGCCGCCATTAGCGAATGCCGTGCCGACTCCGTTTACCTCAGCTTCACTGCCCAGCACCGCCATGGTCGTATACGCAATTGGCTATGCCCTGCTTGCGCTGCTGCTGGCGTTACGCGTGTTTGGGCGGCGCGATCTGTAGCGTAAGGTGCGGTACAATAGCCGCATGGACTGCGCTATCCCAACTGACAGCACGGGCAGCAACCCGCCTGAACCGCTCACCCGAATTGTCGTGGTGCTCCACCGGCCCCAAGCGGTGGTCAACATTGGCGCAACCGTGCGAGCCATGCAGAATATGGGCGTGGGCCAGTTGCGGCTGGTGCAGCCCGTCGCCTACACGCCGGAGCAGATCAGCGCACTAGCTCACCGTAGCTCAGGTCTCTTGCAACGCACGCGCCACTACCCCGACCTCGCCAGCGCAATTGGCGATGCGGTGTATGTGGTGGGCACATCCGCCCGCCAGCACCGTGACTACCCCGTGCAGCCAGACTTGCGCCACGCAGCCCACGCGCTGGTACAGGCCACCCAACACGGCACAGTGGCAATCGTATTTGGCGCGGAGGACAACGGCTTGCAACGCCCTGAGCTTGATCTGTGCCAGCAGGTGCTGCACATCCCGACGGACCCGGCTTACTCCTCGCTGAACCTTGCCCAAGCAGTGTTGCTGGTGCTGTATGAGCTACGCATCGCGGCAGTGGGCATGCCACCACCTGCACCCGCCGCACCTGCCGCGCCTGCCCCAACTGCGGCGGAGCTGTTCGAGCTAGAGCAGGCGTGGACCATGGCCCTTACCGAACTGGACTTCTTTGAGACGCGCAATCCAGCGATACTCTTAGGCCGCCTACGCCGCCTGCTCTACCGCGCCCAACCGGATCGACGCGAGGTGGCGTTGCTGCGGGCCATTGCCCACAGGATCACGCGCCGCCTGCGCGAGCGTGGGCCGTGAACGCGGTTGACCAGCCTACCAGTGTGCGGTATCATACGGGTGCGTGAGAAAAACAGCCAGTTGGCTACTGTTGTGCAGCTTTACAGGAGAATAGACCTATGAAGCAGGTATTGGGAGTGTTTTCGTTTCTGATCGGTTTGTTGATCGGTGTGGTCGGCGGCGCGGCTCTGCTGGCCTATGCCTATCAAGCTGCTGGACTATATCCGCCAGATGATGCCACGATCAAGTTCATCGCCCGTGAGCGGGGGTGGCTGCGCGATGATGCCTGACCGTATTGGGACGGGACCAGTCAGCCATGTGTGCTGGCTGGTTTTGTTTTGACTTGAAACCTAAGGGTATAGGGAACTGCGCCGATGGAGAAGCCGTGGCTAGCCTTTTATGAGCCGGGTGTCCACCCAAGCCTCACCTACCCGCACGTCCCGATAGATCAACTGCTGAGCGATGCTGCCCGCACCTACGCCAATCGCACGGCATTCAACTTTGTGCTGCGCTACCTTGCCGGTGGGCGGATCACCGTCGGTTGCCGCATGAGCTATGCTGAACTCGATCAGCAGGTCAATCACTTCGCTGCCGCGCTGTATCAGCTGGGGGTTCGCAAGGGGGATCGGGTGGCGATTATGCTGCCCAATTCGCCGCAGTTTGCGCTTGCCTTTTTTGCAGCGGTGCGGATTGGCGCATTGATCGTCAACGTCAACCCGACCTACACCAGCCGCGAATTGAAGATTCAGCTTGACGATAGCGGCGCAGAGACGCTGATTATCCTCAACCTGTTTTGGCGACGGCTGCGCGAGGTGCAGGCAAACACGCCGTTGCGGCGCGTGATTGTCACCTACATTGACGATGTGTTGCCGTTTCCATTTAATCTACTCGTGCGTTCCAGCCAAAAGCGCGATCCTGAGTGGGTCACAGTACGCCCCGAACACGACATCTTCTTTATGCGCCACCTGCTCGAACGCTACCGCACCGTGCCACCCAGAGTTGAGCGCGATCCGGCAAGCACGGCCCTGTTGCAATACACGGGCGGCACAACTGGCACACCCCGCGCCGCCATGCTTTCTCACAACAATCTGGTGGCCAATACGATGCAGATCAAGGGCTGGTATCCGGCGTGCAGGCCCGGCGGCGAGAAGTTTATGGCCGCAATCCCGTTCTTCCACGTTTACGGCATGACCACCTGCCTGCTGTATGGCATTCACATGGGGGCAGAACTCGTGACTGTGCCCAACCCGCGCCCGATTGAGAATGTGATGAAGATCATCGCCAAAGAACGCTGCACGATCTTTCCGGGCGTGCCCGCGATGTATATTGGCGTGGTCAATCACCCCAACGTCAGCCAGTATGATCTGACCAGCATCCGGGCGTGTATCAGTGGCTCGGCTCCGCTGCCCATCGAGATACAGGAACGCTTCGATGCGATTACGGGCGGGCGGCTGGTTGAGGGCTACGGGCTGAGTGAAGCCTCACCGGTAACCCACTGCAACCCCGTACTGGGGGAGCGGCGTAGCGGCAGTATCGGCATCCCCCTGCCGGATGTGGAAGCCCGTTTGATTGATCTGGAAACGGGCGCAGACCTACCCTTTGACAATGTGCATACTGGTGAGTTGCTGGTGCGCGGCCCGCAAGTGATGCAGGGCTACTGGAACCGCCCCGAAGAGAGTCGGCAAACCTTGACCAGCGACGGCTGGCTACACACGGGTGATATTTGCCGCGCCGATCCTGATGGCTACTTCTACGTGGTGGACCGCAAGAAAGATGTGATGATCGTGAGTGGCTTCAAGGTGCTGCCGCGTGAAGTGGAAGAGATTCTGTATACCCATCCGCAGGTGCAAGAGGCTGTCGTAGCGGGCATCCCCCATCCCGAACGGGGCGACGATACGGTGAAAGCCTTCATTGTGGCGCAGGCGGGCACTAATCCGACGGCACAGGAGATCCGCGAGTTTCTCAAGCTGCACCTTGCACCCTACAAAATCCCGCGTGAAATTGAGTTCCGCGCCGAGCTGCCCCGCACCGCCGTGGGCAAGGTGTTGCGGCGCACACTGGTTGAGGAGGAGCTAGCCCGGCGCGGGACATAGCCCACTCATCCCTAGCCTGAAACGAGGATGTATGTATGTCAATGCAGACAGATACTAGCCTAGCTTCACTCCCGATCAATGATCCTGCCCTGCCACGCCACCGCCAGCTGGGGCTGAGCGACGAGCAGGTGCTTGCAGCACTAGCTGGAATGCAGCGCGTCCGCAACGTAGATGATCGCCTGTGGCAGCTGAGTCGGCAGGGCAAAGCCCATTTTGTGATCACCTCCGCTGGCCACGAAGCCACTCAGTTTGGCTGTGCATGGGCGATCCGCGCTGGCCACGACTATAGTGTGCCCTACTACCGCGATATGGCTTTGGCCTTAGCATTGGGGCAAACCCCGCTCGACCTGCTGCTGCACGGCATGGGCAAGCCCACCGATCCGGCAAGCGGCGGGCGGCAGATGTTTGGGCACTTCAGCAGCCGTGCGCTGCGGATCGTTAGTGGCTCTAGCTCAGTGGGCAGCCATATCGTGCATGCCGTCGGCTTGGCTCTGGCCTTTCGCATTACGGGTGAGCAAGACATCGCCGCGATCACCTTCTTTGGCGAAGGTGCAACCTCAGAGGGCGCGTGGCACGAGGGCATGACGATTGCGGGCGTACAGCAGCTGCCCGTCGTGTTTGTGTGCGAGAATAACGGCTATGCCATCTCCGTGCCCGCCCACCGCGAAGTGCCGGTGCGTGATGTTGCCACCAAAGCGGCCGGCTACGGCATGCCCGGCGTAATCGTAGATGGTACTGATATTTTCGCGGTGTACGCTGCGGCCCACACCGCGATGCAGCGGGCGCGGAGCGGCGGCGGACCGACCTTGATCGAGTGCAAGCTGCATCGTCTGCGCCCCCACTCCAACGCTGATGACCACAGCAAGTATCGCTCGCCCGAAGAACTTGCGGCCCTCGCCCAGCACGACCCGATTGATAAGCTGCGCGACTATGCGATTCTGCATGGCTTGCTGGATGCGGTGCAGTGGCAGGTGCTCCAGCAGCAGATCAAAGCAGAAGTGGATGCCGCGACGCTGGCCGCCGATCAGGTTCCCGATCCGCCGCTAGAGTCGCTCTACGATCACCTGTATGGGGCATAGGGGCCGGTGCTTAGTGTTCAGTATAAAGTATCTTAAGGGTGTGCGAGCAAATGAATGAGATCCGTGAGAGTGTTGCGCTATGCCAGAACTAACTTTCCTTGAGGCGATCCGCAGTGCTTTGAGAGATGAGATGACGGCTGACCAGCGCGTGTTTGTGCTAGGGCAGGATGTGGGGGTTAAAGGCGGCGTGTTTCTTGTGACCGATGGGCTGTATCAACAGTTCGGGGAACACCGCGCTATAGATATGCCCATCGCTGAGGCGGGCATTGTGGGGGCGGCGATTGGGGCGGCATTGCACGGCTTGCGTCCGGTTGCCGAGATTCAGTTCGCCGATTACATTCAGCCTGCCGTAGACCAGATTATCAATGAGGCAGCGAAGTTGCGCTACCGTTCGGCGGGTGATTGGAGCTGCCCGATTGTTGTGCGTGCGCCGTTTGGCTCCGGCATTCATGGCGCACTGTACCACTCGCAAAGCACCGAAGCCCTGTTTACCAGCACGCCCGGCTTGAAGGTCGTGATTCCGGCTACGCCCTACGATGCCAAAGGCTTGCTGATTGCTGCCATCCGCGACCCTGATCCGGTGGTCTTCTTTGAGCATAAGCAACTCTACCGCACCATTCGTGGCGAGGTTCCCGACGGTCGCTACACTGTGCCGCTTGGCACGGCGGCGGTGCGCCGCACGGGGCGGCAGATCAGCGTCTTCACCTACGGTTTGATGCTGCACCACAGCCTCACTGCCGCCGAGCAGGTCGCGCAGGAAGGTATAGACGTGGAAGTCGTAGACCTACGCACGCTCTACCCGCTTGACCGCGAGACGATCCTTGCGTCGGTGCGGAAAACGAGCAAAGCCCTGATTGTGCATGAAGATAACCTAACGGGCGGGATCGGCGGCGAGATCAGTGCCTTGATTGGCGAATACGCCTTCGAATACTTAGATGCTCCCGTGCGCCGCTTGGCTTCACCGGATGTGCCCGCCACAGCCTTTAATGAAGCCCTCGAAGCGCACTTTATGCTCAATCCAACCAAGATCGCCCACGCCCTACGGGAACTGGCGGCATATTGATCAGGAGGGTGGGAGCTATGCCAACTGAACTCAAACTACCGCAACTGAGCGAATCGCTGCAAGAGGGTACGATCAGCCGTTGGTATCGGCGCGAGGGTGAGTATGTTGCGGCCTTCGATCCGCTGCTTGAAGTTGAGACCGACAAAGTCACCACCGATATTTCCGCGCCCGTTAGTGGCACGATCCTCAAAATCTTTGTGCCTGAAGGGGCAACGGTCAACGTCGGTACGCCGCTCGTGCTGATTGGTAGCCCTGATGAAGCAACCAGCACACCACCTGCCGCACCCACATCTGCTCCCACCGAAGTACCGCCGGTCGCTCCGCCAATCGCTGCCGAACCGAGCCTACCACCCGTCTCGCCCGTAGCGGCCAAAGTGGCGGCCGAGCTAGGCGTAGACCTACAGCAGGTACGCGGCACGGCTCCGGGCGGGCGGATCACGCGCCAAGATGTCCTTGATTATGCCCAAACGCACCAATCTGCTCCATCATCGCTACCACGTGCGCCCGCGCTCGATTCACCCGCCCCACTTGATCCAGCAACCATCATCACGCCCGCCGTGTCGCGCCTCGCCGCGCAGCACAACCTCGATCTGCGCCTGCTGCGAGGGACCGGGCGCGGCGGGCGCATCACCCGCGACGATGTACTTGCAGCAGTTGCCAATCCGCCACCTGCGGCGGTCAATCCCACTGCGCCCCCCGCATCGTCAACGGCCCCTACGCCCTTGCACAAGAACGCTACCCCGCAGCCCACGTCGGGCAGTATCCCTGTAACGGGCATGCGGCGGGCGATTGCCACCCACATGGTGCAGAGTGTTGCCACCAGTCCGCACGTCACCACTGTGATGGAGGTGGATTTCAGTGCAGTTGCGGCCCATCGGCGGGCCCAACGCGAGATATTTGCGGCACGCGGGCTACGGCTCACCTACACGGCCTATGTTGTGGCGGTGGTGGCCCAAGCCTTGCAGCAGCATCCGTTGGTCAATGCTCGCTGGGCCGAGACGGAGATTATCCTCAATGCGGCGGTGCACATCGGCGTAGCAACCGCACTAGATACGACGGGCTTGATCGTGCCCGTAATCCGCCACGCCGATGAGCTATCGCTCGCGGGGCTAGCCCGCCAGCTTGAGGCATTGACGCAACGGGCCCGCGCTGGCACACTCACACCCGATGAGGTGGGCGGTGGAACTTTTACGATTACGAATCACGGCACGGGCGGCTCGCTCTGGGCTACGCCGATCATCCACCAACCGCAGAGTGCCATTCTAGGTGTGGGCGTGATTGAAGAGCGGGTCAAGGTGATCGGGGGCATGCTGGCCATCCGCCCCATGGCCTACCTTAGCCTCAGCTTCGATCATCGTGTGCTGGATGGGGCCAGCGCGGATGCGTTTCTGGCAAGTGTCCAAGCGGGGCTAGCGGGGTGGACGGGCTAAGGCTGCTGGATGGTAAAACGCGCCGCTTGCGTAGATGCAAGCGGCGCAAACTCAGTCTATCCATTTTCCGGCAGAACAGATACGGGCATCAGCTCGCTGAACGATCTACATCTTTCGTCAGATCGAGAAATGCGCCCGCAATCGTGCCAACCCCAGCAAGGCAGCTTGCCAACATAATCGGCAGCGTTAGGCCAAATGAGCCAACTGATGCCATCTGCACCGCAGCCTCAACAACAGGCGCACTCATCAGCGCGGCAATGCCGCCAGCTAGACCAACCCCAGCCCCAGCAAAAGCTCCAACAACCATATTGCCACCAAGACCACGCTGCGACTGGGACTGCTCAACGGTTGTCAAACGTTCACGAGTTAACATTGTGGTTACCCCCTGCTCTGCCTGAATATTTTGATAACGAAAGAGTATAAAATTTATACTAGATTGAGTATACCACGATGATACCGTTTTTGTCAATAGCTTGCACAGGATTGATCTGCGATTCTGGCTCTGTGAATACTTTCACATATTCGATTGCAAAGGCTTTCGGCGAAGACATAGCGTTATTACCCTATTTGCAAGTCAGAAATTTGGATTCCCTGCACATATCATTCTCAGATCAAACAGGTAGGTTTTAGGGATGTTTGGGTGATCCAGCTTGTATTCCATTCAGGCAGAGTATGTTATAATGATTCTAGCATAGGAAAGATTTCAGTACCATAAATACCAATTATCCTACGCTGTATTCACTTGAGTGTAATAGTTTGGCAAATGAGCTACAGAGCTGCTCAAAAAACACTGTTTTTGTAAACCGTCTTTTCTTTTCACCGCACTTGCTGCCCATTCCTACCCGTCTAGTGGTAGTGACGTGGAATCGAGCGCAGGGTTTCCGTGCAGCTCACTATTGATCCCGTGCCGCATATTACCCGCTCGCATGCGCGGACATGTACGCAGCTGTATCAAAGTGGAAGAAAAGACTAGCATCATTAGGTCGTTGGTGGAAGCGTTAGAACGGATTCATTCTGAGAACCTAGAAGAGAAGAGGGAGTACATGGCGTTACGACGTATCGTGCGTAGGCAACTACTCTGGCTAGGAGGTGTGATCGTGCTGGTGGGAATGCTGCTCCCGAATACGGTAGCCGCGCAATCGCCCTCGCCACTTGACCCCGCGTCGCCCAATGCCGCCCTGATTGCCAACCTGTACTGGATCGTGTTCTGGATGTCGGTTGCGGTATTCATTTTGGTTGAAGGCTTGCTGATCTACTCGGCGATCCGCTTTCGCCGACGCAACGCCGACGAGCTGCCCGTACAGGTGTATGGCAACAACCGCATGGAGATTGCATGGACAATTGGGCCGGCCCTGATCGCCATTGCCGTGTTTGTGCTGGCATGGCAGGTGATGCTGGCAGATCGCCCCCCAACGGCAGCCGGATTGTCGCCCGTATCGGTGGCGAGTGTCTGCTTCAACAATGATGTTACCCCTGAAGAAGCGGCAGCGTTCCTCGCCGCCTCGACGCTCACGATTGAGATTGTCGGGCAGCAGTGGTGGTGGCAATACAACTACCTCGACTACAACTTCACCACCGCCGCCGATCTGTACGTGCCGGTCGGCGATGTGGTCGTGTTGCAGATCACTAGCCGCGATGTGGTGCATGCATGGTGGATTCCGCAGCTCGGCGGCAAGCAAGACTTGTACCCCGGAGCAGTAACCTATAGCTGGTTCCAAGTCAGCCGTCCGGGAGTGTTTGAGGGCAACTGCACCGAACTGTGCGGAGCCTCACACGCCTACATGCCCATGCGCGTGGTGGCCTTGCCGCCGGAGGAGTTCGATGCGTGGGCGCAGGCACAGGTGGCCAAGAATCAGGTCAACACTATCGCCGTTGCCAATCCGCGCACACGGGTGCAGCAGGGTGAGCAAATCTTTGTCAAGAAGGGCTGTGTCGGCTGTCATGCCGTCGGTGGGCTGGGGCGCAATGCTCAAGCGGGGCCAAACCTCTCGAACTTTGCCAGCCGTAAACAGATTGCCGGGATTATGCCCAACACCGAAGCAAACCTTCGCAGCTGGATCACCAATCCGGCGCAGAAGCCGGGCGCACGGATGCCGGCCATCCCGATTGCACCAGACGAGATGGATGCATTGATCGCCTATCTGGGCACCTTAAAATAACGTGGCTTCGCTTGTTTTAGCATTCTAGAGGGAAAATTCTATGGCAACCATATCTGTGCCCCAGCATCAGACGATCCCGTGGGCAAGTCGGGGCATCATGGCGTGGATCACGACGGTCGATCACAAGAAGATCGGCATTATGTACATCTTGGTGTCGTTCGTCTTCTTCATCATCTCCGGTGTCCTTGCCCTGTTGATCCGCGCTGAGCTTGCCTCTCCCGGCATGCAGCTTGTCTCGACCGACTTCTACAATCAATTGTTCACCATGCATGCCACTGGGATGATCTTTCTGTTCATTATCCCGTTCTTCTCCGGCATCGGCAACTTCATTGTGCCGCTCCAGATTGGCGCAGCAGACATGGCATTTCCGCGCATCAATGCGCTTGCCTTGTGGCTGGCGGTGTTTGGCGGCTTGACCATGTTCGGCGGCTTCTTCTTTGAGGGCGGGGCTGCCGCTGCCGGCTGGACCAGCTACCCCCCTCTCTCGAATACCACCTACTCGCCAAGCATTGGGCAGGACTTCTGGATTCTGGGGCTGCAACTGATCGGCATCTCTAGCATTCTCGGCGCAGTCAACTTTCTCGTTACCGTAGCCAACATGCGTGCGCCGGGAATGACGTGGCGCAAAATCCCGCTCTTCACATGGTCGGTCGTTACGGCACAGGGCATGGTGCTCGCCGCCACGCCCATGCTCACCGGCGCACTGACGATGCTGCTCACGGATCGCCAATTCGGGACGCGCTTTTTCGATGCCGCGCAAGGCGACCCACGCTTGTGGCAGCATATGTTCTGGTTCTACTCGCACCCAGCCGTCTACATTATGATCCTGCCCGCCATGGGGATTGTCAGCGAGATTCTGCCGGTCTTCTCGCGCAAGCCGATCTTCGGCTACTTTGCGATCTTTGTTTCGACTGTGTTGATTGGGGTTATGGGCTTCACCTCGTGGCTACACCATATGTTCACGATAGGCGCAAATCCTGTCGTTGAGACGCTATTTATGGCCACCACGATCATCATTGCGGTTCCAACTGGGCTGAAGATTTTTAATTGGATCGCTACGCTGTGGGGCGGCTCGCTCAATCTGAAAACGCCGCTCGTGTTCGTGCTCGGCTTCTTGTCCATGTTCTTGATTGGCGGGATCAGTGGCATCTTCCAAGCCGCCGTGCCGCTTGCCAAGCAACTGCACGATACGTATTGGGTGGTAGGGCACATCCATTACGTGCTGTTCGGCGGGAGTGTCTTCGGCATCTTTGCCGCCTACTACTACTGGTGGCCCAAACTCACTGGGCGCATGCTCGACGAACGGATCGGCATGTGGCAGTTTTGGACCATGTTCATCGGCATGAACATCACCTTCTTCCCTATGCACGTACTTGGTATGCTCGGCATGCCGCGCCGCTACGCCGATTATGCTGAAGAGTTCGGCTGGACCTTTATGAACCAGATTGCCACCTTCGGGGCATTTCTTGTGGCATTCTCGACTTTGCTGTTTATCGTTAATGTCATCTATGTGCATGGCTTCAACAAAGGTGAACGGGCAAACGACAATCCGTGGGAAGGCAACACGCTAGAGTGGGCAACCTCCTCTCCGCCACCTGAACACAACTTTGACCGCCTGCCACCAATTACGAGTGACCGCCCCCTGTGGGACTTGCGGATCCGTAAGCTGGGCATCCAGACGAAAGATGTCCATTAGGGGTCTGTCATTACGCCATTGCCATAGTCAGAATAGAAGTGAGATGTAAGCAGCGCAGACTGTTGTGGGCACAGTTGGTCTATGCTGCGGCTAGAAGGGAAGCGGTACGATGAGAGCCTATGTTCAGAAGGCGAGCAACTGGCATATTGTAGGCTGGTTGCTAGGAGCGGGGGCAGCAGCGACGCTGGCCCTCGTGCTGGCCGGGCAGCACACCGCACTGGTGCTGCTCGCAGCAGGCTTTAGCTTGGCGAGCAGTGCGGTTGCGTGGCATCAGCGTGATGCAGAACGGTGGGTGCGTATGCCACTGCTCAGCATCCCGCCGATTATCCTAACCCAAGTGGGGCTAAGCCTCACCCCCGTGCAGCAGCATGTTCCATTCCTGAGCAGCATGGTGCATCCTGCGATCTGTGCATTGCCGGTTGCCGCGCTCCTCATCCCGATGATTGTGCTGAGTGTGCCCAATCCCAGCCCCACCCAGCGGATCGGGGGGCGGGCCCGCAAGCAGCAGCAGCTCTACCAGTATGCGGCATTGCTAGCGACGATCACCGCATGGTTTCTTGTAGCAGGCGGCAGCCTCTTGCGTGACGGCTTGCTCGGTATGCCGATCTATACCACTGGCATGGTTCTTCTCAGCAGCACCGTACTGTCCCTGAGCTGGCAGACATGGCGCACACGCCGCACCGATCCACTCCTGCTAGGGACAAGCAGTGTCGCTTTGGGGTTGCTCCTGCTCGTGAATGTGGCGTGGTGGCAAGGCATGGGCCCACTCTCCGCGCTGCACATCGTCACGAGTGGGTTGCTGATTGCGCTGTGGATTGTATTGGTCGGGCTGACCACACTGGCCTACCGCCGCCCCGCACCAGACCTTGCCATACTCGCCGCACCTGCCGCAGTCATCCCCGCCGCCGAGCGCAAGCCCTCGCTGCTCGCCGATTACATCAGCCTGACGAAGCCCAAAGTAATCTCGCTGCTCTTGGTGACAACCCTCGCGGCAATGTACATCACCGATCAAGGGTTGCCCTCGCTGGCTCTCGTCTTCTGGACCATGCTCGGTGGCTACCTTGCCTCTGGTGGGGCCGGCGCGATCAACTGTGCCTTTGAGAAAGATGTAGACATCAACATGGGCCGCACCAGCCGTCGCCCTGTGCCAAGCGGACGGATTGCCCCCGCCCACGCGCTGATCTTTGGCATCACGCTGGTCGCGCTGTCGTTTGTGGTGCTGGCAACGTTCGCCACGCTCATGGCGGCAATCCTTGCCCTGATTGGCGCATTCTACTACGCCGTCGCCTACACCGTCTGGCTCAAGCGCACGACGTGGCAGAACATCGTGATTGGTGGTGGCGCAGGCGCAATCCCGCCAATGGTTGGCTGGGCGGCAATGACGGGCGATGTGTCCCTCACCTCTGTGATCCTGTTTATGATCATCTTCTACTGGACTCCACCTCACTTCTGGGCCCTCGCACTAGTCAAGCAGAAGGACTACGCTCGGGCAGGCATCCCCATGCTGCCAGTTGTAGCGGGCGCGGGCGAAACCCGCTGGCAAATTTGGCTCTACTCGATCCTGCTGGTCTGGTTTAGCTTCATCCTCACCCCGATTGGTGCAATGGGGGGTATCTACCTGATCGTTGCTGCGCTACTCGGTGCAATCTTCCTGTACTACGCTTGGCGCACATGGAAGGTAGGCAACCAAGCCGCGATCTGGGGCTTGTACAAATACTCGCTACTCTATCTGGCCCTGCTGTTTGGCGCAATGGTGCTAGATCGGCTGCTCTTGGGCACGCAAGGAGGATGGTGATGCAGAATGATCTCCACAAGCGCAACCGGCGGTTAGGTCTCCTCCTCGCCGCAGTTGCTGTGTTTATGTTTGTTCTGATGCTGGTTTGGGCTTATCAATACATGAGCCTCCCAGCCTAAGGCTATCCCAACGAAGGAGGAACGTACCTATGACACACACATCGACGGAGCAAGACCAGCAGCCCCTGACACTGAATCAGCCAGCCGCCCATATTGCTGATGAAGACAGCACTCCATTCCACGTGCACCTGCCCGATCCGAGCATCTGGCCCATCGTGATTGCGTTTGGGATCACCCTACTCATCAATGGGGTCGTGCTAGGCTTACCCGTTGCGCTCGGTGGTATCCTGACGCTTGCGCTTGGGATTGGCGGCTGGATTCGCCAAGACATCATCGTGAGCCTGCGCGATCAAGATGGGCAGCATCAGCATCATTAGGCTTGCCGTAACCAACTAAACCAATCTAACGTATCCATCGGCACAGCTCGGTGGTGGGAATACGAAGATCGTGGTATAGTCCAGAAAGAATACGCATGCCGGACAGGGTTTCTGTCCGGTTTCATTTACGTTAGCATAGGTTGTTTATGTCAATTGCAAGTAATCATCCGCTCATTGTGATTGGAGCGGGAGCAGCTGGGCTGGCTGCGGCTGCCGCCTTACGTGATGCCGGCTACGCGCCACTGGTGCTCGAAGCCCGCAACCGCATCGGCGGGCGCGTCTGGACGGATACGCAACGTGGCGTAGTCGAGCTAGGCGCAGAGTTTATACACGGCGATCAGGCCGCAACGTGGGCCATCGTACACGCAGCTGGGCTGGCAACCCAACGTGCGTCGGAAGCACGGGAGATCGCGCTGGGCGGCACGCGCTACCCCGCCGATGACCCGCTGACGCTGCGGGTGGAGCAGTTGTATGATCGCCTGTGCGATCCGGCCGAGCATGCCAACGTACCAGAATACAGTGCCGCCGCGTGGATGCGCCGCATCGCCCCTGATGATCCGGCCGGCGAGCTTGCGCTGCGCCTCGCCGCCAACATCGAAGCCGCCAATGTTGAACGGCTCAGTGCGGCGGCAGTTGCCCACGAGCGGGCCCAGTGGCAGGCCGGCACCGGCAACTTTCACGTCCTCGATGGCTACAGCCGCGTGCTTGCGGCACTGGCTACGGGGCTAGACATCCGCTTGAATAACCCCGTGCGCCAGATTACGTGGCAGCCCGGTAACGCCACACTGCGACTGGACGATCCAGCCCACACCACGCTCACCGCCCGCGCCGTGATAATCACCGTGCCGCTCGGCGTATTGCAAGCAGGCGATCTGACCTTCACGCCGGACCTTCCGCCCGCCACGACACAGGCCCTGCACGCCCTCGATATGGGCCATGTCTCCAAGCTGGTGCTGTGGTTTGAGCGGGTGTGCTGGGATCTGCCCGGCTTCATCAGCACCGATGGCATGATCAGTACGTGGTGGCAAGAGCCAGCCGCGCAGCCACCGGCCTTGATGGGCTACACGGGCGGCTTGGCGGGCTTGCACCTTGCTGAGATCGGGGAAGCGGCCGCGCTGGCCCACGCCCTTGATGAACTGACCCAACTCTTCGGACCACACCTGCGCCAAGCCTTCCTACACGGACGGCTTGTAGCATGGTCGCACGATCAATGGAGTCGCGGCGCATACTCCTACACGCCCATCGGGGCACGTGCAGCGCGGGAGCAGCTCGCCACCCCGATTGCCGATACGCTCTTTCTGGCTGGCGAGGCAACGGTTACCAATGGGCACGTCGCCACTGTACACGGAGCCATCGAGACTGGCCAACAGGCGGCGCAGGCGGTGCTCCAAAGATGTTTTTCAGGTTAAAATGAAAGGGATCAGCGTTTAATTTGACAGGTCAGGCTTGTCGCACGGGGCGAATGTTCCTATAATGGAACGGGCAGTGGAAAATACCTACCGCTGCAAATGCGAGTGCCTTGCCACCATCCACGCACCTAGCTCGGCAGAGTTCAGCCAAATAAGCAGCAGAGCGTATGTATCTACCAACCGGTTATCAAATCCTCGCGCAACTGCACGAGAGTGACAACTCATACGTCTACCGTGCCCGCCGCAACGCGGACGGGTTACCGGTTGTCCTGAAGCTGCTCCGCGAGAGCTACCCTCCGCTGGAGCGAGTCGCGTGGTTTCAGCGCGAGTATGAGATCACCCGTAGCCTGAATCTGGCCGGCGTGATCAAAGCCTACAGCATCAGCACAGTGCAGGGGCACTGGATGATGGAGTTGGAAGATTTTGGGGGAGATTCGCTGACCTTGCTGATGCAGACGCAACCGTTTACGGTTGACGAGAGCCTGCGGATCGGGATTGCGGTAACAGGCGTGCTGAGTGATCTGCACCGCGATAACCTGATCCACAAAGACCTTAACCCAGCCAACGTAGTCTACAATCGTGAGACGGGAGTCGTCAAGCTGATTGACTTCGGCATCTCGACACGCCTTTCGCGGGAGACCCCGACCTTTCGCAACCCAGATGTGATCGAGGGCACGCTCCTGTACATGTCGCCGGAGCAGACCGGACGGATGAACCGTGCCCTCGATTACCGCACTGATCTGTACTCACTCGGAGCGACGCTGTACGAACTGCTCACCGGGCAGCCGCCATTCATCGGCAGCGATCCGCTAGAGTTGGTGCATAGCCACATTGCCCGCCAGCCGGTTGCGCCGCATATCCTCAAGCCCGACATCCCGCCGATCCTGTCGCAGATCATCCTCACCTTGATGGCCAAGAATGCCGAAGACCGCTACCAATCCGCATCCGGCGTACAAGCCGACCTGCGGCGGTGTCTGCACGAATGGCAGACGTATGGGCAGATCACGCCGTTTGTCCTCGGCAGTGAGGATATATCGGAGCAACTGGTGATCCCGCAGATGCTCTATGGGCGCACCGCTGAGATTGCCCAGCTGCATGCCGCCTTTGGGCAGATCAGTGGCGGTGGACGCGGGCTAATGCTGATTGCTGGCGTACCCGGCATGGGCAAATCGGTGCTGGTGCAAGAGCTGTATAAGCCCGTCACCGAGAAGCGCGGGTTCTTCATTTCGGGCAAATATGATCAGATGCAGCGCAGTAGCCCCTATGCGGCCATACTCCAAGCCTTTGCGGGCTTGTTGCGCTATCTCCTGACCGAGAGCGATACCAACCTTGCCCACTGGCGCATTCAACTCCAGAATGCACTCGGCGCAAATGCCGGTGTGATCTGCGAAGTGCTGCCCGAACTGGAATTGATCATTGGCCCACCTGCACCTGTGCCGTCCTTGCCGCCTGCCGAAGCGCAGAACCGCTTCATCAACAGTGTGCAGAACTTCGTGCGCGTATTCCTCAAGACTGATCATCCGGTGGTGCTGTTCCTCGATGATATGCAGTGGGCCGATAGTGCCTCGCTCGCCTTGCTGCAACGCTTGCTCTCGGCTCCACCAGAACCGGACCAAGCCCTGCTGATTATTGGCACATACCGCGACAATGAGGTAGACGAGTTTCACCCGTTGCGTCAGCTGATCCAGCATGTAGAGCAAGCTGGACAACCGGTGCAGTCACTCGTGCTCACCCCCTTGTCCCGCGACAGCGTGATGCAGATGCTTGCCGACGTGCTGCACCGCGTCCCAGCTGAACTTGTTGAGCTTGCCGAACTGATCACGCAAAAGACGGGTGGGAATCCGTTTTTCATCGGCGAGTTTCTGCGGGCCCTGTACGTCAAAGAACTGATCACCTTCGATGCCCAGCACAAGCAATGGGTCTGGGATGTGGCCGGTATTCACGCCGAACAAATAACCGATAACGTTGCCTATCTGCTGACGGACAAAATCCAACAACTTGCGCCCCAGAGCCAGCAGATTCTCCAGCGGGCTGCGTGTATCGGGCATCAGTTCAGCCTCGAAATGCTGGCTCGCATCGCCGAACTGCCCCCCACTGAAGCCGCCCGCCTGCTTGAGCCAGCCCTGCAAGCAGGCTTGATCCTACCGCGCAGCGATGCCTACCTCCTGATGACCAGCGATGTGCCGGGCCTCGCCGAGCAGATGTCGGCGGAGTATGCCTTTGCCCATGATCGCATTCAGCAGGCAGTCTACGACCTGATCGCTCCAGAACAGCAGGGATTACTGCACTGGCAGATCGGACAGGTGCTCTGGCTGACGCTGCCTGAAGTGCGACTGGAAGAGCAGATTTTTGAGGTGGTGGAGCATCTGAATCAAGGGCGCAGCGAGGTTGCGAACGCCGCCCAAGCCCTAGCCGTGGCCGCCCTCAACCGCCAAGCCGCCCGCCGTGCTCAACAATCAGCCGCCTTTCACGCCAGCTTCAACTACTGCGCGGCGGGCATTGCCCTCCTGCCGGAAGATGCGTGGCAGACGGACTATGACCTCGCGCTTGATCTTTACACTCGCTACGCCCAAGCCGCCTACCTGACGGGTGATCAAGAGACACAGCGCGATGCCACCAACACCGTGCTCAAATACGCCCGATCAGTGCTCGATACCGTCGAGATTTACGAAATTACCCTGCAAGCCTACGCCGCCCGACAACAGTTCCGTGAGGCCATCGGCACGGTGCGCCCGGTGCTTGCCCAGCTCGGCGTAGAGCTACCAGAGCAGCCTAGCCCAGAGGATATGGGCAGCCGCATACAAGCCATCCAAATGCTCCTCAGTGAGCGTGACTTCGCGCAGATCGCTGCGTTGCCATTGATGACCGATCCGCACCAACTAGCAACGATGCGGCTGCTGGCGGGAGCCTTCTCTGCGGCCTACATTGGCGACCCTGCGCTAATGCCAATCGTCGTCTTTGAGCAGGTCTTACTCTCGCTACGGCACGGGCACGCGCCATCGTCGCCGTTTGCGTATGCAAATTACGGCTTGCTACTCTGTGCCCTGTTCGGCGATATTCCAACTGGCTCGCGCTTCGGTGAGCTAGCCCAACGTATGCAACACATTCCCGGCGCAGAAGCCTACCGCGCCCGCACTCTGATTACGATCAACTTCTTTGTAACGCACTGGACGCAGCACGTCCGCACCACCCTCGAACCACTGCTCGAAGCCTACCGCGTGGGCATCGAGACAGGCGATTTTGAATATGCTGGCTACGGCGTGTACATGCACACCTGCCATGCCTTTTTGTGTGGCACCAACCTGAATGAGATGCAACGCCTGTATGCCTCTACCGACCTCGCATTAGAACGCTTGCAGCAACAGCGTTCGCGCCAATTCAACCAACTGTATTGGCAGCTCGTGGATAACTTGATGCAGGGCACGCTCGAACCATGGCGGCTGACGGGTGATCACTTCCAAGAAGAGGCAACACTCCCGGCATGGCAATCCGCGAGTGATGTGCCGGCCCTTGCCAATATCTGCTTTGCGCGTATGCTCGGTGCATTCATCCTCAACAATCAGCAGCACGCAGTGATGTTCCGCGATGCGTTGCGCCTCTATCAAGCAGGCTTGATTGGCTCAGTCTACATCCCCCTATTTACCTTCTATGATGCCTTGATCGAGTTGATGGGCCTGCACGATCATCCGGCTCTCACGCCTGCCGCTGAAGAGCAACGCGAACAGGTGCTGGCCCAGATTGACGCAAGCCAAGCTCAGCTTGAGCAGTGGGCCCACCTTGCCCCGATGAACATTCGCCATCGCTGGCACTTGATCGAAGCCGAGCGCAACCACATCTTGGGCAATGATGGAGCCGCCCGCGAGCATTATGATCAAGCCATTGCCCTAGCCCACGAACATGGCTACTTGCTTGAAGAAGCCCTTGCGAATGAATTGGCCGGGCGGTTCTACTTCCGCAAGCAGAACATACGCCTTGCCCAACTCTACCTGCGTGATGCCCACCACACCTACCAACGCTGGGGCGCACTCGGCAAGGTGCGCGATCTGGAGATACGCTACCCACGCATCTTCACCCAAACGAATGGCAACGGTGCCAGCCGACATACTATCAGCATTACAAGTAGTGGCTCGAACACAGCTCGGCTCGATCTCGGCAGCGTCTTTAAAGCCTACCAGACGATCTCGAGCGAAATTGTGATGGAGAGCCTGCTTGGTAAGCTGCTCCAGACCGTGATCGAGAATGCGGGCGCAGAGCGGGGCTTGCTGATCCTCAACCGGAATGGCAGGCTGTTGGTGGAGGCGGAAAGCTCCATCGGCAGTGAGCAAGTCACCGTGATGCAGGCCCAGCCGCTTATCGCGAGCGACCTACCCCACACCCTGATCAACTATGTCGCCCGCACCCACGAGAGCGTCGTGCTCCACGATGCTACGAGCGAAGAACGTTTCGCCCAAGATCGCTACATCCGCACTCGGAAACCACGTTCGATCTTGTGTAGCCCGTTGATCTATCAAGGCAACTTGACGGGAGTCTTCTACCTCGAAAATAACTACGCAGTGGGTGCGTTTACCGCAGACCGGCTCGAAATCTTGAGCCTGCTCTCTGGACAGGTAGCGATCTCGCTCGAAAATGCCACGTTATACGCCCGCCTTGAAGAGCTGGTAAGTGCCCGTACCGCTGAACTCACTGCCGCTTACGAAACCGTCACAAGCCTTAACAAACGGCTTGAAACCGAGCTAAACCTTGCCCGCAAGATTCAGCGCAGCCTGCTGCCCGCTCCGCACCCACAGTGGCAGGGGCTTGATCTGGTCTGCTACACGGCTCCGGCGCGGCAGGTAGGTGGCGATCTGTATGCCTACCACCAGCATCACCCTGACCACTACGTGGTTGCGGTGGGCGATGTCTCTGGCAAAGGGATGCCTGCCGCGCTGCTGATGACGGTGAGCGTCGCCCTATTCCGCACGCTCAACACCAGCCCCCAAGACCCCAAACTATTGCTGCAACAACTAGATGCCGCGCTGCTAGACTATACTAATTCAACGCGCCAGAACTGTGCGATGATCTACGCTGATCTGCAACGCACTGCAACAGGTATGACGGTACAGTTAGTTAACGCTGGCTGTATCGCACCGATCATCAAACGCACTGATGGGAGCGTTACGCTGACCGAAATTGGCGGGATACCGCTCGGCGTAGGGCTTGGCGCACAGCACGGTTACGACAAGCTGATCGTCGATCTGCTGCCGGGGGATATGTTGATCCTTGCCAGTGATGGACTGGTTGAAGCGGATAATGTCGAGCGCGAGATGTTTGGCTTTGAACGCTTTGAGGAAGCAATTCGGAGCGCACCAACGCAGAGTGCTGATGCTATGCTCGATCACATCCGTACCACACTGACTAGCTTTATTGGCACCAGTGAGCCGTATGATGACATTACGGTAATCGTTATTCGGGTGTAACTCTGGCACCTAACCGTAGAGAGGAACAAAATGACCACGCTAACCCCCCCCCTTGCCGCAGAGTGCCCCCTCACTGACCCACCCCAGCTGCCTGCGCCCGCCGACATCGTCTATCCAGAAAGTGATGGGTTGCCAATGGCTGAGAATACTGAACAGTTTCAGTGGATTGTGCTCATCAAAGAGAACCTCGAAGCCCTCTTCCACGATGACCCCGCCGTCTTCGTCGCGGGCGATTTACTCTGGTATCCCGTGCAAGGTGATCCCCACACCCGCGTCGCCCCCGATGCCATGGTCGTCTTTGGTCGCCCGAAGGGCCAACGCGGCTTCTACAAGCAGTGGGAAGAGGACAATCGTGCCCCGCAGGTAGTCTTTGAAATCCTCTCGCCCAGCAACCGCGCTGGCGAGATGACCAACAAGTACCTCTTCTACACGCGCTTCGGGGTCGAGGAATACTACCTGTACGACCCAGAGACCAACACCCTTGATGGCTGGCAACGGGAAGCAGGCTTGCTGGTGCCGATTGAGCCGATACATGCGTGGGTCAGCCCGCGCTTGGGCATTCGCTTCGACCTGAGCGGCGCGAAGCTCGTCCTGTACCGTCCCGACGGGCAGCCCTTCCTCAGCTTCACCGAACTGGAACAACGCGCCGAACAGGAACGCATCGCCCGCGCTCAAGCTGAGCAACGCGCATCCGCAGCCGAGCAACGTGCATCCGCAGCCGAAGTCGAACTCGCGCAGATGCGGGCCCGCCTGCGTGACTTGGGGCTTACCACAGAATAGCCAAAGTCGTGTACACTGTCTGAGAGTAGCAGGCGAATCATAATAAGAAAGGAACCCTAGCTGTGCCAATTAAACGTAAGCATCCAACCGACAGCCCACAGCCTGAACGGTTTGTGGCCCTCGTGTTGCAGGGCGGTGGTGCACTTGGAGCCTACCACTTGGGCGCGGTGCAGGCACTTGACGAGGCGGGCTATGTCCCAGATTGGATCACGGGCGTTTCGATTGGCTCAGTCAATGGAGCAATCTTGGCAGGCAACCCGCCAGAGACGCGGGTGCAACGTTTACAGCAGTTCTGGGAGCGAGTGACTGACCCGCCGCTGTGGGATGTGATCGCACACATATGGGATCCGTTCATTCCCGGCAACCTGCGCCGCCTTGCCAGCTTGGGCAACGCGATGCAATCACTGTTCTTCGGGCAGCCACACTTCTCTCGCCCCAATCTGATCAATCCCTACCTTGCCCGCCCCGGCACCGCAGCAGCAACCAGTTTCTTCGATAACAGCCCGCTCCGGCGCACGCTAGAGGAGTTTGTAGACCTCGATTACCTGAATAACGATCAGCCGCGCCTTAGTCTAGGGGTCACACTAGTACGCACAGGCGATGTCCTCTATTTTGATACCGACAACCCCAACCATCGCCCATTTACCCTCGATCATGTCATTGCTAGCACCGCAATCCCGCCGCTGTTTGCGGGGGTACGCATCAATGGCGACCTATACTGGGATGGTGGGATTGTAGATAATACTCCGCTTGATCCTGTGCTAGATGAGCAGGATCGCCACCCCGAACGTAACACACTCGTGTTTATGATCGATCTGTGGGGGCAAAGTGAGCGTGATCCAGAGACATTAGATGAGGTGCTGTGGCGTACCAATCAAATTGAGTTTGCGAGCCGTACCAACCGCCAGATCAAGACGATGTTGGAGAAGCAGAATCTGCAACGCACCCTGCACGATCTTGCTGAGCAAGCCTCTCCCGACGTGTTGAGCCGCATCAATACTCTCATTGAAGCCACCAACTATACCTACGGCAATCTCGACATTGTGCGGATCACCTATCGCCCCGATGATAGCCAATCGGCACTCAGCTATATGGACTTCTCGCATAGCTCAATCACGCGCCGCATTGCCGATGGCTATGCCGATATGCAAGCCGCACTGGACAAGTCGCCATGGCTTGCACCATCGCACCGTGCGGCTGGGATCAGCCCCCGTGCGACGTTGCACGAGGTCGAGCGCGGGCAGATCCATACCGAAGTGCCAGAGGTATAAGCGATACCCCTCTAGGCTTAGGGGACAATGCCCCACACCTGCACCACGCCCGAATCGACCCCAGTCAACAACAAGCGGCCATCGTCGGTGAAGCGTGTGTTGTGCACAATAGCAGGCACAACAATAGACATTCCAGATGCCGATGGCAAGATATGCAGCATTTTGCCCGTATTAGTATCAAACACAGTGGTATTGATAACAGCACCGGCGACAAGCATCTCGCCATCAGGCGCGAAGGTGAGGCTCTGAATGCCATTGTCATTGTTAAAGCTGCGCTGAAAGCTGATCCCGTCATCTATCCGCCACAGATCAACCGTGCCACTACCGCTACCCACTGCAACGAGGCGGCCATCGGGCGAGAAGGTCACCGCCGTCAGCCAGCCGCCTGACTCACTTTGCAGTGTTGCCAATTGCATCCCTGTTGTGGTTTGCCACAACTTCACTGTGCCATCATCGCTAGCCGTGGCCACTACCGCTCCGTCGGGGCTGAAGGCGAGTGCAAGGAGCTGATTATCGTGAGCTTGGATGGCAGCTCGCTCCTGATCTGTAGCCAGATCCCACAGCACCAGTTGCCCGTCATCGCCGCCACTGGCAAGGGTATTGCTATCGGGGCTGAATGCCACCGAGCGTACCCAATCGCTATGCAAGCGCAACGTCGAGCGCAAGCTGTAGCCATCGGTATCCCACACGCGCACAAGGTCATCATCACCGCCACTAGCCAGCAACCGCCCATTATCGGCAAACGCCACCGCATACACATTGCCACCGTGACTGAGCAGCTCGCCCTGTAGCGCACCAGTCAGGAGATCATACACCTGCACCGCACCCCGACTGGTAGCAATTGCGAGGGTGCGATCATTTGGAGCAAGCGCGATCTGGCTCAAGGGCGGCACACTGACGCTCTGAATCTGCTGCGCCTGTATCTCCGTGCCGAGCTGCCACTGGCGCACACCACCGCTACTGGTCACGGCTACCACTGCTTGCCCATCAGGGGCAAACGCCACTCCGTAGACCCAATCTGCAAAGAAGCTGGTTTCATCTTGAGTCAGCTGCGTGAGCAAGCTACCATCCTGTACGCGCCATAGATTGACCTGCGTATCAGCCCCACCAGAGGCGAGCAGTTGCCCATCGGGGCTGAATGCTACGGTCCGCACCCAGTCCTCGTGATCACGCAGAACCTGCACTTCCTGCCGACTGGCAACATCCCACAGGCGCACCGTCGTATCATCGGAGACAGAGGCAAGCAGTTGCCCATCGGGGCTAAATGCCACCGCCCACACCCAATCCTCATGCCCATTGAGGCTACCGAGCTGTTCGCCACTGGCTGCATCCCATAGCCCAATCGTGCCATCTGATAAGCCGCCCGCGAGCAACGTCTGATCAGGGGTAAGCGCAAGCCCCAGTACCATTGTGTCTGGATCATACGGATAGCGTTGGAGCACCATGGGATCATCCAAGCGCAGCCGATGTAGCCCACCATAGCCGCCCACAAACACCTGATCTTCAGTGGCGGTGAAGATCAGCGCAGATACCCCCGATAGGTCGCTGGACATGCTGCTTCGCATTGCACCACTCGCCACGTCCCACACATATACCCCGCCTTCTTCGTCCGCCGCCGCTAGAGTCTGCCCAGAGAGGCCATAGGCAAGGGTGGTAAGATTAGCAAAGCCCCCAAAGAGAGGCTCCTGTGCAACTACGCCCTGCGCTCCAACGGCCCAGCGTTGCACAATGCCATTCGCCCCAGCAATCGCAAATTCGCTCCCATTGGGGGCATAGGCAATCGCAGATGCGGCACTGATCTGACCGAGGCGCAGCAAGCCTAACAGCTCGGCTTGCTTAATATTCGCGGCCGTGAGCGGCTGCTGCACCTGCGCTAGATCAACATCTGGGCGTAGGCTCAGTTCGCCCTCGATTAGCTCCGGTTGTTGTGGCTCAGGGGGCGAGTCGGGCATGGGGAAGAGGGGAACACCATTATCCTCGTTGTTTGGAGTAACATCATCAGGGGGCATTGGCTCTAAGCCTTCGCTGAAATCCTGTTCAGACTCCCCAAGTCCGTCGCTCACCTGCTGACCCGCTAAGAAGAGAAAGCCCGCAATGCCAACTGCGGTACACAACAAGGCGACTGCGATCAGCCCACCTACGGCCCCTAGAATGAGACAGGTATTCCGCTTAGCTGGGGGCGGCGGTGAGGGAGGCATAGCTTGTGGGGGCGGCGGCAGGTATGGATCGAACGGCGGGTGCGAATCTGGCGCAGAGGGAGTAGCTGGCGATTCAGGATCAAGATTAACTGTCACACCAGTGTAAACCAATGGGTCGGGATGAGGAACCTGTGGCGTTTCATCCGGCAATGGTGATGTGCTCATTCGGTTGCTCCTTCATTCAGCGTGGTAATGGCGTTGCAGTTGGTACTAGCTGTACTGGGACAATCTGAATCTGTAAGCCCATCAAAGCCAGTACCCCAATAATGCTCAAGCCGATGCACAACACTACAAACACCACTCCCACCGCGATGACAATAAACCCAAGACAGGTGTTATTATCACCACTTGATGGATCAGTCTCACCGAGACTGACGGTCTCGCCCGTGTAGCCAACATGCGGATTCTGTACCGCTTGTCTATCCGTGTAAGGTTGCCGCATTTCCCCCCCTTCCCTGTATAGCGCGTATCCTATGCAAGACTATAGCACATGCTGCACGGTGCGGGCAAGAATAGCACGCAACGGCCCTTGCGCCGCCCTAATCTATGGTACAATATTAGCAATCAAATATGCTGAAAAACTGGCAAGGAGAACCGATACGAATGGAAAAGTCTACTTGGTCTACAAAGACCGGGTTAGCACAGATGCTAAAGGGCGGCGTGATTATGGATGTGGTTACGCCGGAGCAAGCCCGCATCGCCGAAGCAGCCGGAGCCGTCGCGGTGATGGCCCTAGAGCGTGTGCCAGCTGATATTCGGGCACAGGGCGGCGTAGCCCGCATGAGTGATCCCGCCCTGATCCAATCTATTATCGAGTCTGTCACCATCCCAGTGATGGCTAAAGCCCGCATCGGACACTTTGTCGAAGCCCAAATTTTGCAGGCTCTTGGCGTTGATTACATTGACGAAAGCGAAGTGCTGACCCCCGCCGATGACGAGCATCATATTGATAAGCACGCCTTCCGCGTGCCGTTTGTGTGTGGCTGTCGCAATCTCGGCGAGGCGTTGCGGCGCATCACCGAAGGTGCCGCAATGCTGCGGACAAAAGGCGAAGCCGGCACGGGCAATGTGGTTGAAGCGGTGCGTCACGCACGGAGTGTGTACGGCGAAATCCGCCGCCTGCAAAGCATGGATCGTAATGAACTGTACACCGCTGCCAAGCATCTACAAGCCCCCTATGAACTCGTGCAACAGGTCGCCGAAACGGGGCGGTTGCCCGTTGTCAACTTTGCGGCCGGTGGGATTGCGACTCCAGCCGATGCTGCACTGATGATGCAGATTGGCGTGGATGGGGTCTTCGTAGGCAGTGGCATCTTCAAGTCAGGCGATCCCGAACGCCGTGCACGGGCGATTGTTGCTGCCACCACACACTACAACAACCCAGCACTCCTCGCTGAGATCAGCAAGGACCTCGGTGAGCCAATGGTCGGGATCGAGATAAGCACGATCCCCGCTGAGCAGCTGCTGGCCAGTCGGGGTTGGTAACCGGCTCCAAAGGAACGGCATGACACAGACTGTTGGCATTCTTGCGCTCCAAGGTGATTTTGCCGAACACGAGGCCATGCTGCGGCGCATGGGGGTGGCCACGCGGCAGGTGCGCCTGCCACAAGACCTTGCCGATGTGGATCGGCTGATTATACCGGGTGGTGAAAGTACCACAATGGGAACGCTGCTGCACCGCTATAATCTCTTCGGCCCGATCCAGCAGCGTAGCGCGGAAGGCATGCCCGTGTGGGGCACATGTGCGGGAGCCATTCTGCTTGCCCGCACGATCCAAGAGGGCATACCCGACCAACCCGCCCTCCAGTTGATGGATATTACCGTGCGCCGCAATGGCTACGGACGACAGACGGATAGCTTTGAAGTAGATCTGGCTCTGCCGATACTTGGCGCACGCCCCCTTCGTGGTATCTTCATCCGTGCGCCACTCATTGTTGCCGCCGCCCCCCACGTGGAGATTCTGGCGGATTTGGGCGCACACGGCGGCATTGTTGCCGCCCGTCAGGGGCATCTGCTCGCCACGACTTTTCATCCCGAATTGACCCCTGATGATCGGTTGCACCGCTATTTTCTTGAATTCTAAATGATACGACCAGTCACACCCGGCGACCTCTGGCGGTTACGCCGCACGCCTCACAACGCAGTCTTGTTTCACACCGATGACCTGTTGGTACAGGAGCATCAGCCGTTCTGGTTTGCCGCCCGCTGCTTCGTCGCAGGCAACGGGCGGGATCGAACGACCTTCACCCAAGCCGAACGCGACCGCCACGCCTTCATTCAAGTGAAGGGGCGCGATGGCCGCCCAGAGCAAGATGTTATTTTGCTCGCCACACACGGCACGCGCCCGCACGCCTCTGGTAGCAGCGATTACGATGTTTGGTATCGCCTGCTCGAACACGCCATTTATTATGCTGGAAATGTGCATGTGCACCGCCTCTACGCGGCCCTGTGGAGCCACCAGACCGACGCACGCGAAATCTTCCGGCAAGTTGGCTTCCAGCCTTACCTACGCCGCTTTGTGCTGCAACTTGCTGGGCCAGATTGGGATCAGGGGACCCGCATCGCCACCATGCGGGTGCAGAGCCGCCGCGATGCGTGGGCAATTCATCGGCTGTATGGTTCGCTAGCCCCCCATGTGGTGCAATCTTCAGAGGTACGCACGGCACGTTCGTGGATGCTGCCCCTCACTCACGGCTGGAGTTGGCTCCGGTTACGCGGGTGGGTGCAAGGCAGCGATGATGACCTGCGGGTTTATGTCCATGTCCGCTCAGGCCCTCTGGCACACGTTATGACGGTGCTGATCCATCCCAGTGTGCGCGACAGCCTGAGTGATGTACTCCGCTTTGGGCTTTCGCAAATTGACGATGCACGCCCCGTTTATCTGGTGCTTGCGGAGTATCAGAGTGAGCTTTTGATGCCTGCTCAACACTTCGGCTTCCAGCCCGTAGGTGAGCAGAGCCTGCTGTTAAAGCAAACAGCAGTTCCCGCCCGGCGGCTCATCTTGCTCCCAACCTTTGAAGCCGAAGCAGGGCTGGAACCTCGCGTCACCGTTTCAGGCAACTCTGTGCGGGAGGAAACACCCACCTATGTCAGAACAACCCAACACGACCAGTGATATTGAGCTACTGTTGCACGCCCTACCACCGCATATCACCCACGCGATCTTGACTAACCCCAATGAACCATCCGATTTGTTGGAGATCATTATGGATTTGGGGCGCACCCCCGAAGCCCGCTATCGTAGCCATGACTGCATCCTTAGCGAGCGTGAGATTACCGCCGATGATATTCAGTTTGTCATTGATCGGATTGGCAGCTTTGGCGAGGACAACCGCGCTGGCATTCCCCGCACGCTGCACCGCATCTCGGCCATTCGCAATCGGAGTGGCATCGTGATCGGGCTGACCTGCCGCGTGGGGCGGGCCGTATTTGGCACGGTTGCGATCATCCGCGACTTGATCGAGTCGGAGAAGAGTATCCTCTTGCTGGGCAAGCCCGGCACTGGCAAAACCACCCTGCTGCGCGAGACAGCGCGGGTCCTAGCCGATGAGTTCCGCAAGCGCGTGGTGGTGGTGGATACCTCGAATGAGATTGCGGGCGATGGCGACATTCCCCATCCTGCGATTGGGCGTGCGCGGCGCATGCAGGTTGCCCGCCCGGCCGAGCAACACGGAGTCATGATCGAAGCGGTCGAGAACCACATGCCGCAAGTAATCGTGATTGATGAGATTGGCACCGAGCTAGAAGCCACCGCGGCCCGCACAATTGCCGAGCGTGGGGTGCAGCTTGTCGGCACGGCGCACGGCAACACGCTCGATAATCTGATGATCAACCCAACCCTCTCCGACTTAATTGGCGGCATTCAAGCGGTGACACTCGGCGATGAAGAGGCGCGACGGCGCGGCACCCAAAAGACGGTGCTCGAGCGCAAAGCCCCCCCCACCTTTGATATTCTGGTGGAAATTCAGAACTGGGATCGCGTAGCGGTGTACCGCGATGTGGCCGCGGCGGTGGATGCTATCCTCCGCAACGAGGAGCCACAGCCCGAACTGCGCTACCGCGATGCCGACGGGGCAGTCCATATCACAGCCGCACCGCCGCGCCCGCAAGCCACCGAATCGCAGTTTGCAGCACGTCGTGGCGATGCCGGTGGGATGGGCAGCACGGGCAACCGCGCCAGCTTCCGTATGAGCAACCGCAGTGGTGCCGGCTCAGCCACGAGCAATGCAAGCAACCATAGCCCAGAATCGCATACCCGCAGCGCGGCGCGTGGGCCGGAGACAACGCAGGTGCACCGTATTTTCCCCTTTGGGGTGAGCCGCAACCGCCTCGAAGAGTCCATTGCACGGCTCCGAGTGTCTGCGGTGATTGTGCGTGATATGCACGATGCCACGATTGTGATGACGCTGAAGAACTACTATCGCCAGAGTTCGCAACGCCTGCGCCAAGCCGAAGAACGTGGCGTGCCCGTGTATGTCCTCCGTAGCAATACGAGTGCACAAATGGAACGCCAATTGGCGCATATCTTCAATTTGCAGTTGGATGACAGCCCCGATGAGGGCGATGATGAGGGTATCCACGCACAACGGCTTGAGGAAGTGCTGCTGGATACCGAGACCGCAATTTCGCGGGTGATGAATGGCGAGGAGGAGATTATCGAACTTGCCCCCCAGAATAGCTACATCCGCCGCTTGCAACATGAGATGGCTAACCGTTATAATCTGAACTCGGAGAGTCGTGGCAGTGAGCCGCACCGCCGTGTAAGGATTTCGCGCTGATGAGTTTGTTTATTACGTTTGAAGGACTCGAAGGGAGTGGCAAAAGCACCCAAGCTCGTATCCTGTATGAGAGCCTGCAAGCTCAAGGCTATCCGGTTATTTTGACCCGTGAGCCGGGCGGCACGCGCATCGGCGAGTGGATTCGCCAAATTCTGGTTGATCTGCGCCATACCGAAATGTCGCCCACCACCGAAGTCTTGCTATTTTCAGCTGCCCGAGCTCAGCTCGTTCATGAGCTAATCGGCCCCTATCTTTCCGAAGGCGGAATCGTCCTCTGTGACCGTTACGCCGATTCGACCTACGCCTATCAGGGCTACGGGCTAAATCACAACCTTGATGATCTGCTTGCAATCACCACATTTGCGACGGGCGGCTTGATGCCCGACCTGACGATCTACCTTGATATTGACGCTGAGCTGGGGCTAGAGCGCAAACGCCAAGCCCGCTCTGCACCTAGCTCGCTTGCCCCCCACCTTGCAACTTTGCAGGAGGGCCGCCCACCGATCTATGGCAAACCTGAATGGAACCGGCTCGATGCGCGTGAACTCTCCTACCACCAGCGTGTCGCCGATGGCTTCCACAAGCTGATGTTGCGCGAACCGGAACGCTGGCGTAGAATGGACGCGAACCTTTCGATTGAAGACCTCGCCCGCCTTATCATGGACGCGGTGGCCCCGTTGCTGGAGCAGGTGCAACAGTACCATCTCCCGTCCAACCAATCTTTATCCGATGCCGCACGTGAATAACACGGCATCCACACAAAGGATAGCAATAACACATGGAAGCAATTCAGGATATTTTCAACAATCTGCGCCCGATTCTGACCCTACTAGGGCTACTGTTCGGCGCGTATATTGTGCTGCTGTGGGCCGCATCGGTGCTATGGGCCTACCGCGATATTCGCTCGCGCAGCGATGATGTCTCCGTGCAGGTGCTTGCCGTTGGCTTAGTGTTAGCCCTACCGTTCATTGGCATTCCGCTGCATATGTTGCTCCGCCCACCCCAAACCCTCGCCGAACGCTATGAACGCACGCTAGAGGAGGAGTATTTGCGGCGCGACATTGAAGAGAAAAACACCTGCCCCGCCTGTCACCGCCCTATCGAAGCTGACTTCCTGCTATGCCCCTACTGCCACACCACACTGCGCCGCAACTGTGCCTCGTGCCAACGGGTGGTAGACTTGACGTGGAGCGTGTGCCCCTATTGCGGCTACGATGG
>CALCJV010000018.1 GCA_937967405.1 uncultured Chloroflexales bacterium | reverse complement strand
TCAGGTCGGAAGCGGGATAGTACGAGCCAAGCACCTGCCCCGATAGGTCCATCAAGAGCGTGCATTGGATCCCCGCATGCTGCCCAAATTGGGCCAGTGCAGCTTGGAACAGCTGCTGCGGATACACCCGTTGCGATGATCTGTAGAGTTGTTTCGGTGTCGCTGAGTGAAGTGTTGCCATTATTAGAGATGTCCTTTAACTAGGTTTAACGGTTTTGATCTGGATGAAAACGTTGAAGGTTTACGTTTTGAGTATAACATGATTGGCAGGAAAAGTGAAGATTCTCAACATTAAGATTCGCTCAAGAAACGGTCAAGGTTTGGTCAAGAGCTTAACAAGTTCTTGGCATATCCTGTGCAATCAACATAGATCGGAATTTATATCCGCTTTAGGGCCCACGACCCGTCGGCCAGTGCCCGCACCGCAAGCATGAATTCCTCAACATTGGCGTAGCGTTCGGCAGGGTCTTTGGCAAGGGCCCGAGCCAGCACATCCTGCGCGACAGTGGGCAGCTGCGGATTGTAGCCACGTATAGATGGAATCGGATCGTGCAGGTGCGCCAATGCAATCTCGGCGACGCTATGCCCCTCATACGGCACCCGCCCCGCAAGAGCCTGAAACAGCACCACGCCTAAGGAATATATATCACTCTGGGGGCTGATCGGTAGGGCAGGAACGTTGGGCGTAATCAAGAGCTGGGCCTGCTCAGGACTCATGTAGCGCGGCGTGCCCCCAAACGCCCGCCGCCGTGAACGCCGCGTGCTGGCCTCCACCACCGCCGCAATCCCGAAATCGGATAACACCGCCGCCCCATCTCGATTGAATAGAATATTCGAGGGCTTAATGTCTTGGTGAATAATGCGCCGTTCGTGGGCAACCTGCAAGCCCGCCACCAGCCGCTCCATAATTGGCAGAAACTCGTTCGCCGTCATGCGCCGCCCACGCAAGCGGCTCGCCAGTGTGCCGCCGGGCAAGTATTGCATCACAATGAAGGGCTGCTCAGCGTGTTCACCGAGGTCATACACCCGAATAATGCTCTCGTGTTCCAGTGCCGCCACCATCTCGGCTTCCTTGCGAAAGCGCACCGAGAACGCCGGTACGCCGGTCAGTTGCCCCGTCAGCACTTTGATCGCCACCCGCCGCTCGGTCAACGGATCATAGGCAAGGTACACCGTCGCCATGCCACCCTGCCCCACTGGTCGCTCAAGCAGATACCGCCCGATCCGCGGGCTATCCGGCGCAGGCGGTGGCTCGCTATCCGACACCTCACTGCTCGGCGGCGTAGCCGTTGTTAGCGGGAGCCGTGCCTCGTGCTCGCTCGGCGCAAGCCGCGAGAGAAACCACCGTCCGCGAGCCATTTCACGCAGATCGTAGGCAAAGGCACTCGCCGTCGGATACCGCTCGCTCGGCTCTTTGGCAAGGGCAGTGGCAAACACCTGCTGACACCCCACCGGCAACTGCCGATTGCGTTCACGTATATCCGGCACAGGCTGGGTCAAGTGCGCCGCGAGCGTCTGGGCTGGGCTAGTATGTGGAAAGAGCGGCTGCCCAGTGAGCGCGTGGAACACTACCGCCGCGAGTGCATAGATGTCGCTGCTGGGCGGAATGTCAAGCGGCAGATCGCTGCCCTGTCGGGTCATGGCTTGAATCAGGCTGATCTGTTCCGGGCTGAGGTAGTTCGCATCAAACACCCCATGCTGGCTCAAGTCGGAAATCATGTCCGCAGTCATGTGAATCCCAAAGTCGCTCAGAAATGCCTGCCCCCCCGTATTAAAGAGAATATTCGCTGGCTTCAAGCTCTGATGCACAATATTGCGAGCATGCGCCGTATCGAGCGCAGCCGCCACCCGATCCACAACCGGCACGAGTTCTTGCACCGGCAAGGTTCCGCCACTCATCCGGGTTGCCAATGAGCCTGCATCAATAAATTGCATCACCATAAATGGCTGAGTATCTATTTCGCCATAATCATACACTGGCACAATCGCCGGATGTTCAAGAGCCGCCAGCAAGCCTACCTCCTGTCGAAAGCGGGCATTAAAGAGCGGACTGCAATACTGCTGTTGCAGCACCTTGATCGCCACCTGCCGCCGCATCACCGGATCGTAGGCGCGATACACCGTGAAGATTCCCCGACTGCCCAAATTCTGCATCACCTGATAACGGCTAATCATCTGTGTTGGAGATTGCCCATCGCCCGCTTGCCCGCTTGCCAGTGCCGGTTCATCGCCCATATCGAGCGTCGGCACGGTATCGCCCGCGATAGTGTGGGTCATCGTATCGGCTTGGTCAGAGCGCACTGTACTCACCTCATGTGGTGGTGCATTGCCCACAGGCACGGTTGATTCACGTTCGTGCACGAAGGGTTGACTTGGCATCAGTATGGTATGCTCTGGGGGCAGTAGCTCCGGCTGGGTTGTCGTATCGTTGGCAAACTGGGGCAGGGTCACATCGGCAACGGGTTCCGACTCGGGCTGCTCCGGCTGCGTGTCATCAGCCGCCAATTGCACCAAGCTGGCTGTTGCTGGGGCACGCCGCCGCACCGGAATGCGCCGCACGATATACTGTTGCCACAGCAGCAGCATGGTCGCTAGCACCCCCAAGCCAAGCAACACGCCCAGCACCAGCCAGTTGTGCAGAAGGTGGTCTGCCGTCGGGGTAAAGGCATCCGCAAACGCCGGATCAGGTCGCCAGCGCAACGTGCCCACACTACACGCCACCGGAGGCCGGCCGCCCAGCGCGGTAACATCGTTGGGCAGATCGCAGAACGTATTCAGGTCGAGGCTTGCACCGAGGGCATCCACAGCGGGGCGGCTAATCGTCACCTGCGAGAGCCACGCCGCCACGCCATCCGTAGCAGGGAAGATCATGCCCGCAAAGATGATCTGGATCACTAACAGCAATGGCACACTACTTATAGCCCGTTCCACGCCTGCCGCCGATGCACTAACCGCGAGACCCAGCGCAGTGGCAGCGAGGCTCGCCAACAGCAGCGTCACGCCCACTTCGAGCGCAAGCGGCAACACCAGCCCAGCATCGGGCGGCAACGGCACACCACTCAGCACCATCCCTAGCAGCATGCCCACTTGCAGCAGTGCCAAGCTCGCCAACAGCACAAATCGCGCCGCAAACGCCGCACTCGCTCGCACCCCGTTGAAGCGGTCGTGACGCAGGATGGCCGGATTGCTGGCAAATTCGCGGGCCGCATTCAGCAACCCGCCCCAGATTCCCACCAACACCAGCGTAAACAGGAGTTCGCGGGCTTCACCGCGCTGGGTCAATCCGGCGACTTGGGTGCCGAGCAGCGCATCGGGCGGCGTGAGCCAGCGCACCACTAGCCCAATCAAGGGGGCTTGCAGCACCAACAACCAGAAGTACCGCCGATCTTGCCACTTGAGCAATGCCACCCGCTGGATTAACGTGCGGGCTTGTTGCCACCAACTCGTGTGCGGCGGTACAGCGAGCGGTGCAGGCAATGGTGCAGGCATGGGCGCAGCCGCCTGTTGCAGCGCGTGGGCCCACAGCACAGCGGCCGGCGCAGCTGGTTGGTTCGGGTGCGCCTGTTGCCACGCTGCATAGCCAGCCTTCAGGCGCGTGTTGTGCATTGCCTCTTCCGGCGCGATGTTGCCCTCAACGCGGCTGTACACATCGGCAAAGATCAGGCTGTCTAGCTCGAAGTAGCTCAGCGCGTCGGCAGGTGCGCCACAGTACACGGGATAGCCCTGCGCCAGCAACACCACCTGATCGCACTGCATAATATTCTCAGTCGCATGTGTGACAAGCACAACCCCGCAGCCAGCATCGGCGATCTGGCGCAGGGTATACATCAAGCTCTGTTCAAGGCCCGGATCAAGCCCGCTTGCTGGCTCATCGAGAAAGAGCAGCGCAGGCTCGATCAGCAGTTCGGCAGCAATCGCCGCCCGTTTGCGCTGCCCCCCCGAAAGCTCGGCGATGCGTTGGTGGCGACACTCCAGCAGGTCAACAGTGGTGAGGGCCCGGGTGATGCGGGCTTCACGCTCGGCCGCCGTCGTCTGATCGGGGAGGCGCAGGCATGCAGTGAAGTGCAACGCCTGCCCCACCGTGAGCGAGCCGTGCAGGGTATCCGCTTGGGGCACATAGCCAAGATAGCTCCGGTAGCGCGACAAGTTGGCGTACAGATCATGCCCATTCAGCAACACCCGTCCGGCAGTTGCAGGCTGGTAGCCGCACAACGCTTTGAGCAGCGTACTTTTGCCCGCCCCGCTCGCACCGATGATCGCCACGAGCATCCCCGATGCAAGGCTCAACGTGGTTGGGTGCAGCAGGGTTCGCGCAGTGCCCCCGCGCCCAATCTGGTAGCTGACCTGCGCGGCATCCAAGCTGACCCGCCCTCCAGCAACGGGCGTAGCGCGGGCGTGGTGCGGGTTGCAGTACGTCAGGCTCACCAAGCTGCCCAAGCGCGGATCGCCAATCCGCAGCGTGTCGCCATCCGCCAGCGTGTGGGCCTGCTCTAGCCGTTGCCCGCCAAAGAGAAGGCCATTCATACTGGCACAGTCTACGATCTGATACGTTCCATCTGCCGCCGGAATGAGCTGGGCGTGATAGGCCGAAACAACCGGCGCATACAGCACAATGTCGTTATCGTTGGCTCGCCCCAGCCTAATCGGCTGGCTCGTGCGCGGCAGCACCACCTCGCGCTGCTGTAGCCCATCTTGGATGCGGAGCCTCGCTGTCATGGTTGGGACTCAAGCAGGCGGAGCGCGGCACACGCATCCAGCCGCCCCGCGCCCAGTTCGTGCAGCCGCCGGAATGCCGCCGGATGCTGGCGGTAAATATCCATGTTGGCACTCCGGCGGATAATCTCCGTCACCTCTGCCGCCGTGAGCTGGGGATCAGCAGCGAGCAACAGCGCGACAACCCCCGCAACGTGCGGCGCGGCTTGGGATGTGCCACTCAGCGTATCATAGTTGGGCTGAAAGCGTTCGGCGGGTGGCAGGGCGGTGCTCGTCAAATAGACCGGATAGGTCGGCATGGTGGAGCGAATCTGCTGGCCGGGCGCAACCACATCCACCCACGGTCCAGTGTTGGAGAAGGGCGCACGCGCATTGTGCGGATCGGATGCCGCCACCAGAATCACATCAGGGTTGGTGTAGGCGATGATGTTGGGAAACGGCACAAAGTCATTGCCCGCCGCCACCACCACCACAATGCCCGCATCGAGGGCGGCTTGCACCGCCGCCGTAATCGGCGAATCGGTGACACGCTGCTCCTCCGCCGGCCAAAGCGTCGCGCCCACACTCAGATTAATGACCTGCACCCCTTTCGCAATCGCATACCGAATCCCAGCGGCAATCTGGGTTTGTGTGCCCCAGCCTTCAGCATTCATCACCCGCACCGGCAGAATCTGCGCCGCAGGAGCCACCCCGATCACACCATGCGCCTGTGTGCCGCTTGCCCCAATGATGCCCGCAACGTGCGTACCGTGCCCGTTGGTGTCTGAAGGATCGCCATCATCATCCACAAAATCATACCCATCGTGGCGCACCTGCCCCACCAGATCGGGGTGCTGCATATCTACCCCGCTATCAATCACCGCCACCGTGATTGCCCCTGCCGCGCCCGTACCGCGGCTCACCTGCCACGCACACGCCACCCCGATCTGCGCCAGTGCCCACTGCTCTGGTGCAGGGGCAACGTCTGCCTGTATGCGGACAGGGGCAAGGCACACGCAGAGGATGCCCAGCAGGAGCAACCTACTGGCCCGATAGCTGCGCCAGATCAAGTTGGCGAATGTACCACGTTCCATCAAGCTGCACCGTTTCAATGATGAGATTGAGCGGCTGCGTTCCTGTACGCCCATCCCGCAGGCTGTAGCGCAAGCGGGCTTCGAGACGCACACGCGCCAGTCTGCCATCGTTGTTGAGCAATGTGTAAGTTGGGTCATCCAGCGCGAGGCTCTGGATGATGCCAGTATATTGACGAATTTCTGCCCCGATTTCGCGCCGCCACGCGCTCGGCTCAATGCTGTTCAAGATCGTCGTAGAATCGCCCGCCTCCCACGCCGCCGCCACCTGCTGCACCAAGCGCACCGGCCCATCATCGGGCGTGGCGGGTGCACCACAGCCCAGCACCACGAGCAGCAAGCCATACCACACCCAGCCTAGCCGACCTAGCCCGCGATACGTTTGGCCCACTGTGCGTTTCACCATCAGCATCAGCGATCCTTTCTGTGCAGCCCATCCGGCTCGGCGGCCCGCAGAGCCAGCCACGCCGCACCAACCCATGCCCCATCCAGCACCAGTAAGCCCGCCCACACCCGCAGCAGATGCAGCCGCCGTGTGATAGCGGCATTGCTCTGGCCGGCAGCATCGTACTGACGTAACTGTACCAGATCATAGTCGCTAGGGCGAAAACTATCCGGCGGCGCAGGTAGATCGGGGGCAAAGATGCCCGGTGGCGCACTCGCATACGTCTGGTAGAACAGGCGATTCAGATCGGCGGTATTGCCCAAGCTCTGCACGGCCCCCCGCGCAACAATCCCATTGCCGAGCAGATCAAGCGCACCCGTAAGCGGCACGAGCAAACCCGCCAGCATAATCTGAACAATTAAGACGAGCGGCACAAGGCTCATCGCTTGGTCAGAGCTACGGCTTACGGCAGAGATCAGCAGCCCCATACACACCCCACCCGCCAGTGCCAGCCACAGCCCGAACCACCATTCTAGCCCAACAAGCGACGCAGGCAAGAATGCGCCGTGCGGAAGCGATTGCCCAATCAGCACCGGCGCAAGCAGCAAGCCGGCGAGGATGCCCGCCAGCGGCACCAGCGTGATCAGCTTGGCAAGCAGATACGGCAAGGGCTGCACCCCGATCTGCCGTTCGCGCTCATAGACGGCGCGGGTGCGCGTCAGTTCCCGCGCCGCCGCCAACACCCCAAGCAACACCGCCGTAATCACCAAGAGGAAGATCACCCGTTGCCCATCTTGGGGCGGCTGGCCATTGTTGAGAAAAGCTGGTGGCGCAACCACTCGGATCAGGCTGCCAGCGAGGGCCGCTTGCAGCAGGAGCTGGGCCAGCGTGCGCCGATCCCCGCACAACAGCTCGGCGTAGCGTTGCGCCAGCAGGCGCATCTGCCGCCCAAAGCGAACCTGCCGTGCCGGACGGGTGGGCGCAGCAGGCCCAGCAGACGCTACGGGCAGGCGGGTAGGCATACCTGCTATCGGCAGCGTCGCCAACCGCTGTTCCACATACTCATCGTAATAGACCGACTCGCGGAACGCCAGTTGCCACCCCGCCGCCCCGCCTGCGCTCTGCTCCACACGCAGGTAGATTTCGGCAAAGGTGCTGCACTCGAAAAACGCCCGCAGTTCATACGGCGCACCATAGAAACACAGCCGCCCGCCACTGCCCAGCACCGCCACCCGATCACACAGCAGCAGGCTCGCGGTGGCGTGGGTCACAATCACAATCGTGCAGTAGCGTTCGGCAAGGCTCCGCAGCAGCAGCATAAAGCGTTTCTCTAGCGCAGGATCAAGCCCCGTCGTGGGTTCATCGAGAAACAGGAAAAGCGGTTGCGCGAGCAGTTCGAGCGCAATTGAAACGCGCTTGCGCTGCCCGCCCGATAAGGTGTAAACCAGCTGATCGCGCACATCAGCTAGCTCCACATCCCCCAACACTGCGTCAACCCGTTGGCGCACCGCGTCCAGCGGAAGTGTGGCCGGCAGACGCAACTGCGCGGCATACCACAGCATCCGCTCTACCGTCAGGTATGGCAACAGGTTCTCCTGTTGCGGCACATAGCCGATGCTGCCTTGATACTGGGCAAGCTGCTGATACAGGTCCTCACCACCGAGCAACACGCGCCCGTGTTGCGGCGGCTGCAAGCCCGCCAAAATACGCAGCAGGCTCGATTTGCCCGTGCCACTCCCCCCAACTAATGCCACCAATTCGTGCGGATAGATCGAGCACGTCACGTCACTCACCAGCGGCTGGGCCCGGTTGGGCAAGGTATACTGAACCCCTAGCGCATCGAGGCGCAGGAGATGATCAGTGGGCGTAGAGCTTTCGCCCCGCTCGCGGTAAATAAACTGATATGCGCCGATCTGGATCAAGTTGCCCGCCTGCACGCGGCTCCGGCTGATCCGTTCGCCCTGTACGAATGTACCGTTGGTGCTATTCAGATCAGTCAGAAACACGTCGCCTGAAGCAGTGCGCTGCAATACCGCATGCTGGGCAGATACAAGCGGATGGTCGAGGATCAGCGCATTCTCGCTGCTCCGCCCGATAGTTAACCCATCCTGCTCCGGCGCAAGGGTCAGCGTGGTGAGCGGCGGCTGATCGGCGACACGCTGATCGGTGTAGTGCAGGCGCACGTGATTGCCTAGCTCATCGGCAATCGTGATCGTATCGCCGTGCTGCAACATATGCTCCTGCACCCGCCGCCCGTGCCACAGTAGCCCATTCGCCGAGTGCTGATCGCTGATGCGGTAGCCGTCGCCGTGAAGGGTCAAGGTGGCGTGATGGCGCGAAACGGTACGCAGCGGAATGATAATCTCACACGTTGGATCGCGCCCAATCCGCAGCACAGGAAGATTGAGCGGGTAGCTGCTGCTGATCTGCCCATAGCTCACGCGCAGCAGTTGGGCGTGGCTCATTGCCAATGTCGCGTCGGGCAGTTCGGCGAGGAGCGTACTTGGTTGCGCGTCATCGCCAACATAATCGGCAAGCGCAACATGCACCTGCACCTGCCCCACCTCAAATGCCGTATCCGGTAAGAGCGCAACGGCTGCCTGAACCGGCTGTCCCGCGTAGCGCACCGGATTATCCGGCGTGAGTGATTCGAGCCACCACTGCCCGCCCTGCCAGTGCACTAGCGCATGCTGCCGTTCAATATAAGGCTGATCCAGCACCAGATCACAGCCGCGTGCTCGCCCGATCCGCAGGCTTGGGCGCGTCAGGTAGTGCGTAGCGAGGTGCTGCGCTCCCGCATAGATCTGGAGCATCACCGGTTGGAATGGCGTAG
>CALCJV010000017.1 GCA_937967405.1 uncultured Chloroflexales bacterium | reverse complement strand
GCAAACATCAGGAACGCCAAGGCCAACGCACTCGCCTCGCTGACCCCGATCTGGCGCAGGTAAACGGTAAAGACCAACTCGCGTGCGCCAACATTGTTGAGAAAGATCGGCAGCAAGCCGAGCATATCCGAGAGCGGAACCATCAGAGCATACAAGATTAGGGGCGCACTGATGCCGAGTGCCAGCCCGCCAACGGCGTGAATGATGACCCACAACGCCTGAAATGCCAGCGACATCCCCACCACCACCCCCAAACTGCGCCCGTGCGGGAAATACTCCGCGAGGGTCGTGGCCACCTTTTTGAGCGGAGCCAGCATTGAACGGGGGAAACGTTGCCACTGCCCAAGCCAACCGACGAACACGGGCGCAAAGATGGCTGCGCCTGCGGCGGCCACGGCCGCGAGCGTGAAGCCCACCGCAACCAGCAACCAAAACGGCGCGGTGGTAAGGGGTACGTCGCCGACACCCAGCCAGAGCAGCACAAGCGCGAGCATGGCAATTGCACTGAGCGCAAGGAAGCCGGTTAGGCGTTCAATGAAGATCGAGGCACTCGCTTGGCTCAGGCTGCCAATGCGCTGGCGCAGCTGCATTGCCCGAAGCGCATCGCCGCCAACCGTAGAGGGGAGAAAGTTGTTGGCAAACTGGCCCATCAGATAGGCATTGACCAGCCAGCGCAGGGGCAGGCGATGCCCGCGAGCCTGCAAGATGACACCCCACTTGGCCGCACTCAGCACAATCCCCGCAAATTGCAGCCCTAGCGCAACTGCCACCCAGCGCAGATCGGTTTCCCGTAGCGCGTGCCAGATCAGGCCCGGCTGGGCGTGCCAGATGAGGTAGGCCAGCAAGCCCGCTGTAATCGGGTAGCGCAGCCAGCGCAGCCACTGCTGAAGCCGCGCAAGGCGAGTCGGACGGGTCGAATAGTTTGTCGGCACACGCCCCTCGTCTGGTGTGGTTAGAATTCGGGCCGCTCGCTCTGCGCCGCTTCCTGCGCGGTCATTGGCATCAGCGCAGGCGATTCGTCGCTCCGCCAACAGGCAACCTCGTGCAGGTCAGAGCGGGCCCGTAGGGGTGGCACATCGCTGCGGCAGCGTTCGGCGACGATGGGGCAGCGCGGGTGGAAAGTACAGCCGCTCGGCGGGTTGATTGGGCTAGGCACGTCGCCCTCAAGGATGATCCGGCGGCGGTGCTGCTCCACCTGCGGATCGGGGATGGGCACGGCCGAAAGCAAGGCGCGGGTGTAGGGGTGGCGTGGGTCATCGTACAGTTGGCGGCTCTCGGCAATCTCGATCACTCGCCCCAAATACATCACCGCCACGCGGTTGCTGATATGCTTGACGACGCTCAAGTCGTGCGCGATAAACAGGTAGGTTAAGCCTAAACGGTGCTGGAGTTCTTCAAGCAGGTTGATGATCTGGGCTTGAATGCTCACATCCAACGCACTGACTGGCTCATCGCACACAATGAATGACGGCTCGGCGGCGAGGGCCCGCGCAATGCCGATGCGCTGGCGTTGCCCGCCGCTAAACTCGTGCGGGTAGCGGCTGATGAACGATGGGTTCAGCCCGACTAATTCCATCACCTCCTGCACCCGTTCGCGCACGGCGGTGTCGTTCTCGCGCAGGCGATGCACGCGGATCGGCTCGGCAATGATCGCCCCAACAGGCATGCGTGGGTTCAGGCTCGCATACGGGTCTTGGAAGATCATCTGCATGCGCCGCCGCACGCTCCGCAGAGCACTGCCCTCAATGCGGGTTATATCCTGCCCTTCAAGGATGACTTGCCCACCGGTAGGCTTATACAGGCGCAAGATGGCCCGCCCAGTGGTGCTTTTGCCACAGCCGCTCTCGCCCACCAAGCCAAGCGTCTCGCCGCGCCGGATGCTGAACGAGACCCCATCCACCGCTTTAACCACACCGGCGTTGCGTTCAAGCATGCCGCCGCCAAGCGGGAAGTGCATCTGCAAATCGGCAACCCGCAGCAGTTCGTCGGGGGCTGCGGCATGCGCTGCGGGCACAGGCACGGATGGGCTGTGTGGCGCGGGCGGATGGGGGATGGGGCTAGGCGGCATCGGCGGTAATCTCCTCTAGTGTAGCAGCCGGCAGCGGGGTGTTGAGGTCTATGTCAAAGAGACACGCCGCCTGATGCTTGGCCGCCACATCCCGCAAGGGAGGGGTTTGTTGCCTACAGATAGGCTGCACAAAGTCGCACCGGCTGCTAAAGGCGCACTGTTCGCCCAAGCCGACCAGCAGCGGCGGCAACCCGCGAATCGGGGTGAGGCGTTGTCCGCGTTGTCCATCGAGGCGCGGGATCGAACGCAGTAGCCCGATGGTGTAGGGCATACGCGGGTTGGCAAACAGTTCGGCAGTGGGCCCCTGCTCCACGATGCGCCCGGCATACATCACAACGAGCCGTTCAGTCATGCCTGCGACAACCCCTAGATCATGCGTAATCAGGAGCACGGCCGTATCCAGTTCACCTTTGAGGCGGTTGATCAGTTCCAGAATCTGGGCTTGGATCGTCACATCAAGAGCCGTCGTTGGCTCATCCGCAATCAGCAATTCGGGATTGCACGAGAGGGCCATAGCAATCATCACGCGCTGACGCATGCCGCCGCTAAATTGGTGCGGATAGTCGCGCAGGCGGCGTTCACCACTGGAGATGCCCACCAAGTTGAGCAGCTCCACCGCCCGCCGTTGGGCTTGGGTGCTCGTCATGCCCATGTGCAGTTCGAGCGATTCAACGATCTGCCGCCCAATCGTGAGGACAGGGTTGAGCGAAGTCATCGGGTCTTGGAAGATCATGGCGATGCGGTTGCCACGCACCTTCCGCATCTCGGCTTCGCTGAGCGTGAGCAGGTCGCGCCCATCGAACATGATCTGCCCGCTCACGATCTTGCCGGGCGGGTTGGGCACCAGCCGCATAATCGAGAGCGAGGTGACGCTCTTCCCACACCCGCTCTCGCCAACAATGCCGAGCGTCTCGCCCCGCTGCACGCTAAATGAGACCCCATTGACCGACTTGACCACACCATCGCGGGTGTAGAAATAGGTATGCAGATCGCGTACATCAAGGAGTGGTGTCGTCATATCGTTGGGTATACCTAACTAAAGCGGAGGATCGACGAGTCGCCCACATTGAGCCGCTGGAACTCGCCCTCGACATAGGCATCATCGCCGATCAAGCTGCCCGAAAGGATCGCCGTGTTGATGGTTGCGCCCGCATTGATGATCGAGTCGGTGATGCGCGAATCGCGGATGCGTGCGCCCGCCGCCACTGAGACGTGGGGCCCAATCACCGAGTTTTCGATCTGGGCACTGTCCGAGATGTATACGGGCGGGATAATGATCGAACGTTTGACCGAGCCGTTGTAGCTGCGCCCGTTTTCGAGCAGGTAGCGGTTGGTATCGAGCAGAGCCGTCGGGTTACCGCAGTCTTTCCACACACTGACTTGATCGGGACGGAACACTTCGCCGCGATCAATCATAATTTGAAGCGCATCGGCAAGGTAGTATTCGCCTTTGGTGCGAATGTTGTTGTCAATCATAGTCTGGATCGCATCATACAGGCGGCGCACTTCAGGCACAAAATACACGCCGATCACCGCAAGGTTGGAGATGGGCTGTTCGGGCTTCTCTACGAGGCGCGTGATTTTGCCATCCTCAACCACCGCAACCCCAAAGCGGCGCGGGTCGTCAATCTCCTGCACGTAGATCACCCCTTCGTCGTGCTTGCGATTGAGCGGCTCTAGGTTGGCATCGAAGATACCATCGCCAAATACGATTAAAGTTGGTCCACTGCCCACTTCGCGGGTCAGGTGAATGGCATGCGCTTGCCCCAAGAGTTCGGTCTGCTCGATGAAGGTGGTTGGGAAGTTGTAGTTCTGGGTGACAAATTCCTGAATCCGATGACCTAAGTAGCCAGTCACGCAGATCAGCCGATCAATCGCAACGAGTTGCAAGGTATCAAGGATATGCCCCAACATCGGTTTGCCCGCGACATTGACGAGTGGCTTAGGCTTGGTGTAGGTGTGGGGGCGCAGGCGCGTCCCTAGTCCCGCAGTCAAGATAATCACATTCATACAGATCATGTGGGCGTGCCGTCGCTATCACCGCAGCCGCACCACACCGGCTCCTTTCTTCGCTAACATGGGCGATGCCGTGCCTAACGCGAACAGCTACAACTACCGCCGCTACAGCAGCCGCCACTACTGGTGGCCGGCATGTCTAGCATTGTGGGGGCGACAGCATCGCTGGAGCGGGCAAAAGCGGCAACTAACGAGATGACACGCTGGACACGCGGGTGCTGACAGGTGGGGCACACAGCAACCGTATCGGCGGCACTGAGCGGGCGCAGTTGCTCGAAGCGGGTTCGGCATTCTTGGCAGTAATACTCATACATTGGCATACACTGATCCTTACTATATGTTGCTATGGGTATCGGGTGTTAGAGGCTAGTGCTGAGCCAGCCTTGATTATGTGATGCGATTATACCACGTTCGGCGTGGTTTGGTGCGATTGCCCTAAAACTGTCCTAACGCCCGCCCGCAACACACCGCTCCGCTTGACGCTGCATGGCGGCGGCAATCTCGGTGGCAGGCATGTCCCCATTCATGATGAGCGGGAGTTGGGTATCTATGGCCACACTCGCACAGCGATAGGCGCGAGTAGGGGGCATGCCTAAAGCGTGTGCACTTTGATCAAGAATCAGGGTCAGCACGGGATCGCCACGCAGCTCAGCGGCGGTGTGGGCGGCAAGAACGGCGGGGACACGGCGCATGCCGTAGGCCAAGTCTACCTGCACCTGTGTGCTCGTTAGGTAGGCAGCAAATTCGCGGCTGCGGGCAAGCTTGGTCTCACTAATGCCATTCAGGACCATCAGGTAGAGCGTATCTACCGTACCAGCCGCCATCCGTCCGGTAGCCGGAATCACCGGCATCTGGGCAATGCCGAGATCGGGGGCTAGCTCGCTCTGGAGGTAGGGATCGAGGGCCCAATCGCCTTCCAGCACGAAGCCGATGTCGCCCGCGAGAAAGCGGCTTTGCCCTGCGTCAAAGGTATCGTCACGGGGGGCGGCTTGGGCCAGTTCGCGCAGCAGATTAAGGCTACTCGCCATTGCGGGCGTATCGAGGGTGGGGCGCATGCCATCGGGAGTGGTGGGGCTACCGCCAAAGCCGTTCAAGAAGGGCAGCAGCCAGCGGGCGGCGGCCCACCGCGCTACCAACCCACGCGGATCGCCATCGGCGGTGGGGGCGATCTCACGGCTCATACGGATCAAGTCATCGCTGGTATCAGGCGGCACGTCGCTCAAGCGGCGGTTGTACAGCAGCAGCATGGTGTGGTGCATGAGCAGCGGCACGCCCCAGATCTGCCCATCGGCGGTAGCCCCCACCCGTGCCGCCAGCGCAAAGCTATCGAGCGTGGTGGGTAGCGGCGCAGGCTGAAGCTGCCGATCTAGGAGTAGCTCGGCCAGCACATGCTGGTCACCCCAGATCAGGTCGGGCACGTCTTGATCGGCCAGCCGTGCGGCCAGTACGTTGGCACGCAAGCCTGTGGCCGACTGCGGCACCACCTCAAGCTCAATTCCGGCTAGGTTGCTAAAGGTAGTGGCGTGGTGGCGGAGTAGCTCCAGTTGGGCATCACGTTCGGTGGTCCACAGCACCATTCGCAACGGTGCAGGTGCAGGCAGTGGCGCAATGCCACCCGTATTGGTGAGTGGGGGCAGCACAGGCAGCACCGTAGTAGGGAGCGGGGTGGACGGGGGGTGCGGCACGGCAGTGATGGTAGGGGCCGAGAAAGCAGGCGGGCGGGGGGGCGGTTCGGGAGCTTGCCAAAGCGGCACGTCAAAGCTGACACAGCCACCGAGCCACACGATCACAAGCAGCACGCCCACCACATGGCAGAGGTGCGGCAGGCTCCGTGTGGGCCTTGTGCAGCGGCTACCCACGCTGCGCGAGGGGGACAAACTCACGCGCTGCTGCCCCAACATAGCGGGCTTCGGGGCGCACCAGACGCGGTTGGGTAAGCTGTTCGGCGATGTGGGCGATCCAGCCGGGCATCCGCGCACAGGCAAACGCTACCGTGAAGTAATCGAGCGGGAACCCCAACTGATAGAGCAACGGCGCACTATAAAACTCGACATTGGGATGGAGCCTGCGCTGCACAAAAAACGGGTGCTGCTGCACCTGCGCTGCCACCGCTTCGGCAACGGCGTGGGCCATGCTGGCGTGCGGATCGGCAAATGGGCGGTTGGCAAGGGCCGCCGATTGCAGCCGTAGGTGGCGCACCCGCGGGTCTTCACCTTCGAAGATGCGATGCCCCACGCCCATCAGGCGTTGCTTGCTGGCAACCAGTGCGGCCAGCGCGGCCGGTACTTGCTCCGGCTCACCCATCGCCAGAAAGACGCGCATGGCGTGTTCGTTGGCACCGCCGTGCGCCAAGCCTTTCAGCGTCGAGAGCGCGGCAATGATGGCACTGCCCAGATCGTTGCGGGTGCTAGTAACAACAGCGGCCACAAAGGTCGAGATATTCAGTCCATTTTCAGCGAGCACAACCATGTACGTATCAAGGGCTTGCACCGCCACCGGATCAGGCAGCGTGCCGTGCAGCATCCACAGAAAATTGGCTGCGTGGCTAAGGGTTGGGTCAGGCGGGATCGGCGGCTTGCCATTGCGGAGCCGGATCAGCGTTGCCACAATGGTCGGGAGCTGCGCGGTTGCTGTAATCGCCTGCTCTAGGAGCGTCTCTGGTTCCATGATTGGCAGCTCGTGAAATTGGGCCAGCAGGGCCAGAGCCGTCCGCACCGCATCCAGCCCATGCCCGTAGGTGGGCACAGCCCGCAGCAGGGCGAGTTCATCGGGGCTGAGCGTGCGGGCCGCCGCCAAGCGTTCACGCAGCTGCCCAAGTTCGGCAGGCGTGGGTAGCTCGTCGTACCAGAGCAGATGCACGACTTCTTCCCATGTGGCGTGGCTTGCGAGCGTATGGAAGTCGTAGCCGCAGTAGGCGAGGCGACGGGTGGCCCCATCCACCTCGCTCAGGCGCGTCTGCCCCAGCAGGGTACCGTCAATCTCTAAGCCCAGTGGTTGTTCTGGGTGCACTATGCCCATACCAGCTCGCTTAAGATTGCCCATAGACAGGAATCGCTGCACCACTGATGATGCGGGCATCAGGCCCCACCAGAAAGCGGATCACCGCGGCGATCTCAGCCGGCTTGACCCACTTGGCGAAGTCACCGTTGGGCATGGCTGCACGGTTGCCGGGCGTATCAATCGTGCTGGGTAGCACCGCATTAACAGTAATATTCTGCTCAAGCAGTTCAGCCGCCATGGTTTCAGTCAGATGGAGCACCGCCCGCTTCGCGGCAGCGTAGGCAGCGAGGTTCTTGCTGGGCTGCACCGCCGCCCGCGAGCCGATGTTGACAACAGCCCCACCGCCGCGGGCGATCATGTGCGGCACGGCGTAGCGGCTCGTAAGCACCGCTGTCTTTAAATTGATGTCGAGCTGTCCCTGCCACACCTCCCAATCGGTCGCGTGGACGGGCTTGCCTCCTGCAAAGCCGCCTGCAATGTTGATCAGCATATCTATTCCACCGTGCCTTGCGGCGACATCATTACAGAAGGTTTCAACGGCAGCCGCATCAAGCAGGTTGACCACCGCCCCATGCAAGCGAGCATCGGCAGGCAACCCTTGCCGCTCGCGGAGGGTGTCTAGTTCGCCCGCGTATTGGTGCGGCACAACGATGGTTGCGCCGTCGTTGTGCAGCGCGGTGACTACAGCCCCGCCCAAGCCACCCGTTGCGCCCGTAATCAAGGCAATTTTTCCTTCCAATGGCAGGGTCACGCGCATGGCTCCTTACTGCATCAATAGTTCGCGGATCGGCTGATCACCGTTCTGGACGCGCCGCATGGCCCGGCGGAAGGCCCGCAATGCGGCCAAGCCCCACCAGAAGGTAAGCAGCGAGCCAAGCACCAAGCCGACGGTGCTCCCGACAGTCAAGCCCGTAATAAACATCACTGGATTTGATCCAGCCGCAGGTGCAGCCTGAACGGTATTGGCAAGAGGGGCAGGATTTTTGTTGTTCATAGAGATTCCTCGTTTCACATACTATTATTGAACCACCAGAACGGGGGTCGCGTGATGCCAGAGTCGCTCTAATTGGTAGAATTCGCGCTGGGCGACACTAAATACGTGCACAATTACGTCGGCATAATCTAGCACAACCCATCCTGTGCCAGACAAACCCTCGATGCGCGGGTGACGATCAAACTCGCGGTGAATATGTTCATCAACATGATCCACAATAGCTTTCATTTGGCGTTCGTTATCTACTGAGCAGATCACGAAATAGTCAGCCAGCGAGCTTTGCTTGCGAATATCGAGCAGCACAATGTCGTGGGCTTGTTTATCTTCCGTAAGCTCGACAATGCGATGGGCAAAACGTGCGATGTCTATAGTGCAACCTCCTTAATAGAGATAGTACCGGTGCAACCGTCATTGGTTCCAGATTTGCCTTATTGTACTGTGAGAGTCAGACTAGCGTCAAGGTAGATCAGGCGGTAATGTAGATCGGGTTGGTATAGAGCCAGTGTTGACCAGTGCGCCGCCCTTCGAGACGGTAGCAGCCGGGTGCGGTGGGCATGTAGTGTAGGCTGCCAATGGCGGTGTACAGTACCTCGCCGTTGCCGATCAAGCGTAGCTCAATATCGGCGAGGGCGGGATCGGTGAGCGTGCCATGCAGGGTGATCGGCCCCGCACTAATAGCCAGCGTATCGCCGATGTGGGCGGTGCGCTGGGCTTGCTGCGCGGTGAAAGGACTGTGCGGCAGTGGGCCATACAGCCGATTGACGAAATAGCTTTGCCCCTGCTGGAGCGCACGATAGACTTGCCGACTGGCCGTGGCCCAATCACGGCTGAGGGGTGCATCCAGCAGCACATAGTTGGTCAAGGTTTGGAACAACCAGAAATACGGAAAGACGACATAGCGTTCGCCCGCATGATGGATATGGAAGGCGTGTGCATCAAGGCCACCAACAGCGAAGGTGCGTTGCCCGCGCCCATTGAGCTGATCCCACCACGCAAGGACATTCGCGGTTGGGCCTTTGAAGGTTGGTTCGGGGTGGGTGAACTGTTCGGGGCGCGGCAATACGTCGCGGTTGCTGCGCCAATCGGCCATCAGGTTCCAGATTTCGATCCCAATGGGTGCGCCACTGCTAGGCCGGTTGATTTCCCAATCGGCCCATGGATGCACGCCAGTCATCCGATCTAACAAGTGGTCGTCAGGGTGGGCCATAATGCCGAAGCCACCTTTGGCATAGGTTTCATCAATAAAGGCTTGGGTAGGCTGTTCGCGGTTAATCACCTCCGCCACATCGAGCGCGAGAAAGTGGTTCTGGGGCGGGGTGATCTCGTGCCCCACGAGCACGAGCAGGTCGTTGTGCCAGCCCTGCGCGGGGCGGGCCGCCAGCGTATCGTGATCGGTAATGATCATCCAGTCAAGGCGGGCTTCATGCGCCGCATCGAGCACATCAGTCACGCTGCCGGTTCCATCGGAATAGGTGGTGTGAATATGCAAAACTCCTGCATAGGTATAGCGTTGCTGCTCAGCCATGCGCTGGGTCACTCCTTAATTGCTCAGGCCACTATCAGGTAATCCCCTCTATTCAGTGTAACATGCCCCCTCCGCACGTCAACCGCCTCTAGGCGGGCGCGAGGGTGGCGGGGGGCAGGTGCTTGGTGTCAGGTGGCGGGTATCAGGGAAGGAAGACATACCACGAAGGGCATACAGCAATCCACTATGTGCGTTATGCTTCAGATGCTTCGTGCCCTTCGTGTTCTTTGTGGCAGGCTTTCCGGTGTTGCCGCACACCTGCCACCTTATGTCCACCGCAACTTACCACTCGAAGCGGCACTGCTGCTCCCACAGGGCGTAGCCAATCTGCCCAAACATCACCACGTTATACTGCGGGTTGAACTCCAGTCGCCCATTTTGGAAGTACTGGGTCGTGAGCACAACATCACCAACCTGCTCCTGTAGTTCGCCAGAGATCGGCAAGCCAAGCCGCCACGGACCACTGAAGGTATCGTACTTTTCAAGGAACTTGCCCTTGACGCTATAGCCTGTTTCGGGGAAGTAACGTTCGTCGGGTGGGGTGGGCAGCGACGGCGGCGGGGGAATGTCGGGCTTGTATAAGGCAACGTAGCGTTCGCCAATATTGATCGGGCGGATTGTTTCCATGATCTGCGAGTGGAGGGGCCAGCTATCGAAGCCGGGCATAAAGACGGCACTGCCATTCAGGCGCAGTGCGCCCGCTTGAAAATACTGCACCACACCACCTCGCGGGTGCTCGTAGGCTTCGCTGAGCGGCAAGCCCAAGCTGCCCATGCCGCCCATATGCTCCCACGCCTCACGGAACCAATCCTTCACCCACTTGCCACTGGCCGTCTGCAACGGGTCTCTGCGCCCATTGAGCTTGTAGCGTTCACGGTGCAGGCGGTAGTTGGTGCGGGTGATGGTGGGGATTGGCGTGACGGGGTATTGCATAAACTCGTAGGCAGCCGGCTTGAGGCTCCCGTCGGGGCGAACCAAGCCGTAATGCTCCTCGCGGGTGTCCCACCGCCGATGTGGGCCCGGATCGTAGTCGCGCAAGCTCCACGCAATCACGCCCGCCACACGCCCAGCCACGGCCTCACGCATCGTGCGGTAGACCCATACCTGCTGATCCTCGTTGTATTCGGGATAGGTGCAGGGTGCGCCGGTAGGCCAGCCAAACTCTTGCAGCAAGATTGGCTTATCGGTGTATTGGCGTAGCTCATCGAGTTGGCGGGGGGCATCTTCGGCATTGTAGATATGCACACTGACAATATCGCTATAGTCTATCACGCGCCGCCCATCGGGGCCCGGCTGCCACAGATTGTCGTAGTTGCCCATCCCGACGGTGACGAGGTGGTAAGGGGCGATGCGCTTGATCTCATCGGCCATTGCGCCCAGCCAGTAGAGCACCTGCTGCGCCTCACCGCGCTTGACCCACGCATCGTAGTGATCCGGTTCGTTGTGGACATCCCACGCGAAGATGCGTTCATCGCCGATGAAGTTGCCCACAAGCAGGCGCACGTAGTTCAGATCACGCTCAAATTCGCGGGTGCCGGGGCGGGGAAAGCCGTCATAGAAATCAAACAGGGTGACATTCACACGCAGATCGAGATTGCCCGCAATCTGCAAGAACTCGCGCATACGCGCCAGCAGCTTCTCATTCACACGCCCATTGCCGACGTAATCGTAGGGCACAAGGATGCGGACAACATTGATGCCGAGTTGTTGTTTGGCTAGGGTAAGTTCGCGCTCCATTTGGGGCCCATCCCAATATTGCCACATGGCTTTCCATGGCTTGCCTTGCGGGTAGTAGTTGATCCCGCGCAGGGCGACAGGCTGCCCAAAGCGCGTGATCTGCGAGCCGGAGACTTCGAGGAAGCCGCCGGGCGGTAGCTCTTGGGCATGCGGCGCAGCTGCCGCGTAAGGCGCGGCGGGCCCGCTAGCTGGGGCGGGCGTGGCAAGGGCAGTCGGCACGCTGCTCAGCACGAGCAGGAGCGCGAGCAGGATCAAAAGGGGGCGGATCGTGCGGGACATGAGGATTATCTCCGATGGTTACAGGTGTCGATCAATCCAGCGTAGACGGGTACGGTTGGGCAAGCGGCACATGGGCTTGCCTACAGATTGAACGTAGCGGGCGGCGCAGTTTGCAGCCCGCGCACATGGGGTAGTATAGCACGCGGCGGGGCGGGGTGGGGGAGATTATCAGCTACAGGTCAGATTAATTACCGCGAAGATACTGCTCACCATCAAAATGAATGATGTGATCGGGAGCAGCTGCTATCCAGACATCCGTTTCCCAACCAATCTGTTGGCTAAACCGCCGAAACGTATTCCAGTCAAGAAAAGCCGTTACATATACAACAGTTATCTCCCTGTTTTTTACGAGAGACTGCAATTGTATTCTACGCTCGTTGGAAATAGGCCCAGATGAATAAACGGCTTCAATGAAGAAAAGCCGACTGGTATCACGTGAATACGCAATCACATCTGGGAGTATGGCACGATCAGGCAGAGATATTCCCAAATCCTCAAGTTCTTGTCTTGCTACATATAAATCCTTATCATTTGCATCGCCAACATAGAGTATATTTGCAGCGTACCCCCAACGTGGAAGAAAATCCTCAATGATTGCGCGTTGTAACTCATTATGTTTGCCTGACCTAAGTTGGATAGTCTGACCATCAGGTAGGCTCACAGGTGTTTTGTTCAAGTTACGTTCAATACCAAGCGTCTTTGCATAGTCAGGCAACGTAGCCCGAAACGCTGCGATTGCTGCTTCCCATTGCACGGTTCCAAATTGGTGCAAAAGTTGGGCGAATCCCGCCGTAACACCATATCCGCGTGTACCATCATTTGTGTCAGCACGTGCTTTGCTCGCCACAACAATGCCGACTCGAAGCAGCACAATGAGATCTCGCCGCCGAACATCATCATAAGAACCAGAAGAGATCTATTCTTCAAAGTGGGTATTCCAATACTGAATAATTTTGCGGGTAGTGAGGCTGTATTGGTCTGTGATACTTTTAGCTTGCGGCCACTTATCGGGATGCGGAACATCTGCCAATGCTAAGACTGCCATAGCGAGCCGCTCCCGCCGTCGGCGCGTTTGATCGGCAAGTGGTAGACCGAGTGTGTGTAGGATGCTGAGCATCTGCTCGATCACCATCTGAACTGGAATTGATTTAGATTGCTGCACTTTCGACATAATCTAAACCGCTCCATTATTCAAACGAAAACTCCATTTGATCGGCTTCTGTTGCATGTCCATCAACATAGGCAGCTTCACTGAGGATATGAGCAGGAATACGATAGGTTGAGTCCAAGTAGGCTCGTACCGATTGTGCGAGCCTGTATGCCAATAAAGGAGGTACAGCATTACCGATCTGATTGTATTGTGCCGTCTCAGACCCGCTGAATTCAAACCAGCCCGGAAAGCTCTGCAACCATGCCCCTTCACGCACCACCAAACGTCGTCGCCGTCCATCCGGCAAGCGTACTCGCAGCATATCGCCAGTTGCTCCGGCAAGGTTCCGACATGTTATCGTGCGTGCAACTTTGTCGAGATGCAAGTCACGCGGAAGACTACATTTTGAAGCACGTTCGTACTTCGCAATGTAGGTATCCATAGATGGGGTCAAGAATTTCGCCTCTGGTAAATCAAGCAGGGCCGTGTCACCGATTGCATCTGCCACCGTAACCTGAGGGCCAATTGATGCTGGAAAAGCAAATCGTCCGCGATGGCCCACAATAAACAACCGCTCACGACTTTGGGGAACACCGAACCGTGCTGCATTGAGTAAGCGATAGTCAACAATGTAGCCAAGACCCCTCATTTGCTGGATGATGTGCTGAAAATACCAGTGATTCCGATACAACAATCCACGTACATTTTCGAGAATCCAGATGTCGGGCTGATTTTGCTCGACAGCACGTAAGAAGATCGGGATGCCATTGCGAGGATCATTGATGCCCAATTGATGACCACCAACACTGAAGGGTTGGCATGGTGGCCCACCAATGATGATGGATGCTCGCGGGAGTGGTGTATCTAACGTTAGGTTCACGTGATGGCATTGCCCAGCAAGATTGCGGTTGTACGTTGCACAGGCTTCTGGGTTCTTTTCAAACCCTACTGTGGCAAAGCCACAAGCCTCAAAGCCAAGCGCAAGACCGCCACATCCAGCAAAGAGGTCAAGCACCAGCGGCGTATGCGGCGGTGCGGGCTTCAGCGTTTCATCTAGATATGCATGATAGGCGAGCATATAGTATACCTTCCCCCGCCTCTAGCCCTCTCCGCCCTGCTCCAGCTGGCGCATTGTGCTGCGCGACTGCTTGCGCTTGCGGACGGGCTGCGCTGGAGCGCAGGCCGGAGCATGCTGGGCCATAACTTTGTGCAGCGCGGCTTGCACCTGCTCATTCTCCTGCTGTACCTGCGCCGCATAGGCTTCAATCGTGGTACTGCGGCGTTGGCGCAGGGCCAGTGCTGCCATGCGGGTGATGTCCTCCTGCCCCACTTCGCTACGGAAATCGGCGGCAGCGCGGGCACGGGCGGCTTCGAGCAGGGCAATTTCAGCGCGGTGCGAGGGTATCTGAAGCTCTTGTACAAGCTGGAGCGCAAGGGTTTCAAGCAGCGGCGGAATCTGCACATGCGGCAGAATCTCGCGGGCAATCTCAACCTCTTCGCGCAGGAGCTGGGTCTGTTCGGCATAGGCCGAGCGAAAGGCCTGTGGATCAGCGCGGAAGAGCTGCGCCCGCCGATATACTTCGAGCCGTTCGCGGGCATCGCTCAAAGGCGCAACCCACACCCGTAAGCCGAACCGATCCATGATCTGCGGGCGCAATGGGCCCTCTTCGGGGTTCATCGAGCCAACCAGCACAAACTGTGCCGGAAACAGTCGCACCAATGGCCCACGTCGCACCAGCGTGCGCCCCTGTGCAGCCGCATCCAAAATAACATCAATAACATGCGGCTCTAGCAGATTGATCTCATCCACATAAAGCAGATTGCGGTGGGCCCGAGCGAGGATGCCCTCCTCCAGCAAGACCCGTTGCTGCTCAATCGCTACGCGCTCATTGATCCCGCCCACCACATCCTCAAGACGCGCATTCAAGGGCAATTCGATCAGGCGCATCGGCTCGCGCACGGTGCGGATCGTGCCATCATCCTGCCACAGTTCGCGCTCGACAACAGGCATCACGTCGAGCAGGCTCCGCACGGCCGTCGTTTTGCCCACGCCATAGGGCCCACTAAGGAGCACCCCGCCCACCAGCGGATTGATTAGGGTGATGACCAGCGCGGTTTTCAGTTCGGGCTGGCCGACAATCGCCAACAGCGGGAATGGGTGAATCTCATCAGCCGCGTGCATGGGCGTTACAGAATCTCAATCTCGTACTGGGTTAAGGGGAGATCAGGCCGGTGCGTCTGCACAAACCGCACCACCGCTTCCAGCTGCTCGTGGGCATACTTCTGAGAAGAGGAAACACAGGCAACCCCAAGCACCGCGACTTGCCATGCCTGCTGCTGATCCACCTCGGCTACCGCAATGTTGAATTCATTGCGAAGCCGCGCCATCAATGATTTGATCACCTGCCGTTTATCTTTCAGCGATTGCGCCAACGGCAGATGCAACGTTAGCTCACACGCCCCGATAAACATGGCTTTGTCCCGCTTGCCGCATGGTTTTGCTGGCGCGGCTTAGTTCCACGACCACGGCAGATCAGAGATACGCGACAAGTCGTTGCGCTGGCTGCGCGGCAGGAGATCAATCTCCGCCCGCAGCATTGCCGCAATCTCACGCAGGCGCATGGTGGCATCGCTTGCCAGCCAGCGTTGCTTGCGCTCATTCGTGACTTGGAGGCGATAGGCAAGGTGATACGAAAGTTCCAGATTGTCGTCGGGTAGCTCCTCTGCCTCCTGCGCCACGCCAGTCGCAGCCGCCACCGCCTGCCAATACTGCGCGTGAATCCGGCGCACCTCGTGCGCCATAAGGCTCGTTTGGTGCGAGGGGGTCTCATTCAGCAACGCTACCGTTGCCGTCAAGTACGGAATCTGCTGCACAATACTGCGAATGCGGAAGCGTTGCTGCCCTACCGTCGCTATCAAGAGGCGGCCATCTTCAAGGCGCACACTCGCATTGATGGTCACGAGCGTGCCAATCTCATGCGGAGTTGCCCCACCCACCCCAACTTCGTGCCCCTCACGGATCAGCACGATCCCAAAGGGGGTGCTGCGTTCGAGGCACTGACCAATCATCAGCCGATAGCGTTCCTCAAAGATATGCAAAGTCAGCGTTGCGCCCGGAAACATCACCGTACCTAAGGGAAACAACGGAAGTTCTTGTAGTGTCATGCAAATTCACCATGCCATGTACATGTCCAAATCGTCGCTGCACCTGCGCCCAGATGCAGGTCAATCATAAACTCTAACTCTTGATGCGAGAAGTATTGCACAGCGGCTTGCTGATCAAATGAAACGGGCAAGCCACCCTGCATAACTAGTATATCACCAACATACAGATCAAGCAGATCAGGATACAGATCAACATTGCTGGCCCCAATTGCCGCGAGCAGCGTGCCCCAATCAGGGCTACCCTCTTTGCAGGCCCGCCGCACGCTGGCTGAACGAGCGACCACTTGGGCAATCTGGCGGGCGGCGGCTTCAGTCTGTGCGCCGCGCACCTGCACTTGGATGATTTTGCCACTGCTGGCAGCATCGCGCACAATCTGCTGCGCCAGATCAGCGAGCAACGCATCGAGGGCTTCTTGCCACGCCCCATACTCCCACGAACTCGCTTCGACAATCGCCGAGCCTTCCGCAGCTCCATTGGCCAGAACCAGTACCGTATCATTGGGCGAGGTGTCGCCATCTATCGTGAGCCGACTGAACGAACGGGCCACGCTCTGCTGAAGCGAACGCTGCAACAGGCGCACGTCAATCGGCACATCGGAAGTGACCACCGTGAGCAGCGTAGCAAGCTGCGGATGCACCATGCGGGTGCCCTTGGCCATGCCGGCCATCCGAATCGTGCGTCCATCCCGCAGCTGCACCGTATAAGCCCGCTCTTTGGGGCGCGTATCGGTGGTAAGCATGGCTAATGCAGCTCGCCGCCCGCCACCACTATCGAGTTCTGAGATCGCCCGAATAATCCCTTCGCGCATCTTGTCCATCATCAAGGGCACTCCAATAATGCCGCTCGACATGAGCAGGACACTATCGCGGGGGATTTCGAGTTCATCGGCGGTGAGCTTAGCCGTTTCAACCGCATCGTTCAAGCCCGGCTGGCCCGTGCCCGCATTGGCTTGCCCCGAATTGATCAGCACCGCTCGGATTGCATCACGGTTGCGAGCCAGAATCGCCTGATCGAAAAAGACGGGCGCAGCTTTGGTGGTACTCGTTGTAAAGACGGCTGCGGCACGGGCGGGTAGCTCGGAATACACGAGCGCGAGATCACGGGCCCGCGAGCCTTCCTTGAAGCCCGCCGAGATACCAGTAGCGCGATACCCCTTCGGGCTAGAGATATGCCCATCATCCAAGATAGAGTAACTCATAAGCGCGTACAGTTATGTTTACACATACAGCACAGCCGGGAACGTGCTCCCGTTTACCAGACCCGGCAAATAAACCCTTTGAGGTATTCACTCTCTGGGAACGATAATAGCACAGGATGATCCGCCGCCTGCGTCAGGCGTTCCAGAATCTGCACCTCGCGGCGCGCATCTAGCGCGGCTCCAAACACCACCTTCTGGAACAGATCGGCCGAAAGCAGCCCCGAACAGCTAAAGGTCGCCAAAATGCCGCCTTGCCGCAGCAGCCGCATCGCGTTCATGTTAATATCTTTGTAGCCGCGGGTAGCCCGATCTACCTGTTGTTGACTATGCGCGAATTTGGGCGGATCCAGCACGATCACATCAAAGGCGCGTTCTTCCAGCCGATACTGGCGCAGCTGCTTAAATACATCCGCCTCAATGAGTTCTAGTTCAGGATATAAGTGATTCTGCTGCATATGGGTAGCCACCCGTGCCAATGCACCTGCGCTACTATCTACTGCGGTGATCTGAAGTGCGCCCGCGCGTGCCGCATACACCGCGAAGCCCCCACTATAACAGAAGCAGTCGAGCAGCTCACCTCCTGCAGCATAGCTAGCCACCCGCAGCCGGTTGTCACTCTGATCAAGGTAAAAGCCCGTCTTTTGCCCATCGCGCCAATCCATGCTGAAGCTCAAATCATGCGTGCGAAACTGGATTGCAGGAGGCGCAGGCACACCCCAGCGCAGCCCCGATTCCTGCGGGAGGCCCTCTTTCTGGCGCACTTCGGCATCGCTCCGCTCGTAGATGCTGCGCGGCGCAAAGATCTGCACGAGCAGCTCAAGAACCTGCTCAAGACGCACGGCCATGCCCTGCGTAAGGATTTGGATCACGAGATCATCCGCATAACGATCTACAATCAAGCCGGGCAGCCCATCCGCTTCAGCATAGACGACGCGATACGCATTGCTGCGATGGGTCAAGGGGAGTTGCTGGCGCAGGGCCAACGCCCGTTCGAGACGAGCGCGGATCAGGTCTGGCTCCAAATGCTCACGATCATCCCATGTAAATAAGCGCACCCGAATCTGCGAGGCACTACTCCATGTACCGCGTGCCACCCACTCACCGTCTACCGTCTGCACATCCACCTCATCGCCATCGGCGGGCTGGCCAATGACGCGGGCGATGGCTCCCGAAAAGACCCACGGGTGATGGGCCAACACTGGGCGTTCGCGGCCTTGTTGCAGCAGAACTGTTGCACGTGGTAGGCTCGGCATGCTCTCTCCGCTTAGACATATTTCAGACATATTAACGTATGGGTGTGGTATGCAAAGGCATGTTTCAGCGCGATTCCACAGCCACTCCAATTTTTTGTATAGCTAGCACTGTAGCACAGGCGGTACGGCTGGTCAACCGCGCACCACCAAGAATGTGCGTGACAGGACAGGCCGTTACTGAGCATCACGCAGATTGCCTATGCTCTCATCAACCTTATGATAGTGTATAGTACCACAGATAGAATCGGTTTAGCGGGGTAATCGCACGGCACCGTCAGCCACAACGATCAAGCCATCGCGATGCAAACCGTGCAGCAGGCGTTCGAGCCATGCCTGCTCAGTATCGGCCGCGAAGGTGGGCTTGAGTTGCACGGCCAGCTGGGGAATGGGCAGCTGCGTATCGGGCGGTAAGGCCCGCAGCAGCTCGACCACACGCCCGCGATAGTAGCGATTCGAGCCGACAAACGGCGTTTCTGGGCGTTCGGCGGCGCGGCGGCGCGGCGGCTGATCAGCGCGAGGATAGGTGCTTCCATCCGGACAAGCAAACAGTTGCTCATCGCGGGTGCGCCACTCAGCATAGCTGCGGCAGTGGGGCTGAAGCGGGCACTGCCAACAGGTGGGTGCACGGGCGGTGCAGAGCAGTGCACCAAGTTCCATCATCGCTTGATTCCAGTGCCAGCCCTGCCCAGCCGGAATCAGTTCTGCGCCCAGCTGTTGCAGTACCCGATCTGGGGTAGGCGGGGGCCTCTCCTCTGGAGCCACCCAAGCACGACGGATCACGCGACGGATATTGGTATCGAGGAAGGCCACATCCTGCTCAAAGGCAAAGCAGGCGATTGCGCCAGCCGTATAGGCCCCGATGCCGGGCAGCTGCTGCAAGGTGGCCACGCTGCGCGGGACCTCGCCGCCGTAGTTGCTCACGATCAGGCGGGCAATCCGGTGCAGATTGACAGCGCGGCGATTGTAGCCCAAGCCCGACCAGAGCCGAATCACGTCGGCCGTTGCCGCTTCAGCGAGGTCGTTGAGCGTAGGGAAGGCAGCCAGAAAGGCGTGATATTTGGGGATCACGCGCTCAACTTGTGTCTGTTGCAGCATCATCTCAGCGACCAGAATCTGATACGGGTCGCGGGTCGTGCGCCACGGCAGATCGCGGGCGTGTTGGCGAAACCACGCCAGCAGGGCCTGCTGCATCGTCGGCAGCGTGCTCGCCTCCGGTGCAAGCGGGGCAGAGGCAGGCTGCGTCATGTGCAGTTGCCATTCTGTTGCGGCACGGCGCATCACTACGAGGGGCGACGCACAGGGGGGTAGGTGCGCGTATCGCGGCTAGCTTCGATCACATTAGGAATGCGGTGCAGCTTATCCAGCAGGCGCGTGAGCTGATCAAGCGTGGAGATGCGGAGATGCATCACAAACACGGCCCGTTGGTTATCAGGGGAGGGAATCTGCTGCAACTCAACAATATTGATGCCCGCATCAGCCACCACCGCCGATACATCGCGCCATAGCCCCACGCGATCCCACGACTCAACGCGCACTGCGACAATCCAGCTATCCTGTTCGGGCACGTTCCAGTTGGCTTCTACCAGCCGTTCGCGCTCCTTCTCGTTGAGGATCGTATGACAATTGGCGCGGTGGATCGTGATCCCACGTCCGCGGGTGATATAGCCCATGATGTGATCGCCCTGCACCGGATTGCAACAGCGGGCCAGCCGCGTCATCAGGTTGGTCGTGCCAAGCACCTGTATGTTTGCCGTCTGGGTCGGGTTGGGCAACGCCGGGTGGCGCGGAGTGTTGGTCGTTTCGGGAATCTGGGAGAGATCATCGGCACTACTCTTGAGCAGCGCGGCGGCTTTCTGCACCGCTTGGCGGGCGGTGATTTCGCCTGTGCCAATCGCAAGGAACAGCTCCTCAACGGAGCGCAGGGCGTTGGCACTGACAATATCATCAAAGGCAATCGTCAGCACTAGCCGCTTCAGTTCTTTTTCAAGCAGGGTGCGTCCAGCAGTGATATTCTCGGTGCGTTCGAGACGGCGGTAGTAGCGTTTGATGTGATTGCGGGCACTAGCCGACTTGACGAAGTTGAGCCAGTCACGGCTCGGCCCCCGCTCCGACTTGCTCTTCATAATGCTGACCACATCGCCGTTTTTCAAGCGATGATCAAGCGGGACTTGTGCACCATTAACCCGTGCGCCGATACACCGATTGCCAACCTCACTGTGGATGCGATAGGCAAAATCTACAGGCGTGCTGCCGTCGGGCAAGTCAATAATCTCACCTTTGGGGGTAAAGACATACACCTGATCTTCGAGGAAATCGGTTTTGAGATGATCGAGAAACTCATGGGCATCGGTCAGTTCATACCGCCATTCGAGCAATTGGCGCAGCCACGCCAGCTTTGCTTCGAACGATTTATCAATATTCTTGCCGCTTTCGCGGAAGCCCTCTTTATAACGCCAGTGTGCAGCGATCCCGCGCTCAGCGACCTCGTGCATCTCTTGGGTGCGAATCTGCACCTCGCAGGGGGTGCCGCCGGGCGTAAGCACAGTAGTGTGTAGCGAGCGGTACATACTCTCTTTCGGCACCGCGATGTAGTCATCAAACTCGGCAAGCATCGGGGTCCACATAGTATGCACGATGCCTAACACACGGTAACACTCACTAACTTCGTTGACAATCACACGCACCGCGAGCTGATCGTAGATCTGCTCGAGTGGCACGCCTTTACGCTCCATCTTGCGGAAGATCGAGTAGATATGCTTGGGCCGCCCGGTAATCTTCGCGCCGCTGATGCCCTCTTTCTCTAGGGCCTGCTTCAGGCGGCTGATCACCCGTTGCACGATCCGCTCCCGCACTTCGCGGCGCACCGAGAGATGGAAGCTGATTTCGCGGTATTTCTGCGGGTTCAGCACCTTAAAGGACAAGTCTTCCAGTTCCGATTTGATCTGCCAAATACCGAGCCGATGGGCAAGCGGCGCATAAATATCCATGGTCTCTTGGGCAATCCGCACCTGCTTGTGCGGCGGGGTTGCCTCAATTGTCCGCATATTGTGCAAGCGATCTGCAAGCTTAATCAGCACCACTCGTGGGTCATCCGCCATTGCAATGAACATCTTGCGGTAAGAGCCGATTTGGGCTTCCTCTTTACTCTGCATTTCGAGCACCGAGAGCTTGGTCACGCCATCCACAAGGCGGGCCACGGTTTTGCCAAACAGGGCTTCAATCTGCTCAAGAGTGACAGCTGAGTCCTCAACCACATCGTGCAGCAGCGCCGCAGTAATGGTGCTCACATCCATCTGCATATCAATCAGGATTGCGGCCGTAGCGACTGGGTGGTTGATATAATCCTCACCACTCTTGCGCTTCTGCCCGTGATGCGCGGCAAACGCGACGGCATAGGCTTTGCGGATGGGGGTCACCTCAGCCTCAGGCAAGTATTCTTGCAACCGTCCAATCAAGGCATCCACAGTCGGGGCATTGAGCACATCAGGATCATAGAGTTCTTCGGGCGGGGTTTGGGCATCAATCAAGCGCGGGGCGGGCACAAAGCGGCTTGGCTCGGCGGGTACAGCAGGCGAGGAGCGTAACAGCGGCAGGGCATCAGCATTGATCGTCCGTTGGAGGTCAGGTTCTTTCATTGTTCATTCCTTTCACGATGATTCGACGTTCACGGGCGAGCATCGTGGGAGCCATCAAGCTGCATCCCTATGCATATGCAATTGAATGCTTGCCGCCCGCGTTTGGCGGGCGAGCACGATTGCTTTCACTTAGTTTAACATATCTGGCACGGGGTGATAGATTGGTTGCCCCGATGCAATCCGATACTGGGCGGGGGGCACGTGCACCGCCATTGCCCAGCAAGCTGCCGCTTCAGATGGGCCACTCACCGGTTGGTAATACAGATCGCGCTGCTGGAGGCGGTAGCCATAAGGCTGCAATGCCACTTGCAGGGCGGCTCGGCGACGACCTAGCTCACCGAGATCATCAATGCCCGCCTGTGCCGCCCGTACCACATGGGCGGGGGGCACACTGTGTGCGCCATAGCCACGTAGCTGATGATGCGGGATCGCATTCAGATAGAGGCGCGTGAGCGCAATGCGGTACAAGTCGGTGTCACTCAAGCACGTCTGCGCCATTTGCAGCACATACACCACACTCAGGAAACCGTTGCCCACCGTGCGCTGGCTGTAATCCTGAATGATGCGAATCCGCTGGAGCCAGTGGAGATAGGTTGCTTCGGCAACATCGGCTCCAAGCAGCACCGCCGCACTTGCTATCATCCCCATCTGCTGAGCTTCCCGCAGCACCCGCAACCATAAGGCAGCCATCGGGTGTTGTTGATCAGGATAAGCAGCAGAGTTACACAGGGCAAGCCGGAGGGTGGCTTCATCATCGCTACGCAAGAAGATTTGCCCAGCATCATATAGGTGGCGCAGAATCGTCTCAGTGGGGAGGCGCGTCTGCTCGTGCAGGGCGATCACATCTGCTACGCTAAAGCAGTCGCAGGCCCGCTCGGGCAGATTGAGCCGCAACCACGCGATCAGCTCAAGTGCCGCCGCGAGGGAGGTGCAAGCGTGAGCGTGGCTACGCGGGGCAAGCAGCGGCTGCCCGGCATGCTCGGCATACGTTAGGATTGACGCTTGGGCGTACTGGTGGCGGATGCGCCGAGCTATCTGTTGCACTTCGTCGCGTTGGCTCGTCTGGGCCAAAAAGCGCAGTTCGTTGAAATACAGGGCTTGTCCAGCGTGAGCTTTGGCACAGATCGCAGCAAGCATTGGGGCTGGTTGCATAAGAAGAACTCCTCACGTTTTGTAAGCATGTTAAGATTTTGGTTTCGGTTTGGCCCGATCAGGAATACAGGACATTTTTCTCGGCGACACTGCGATAATACAAATGATTGAGCTTATTCCTTTTCATTGTACTGTAGATTAGCAGACACGGCAATAGCAGCTGCAAGGCGCATGTATAATACACAGTAAGAACAGGAGCCAGACACAATGAACAGCCACATCCGAGAGTTGACAACCCTAGCCGATTTTGCGCTCGCTGAGGCGTTCCAGCGCGATGAGTGGGGCATGCCGGTGCAGTCCGTTGTCCCCGACCATGTGCTGCTCACAGCGCAGAAGAATGGCGGGATCGTGTTGGGGGCATTTGCCACAAATCAAACTGATGCCGGTGATGCACTGCCTATGATTGCCTATCTGTTCAGCTTTATTGGGCGTGAAGCCAATGGGCAGTTCAAGCACTGTTCGCACCAACTAGCGGTTGCCCCCACCTATCGCGGGCAGGGCATTGGCACGCGCATGAAGCTGTATCAGCGCGATCTGGCACTGGCGCAAGGGATCAATTTGATAACGTGGACGTTTGACCCGCTAGAGCGGCGCAACGCACTGCTGAACATTCATCTGCTCGGCGGGATCAGTACGACGTACCTGCCCAATCTCTACGGCCCGATGCGGAATGGACTGCCTATGGCTTTGCCCTCAGACCGGCTGCTGGTGCGCTGGGAGCTGGATCAAGCGCGGGTGCTACAACGCATCGCTCGCATTCACACCCGCCTGCCAATGGCGCAGCTGGTGCAGCAGTATCGCACGGCGGGGGCAGTGCTGCTGAATCCGCCGGAGACCGACACAGGCCCCGATCTGCTGCCGCGCCCGTGTGCTGCCCCGCTTGCACCACAGGCTGCCACGCTGCTGGTAGCCATTCCCGCCCAGATGCAGCGCATCCGTGCCGAGAACCACGAACTGGCCCTTGCGTGGCGACTGCACATTCGGGCTGTACTAGGGGGGGCATGTGCGGCAGGCTACACGATCACCGATGCGCTTGCCGATGGGGAAGTTGGATACTATGTGTTGGAACATGCGTAGGAAGCGTGCATGCAGCCATTAACTATTGAACAGATTGAGCTGCATCTCATTGAGATGCCATTGGTACATCCCTTTGAGACAAGCTTTGGGCGCGAAACGGTGCGCCCGTGTATTCTGGTGTCGGTGGCGAGTGCGGGGCTGATCGGCTGGGGCGAGTGTGTTGCAGGCAGTGGCCCGTGGTATGCGCCAGAGACAGTGCAAACGGCGTGGCACATCCTGCGTGATTACCTGATCGAGATGGTGGTGGGGCAACCGATCCGTGCGCCGCAGGAGGTGCCCGAATTGATGGCGCGGGTGCGTGGGCACGCAATGGCGCGGGCCGCGCTAGAGAATGCGATCTGGGATCTGGTGGCACAGGCGCAAGGCGTATCGCTCGCAACGCTGCTTGGTGGTACGCGAGCGGCAGTGCCGGTTGGGGTGAGCGTAGGGCTAGAGCCAACCATTGCGGTCCTGCTAGAGCAGGTGGAGAGCTTTGTGGCTTGCGGCTACCAGCGGGTCAAGCTGAAGATCAAGCCGGGCCACGATGTGCAACTGGTGCGGGCGGTGCGCGAACGCTACCCCGATCTGCGGCTACAGGTGGATGCTAACTCGGCCTACACATTGGCTGATACGGCGGTGTTCAAGGAGCTAGATGCGTACCAGTTACTATTGATTGAGCAACCCCTGCACCACGATGATCTGGTGGATCACGCCACGCTGCAACGCGCATTGCACACGCCGATCTGCCTCGACGAGAGCATCCAATCGCTGGATCATGCGCGTTGGGCGTTGCAGCTTGGGGCGTGCCGCGTGATCAACATCAAAGTGGGGCGGGTAGGCGGCTTCACCGCAGCAGGAGCAATTCACGATCTCTGCGCCGCGCAGGGTATACCGGTGTGGTGCGGGGGCATGCTCGAAACCAACGTCGGGCGAGCAGGTAACCTTGCACTGGCTAGCAAGGCGAATTTTGTGCTACCCGGCGACATCTCTGCATCCGCCCGCTATTTCGCCGAAGATGTCGCCCGGCCCAACTTCACGCTCAATCCCGACTCGACGATCACCGTGCCACATACGGTTGGGCTAGGCGTAACGCTCGATACCAAGCGGCTCGCGGCAGTGCGCCAACAGCATCTCGTGGTGCGGGCATCGGGCGCGTAACCGGTGCTAGGAGCGGGGGAGAGCCATAGCACTGCCACGCTATGGGCAACTTAGCGGGTGTGCCACAGAAATACTGGCTCGCCACTCACCGTCAGCGGGATGCGATCCCCGCGCACGGATGCATCGAGCACGCTCCCATCTGGGCGGCGCAGATAGGCGGTTGCTGCGCTGGTAGCCAATGTGACGCGGGTGTGCGGGGGCGACCAGATCACATCAAGGGCCCGCCCTGCGCGAGTGAAGCGCAGATCGTACACCTCGCGCCCATAGATCGCTTTGACATCATCAAGATAGATCGTGCCTGTGCCAACAAACGCATCATAGGCATCATCCAAGAGGATCGCCTGTAGGCTGATCGGGTAATCGAGTTGTCCATTGCCGCCACTCGTTACGCGGTTGCCCGGCTCTACCGTGCCACCAAGCGGGGTGCTGATAAACCGCCAGCCCGGTTCGCCGACGACCCCAACCTTGTATTGCAGCACCTCGCCCTCAGCATCGCGCAGCCACACCCGCAGGAGATGCTCGCTGCCGTCGCCATACACCCACAGCCCAATGGCATATGGATCGCCCTTGAGCGGGATCGGCTGCGCCAGCTCAAACACGAGGTAATCATTCGCACGGGTGCTGAAGTTGTAGTCAATCCGCGCAACATGGGCCTCGCTGAAGCTCAGGCTGCCGTTGGGTTGGGATGGGCGCACCCAGCCCGCAGCTTGGCTGAAATCGGTCACGATAGCAGCATCAAACAGATCACGCCGCTCGACGAACTGGGCCCCATGTAGCTCGCGGTGCAGCGTTTGCAGCGCAAAGAAGGCCGGCTTATACAGCTCCGGTGCAAAGTCGGTGCGCCCATTGCCGTAGCGCACCAAGCCGTAGGGGTTATGCTGGTCATCTTTGAGCATATACCAAAAGATGCGCTCAACTCCCGCCGACCAGAGCAGTAACATCGAGCGCACAAGGTAGTGGGCCTGCTGCTGCTCATTGGTGTAGCCCACCGCATCCCGATCACCGGGGCCACTAGCCCAGCCAATTTCAGTCACCCAGATCGGCTTTTTGCCATACTGGTACATCAATGCGTACAGGGTATCTACAGCCGCCACTAGATTGCCCTGTTCGGGTGTCGCCGGATCTATGTAGGGGTGGATGGCAAGAATATCGAATGCGGGCCACGCCCCCTGCTGTGCAACGGTGCGGATAAACGCCGGATCGTAGGGATTGAAGCCTCCAATCACGACCTGTGCTGCGGGGTCTATCTCTTTAATCACGCGGCTAACCCGCATCAGGAGCTGAGCATAGGCGACAGGATCAGGGGCAGGTTGCCAGAAGAGCGTGTGATCCGGCTCATTCCAAATCTCCCAGTGCTTGACGTAGCGGCGATAGCGGGCCACCACCCCGCGCACATAGTCCTCAAACAGATCGGGATCGGGGGCATAGTAGGAAACATCGTGGCGTTGATCGCCGGTGTATGGGGTGGCCCAGCCAACCGAAGGCCCCAGCACGCCCAAAATTTGGATGTCGCGGCGGGCAAGCTCTCGCACGGCGGCATCGTTGAAGCTCCAATCCCACACGTCCCGATCTGGCTGAATGCGATGCCAGTGGAAATCCTCACGCACCCACTGTACCCCAAGATCGGTCAAGGCTGCGCCGGGAATGTGCATGCTGGTCGGATCGGGGTAGCGCGTAGCGAGATGGCTATTCAGCCCGAAGGTCGGCTCGCTAACGGGCGTAGGCGGGCGTTCCCAATTGAGCGGGCGGGCGGGCGGAGCCAGATTGGATGAGGTGAGCAGAAAAGCCAGCGGCACAAGCAGTAGGCTCAACAGGCGGTGCGACACAGCAACTCCTCGTTTGGCATTTCAGATCGGCTTCCCCATACCTATTATACACGCCCCGCACTTGTCCAATGCTGCGGCACGGCGGGCAGTGGGATGCTCCTTGCAGGGATGACGTGCGGCAGGGCGCGAAAGTTCCTTATGGTAGGGAGTCGGGGGGGATGGCATGGTGCTTGACGGGCCGCAGTGTTCTCGGTACAGTGAAAGAAGTGACTACGGAGATAACCTACTCTCAATTTTGAGCTAGCAAAGGATAACGTCTGCGATGGCGATTAAGCACATCACACGACAGAACACGCCCACCACTCAAGAGCATGAGCATACCCCCAATGATAGCTTCGACGTGATTGTTGTGGGCGCACGAGTAGCCGGCTGTGCTACCGCCGCCCTCCTCGCCCAGCAGGGCGCACAGGTGCTCCTCCTCGAGCGGAGCACCTTTCCCGCGCCGACCGTCTCGTGCCCAATCTTCTACGGCAACAGCATGGCCGTGCTGGAGCGGATTGGCGTACTCGCCGATATTGAAGCCATCGGTGCGCCCCAGATCCGCTACTACGGCGTGCGGACGGAGCAGTTCGATCTGGTGGCACGGCTGCCGGCCTCGCACGGGCGCGACTATGCCTACTCGATCCGGCGGGAGGTGATGGACGGGGCCATGCTCGCCCGCATCCGCAGCTACCCCAACATCACCGTGCGCGAGGGCTTCAATGTCACGGGCTTGCTCTGGGCGCACGGGCGCGTGGTCGGCGTGCGCGGGCGGCAGCATGGGCGCGGCGAGCAAGCCTACTATGCGCGGGCGGTGATTGGTGCGGATGGCAAGCGCACCTTCGTGGGGCGGGCGGTGGGGGCACAAATCTACGCCGCGCATCCCAACCCCTCGTGCATCTACTATGCCTACTATCGCAACTTCGCCCCATTGCACGAACCGAGTGCGGTGGTGTATGCCTCCCTCAAAGCGGCGGGACGCGGGGTGCTGGTGTTCGATGCCGATGCCGGCTTAACGGTCGTCTCGGTGGGCATTCCGGTGGCCGAATTTGAGACAGCCCGCAAAGACCCCGAAGGCGTGATGCGGCAGGTCTGGCAGAGTTTCCCCGAAGTAGCTGAGCGGGGGCGCAATGCCGAGCGGGTCACCCCGATTATGGGGCAAGGCCCAGTGGATAGCTTTTACCGCCAATCATATGGGCCGGGCTGGGCATTGGTGGGCGATGCCGGGCATTATATTGACCCGATCACGGGGCAGGGCATCAACTATGCCTTGCGCGGCGCAGAGCTACTGGCGCAGGCATGGGCCCGCTGGAATGCACCCGGCGCACGCCTGAACTGGTGCAGCACAATGGCCCAGTATCAGGCCCAGCGCGATGCGGAAACCCGCCCGCACTACGATCTGTATGAGCTGGGCGGCTCCATCGAGCAGGTACAGGATTGGGGCATCAACATTGGCGAGCTGCTGCTGCGAGCTATCGCCCGTCGCCCGTCACTCGCAACCCGCTACGCTGGCATGGCCAATGGAGCCACCCCAGTGCGCGAGTTTCTGCACCCGCTCAACCTTGCCCGCATCCTCGTTGAGGATGTGCTGCTGTATGAGCTTCCAGCGCGAGCCGCCCAGCTAGCCCCCGTGCGTGGCAGCGCAATGCCGACTCCAGCAGGGGCGTAGGAGCAAGCGGCTACGCTTGGGGCGGGGACAGCCCAGCCCGCCCCTAACCCTTTGTACTCGCCTTGAAACGCTCTTTACAGCCCCGCACGGGCGTGGTACGATAGAGGCTACGATACTACCGATTAGGCACAAGCCGGTATCAGCAACGCGGCGATCCGACCTATTGCCCCTGTCATGTGGTGCAACCCCGCCACGACATCGAGTCAACGTAAGGAGCTGTTATGCCGCGTGTCCTTATCTTACATGCGACCGTTGGAACCGGTCACAAGATGGCCGCCAAAGCTCTACACAAAGCCTTCGAGATGCGCCAGCCGGGGGATGTAGGCGTAGTAGATACGCTCGATCTTACGCCGAGCTTCTTCCGCAAAACGTATTCGCGCTCGTACACAGATGTGACCAATAATGCCCCGCTTCTGTGGGGCATGTTCTACAAACAGACCGACCGCACCCAAGAGCTAGCCGAACTGACCAACAATCTCCGCAAGCTGATGGAGACGGTCAGCCTTGTAGACCTCGAAGATCTGCTCGAGACATTCAAGCCGGAAATTATCATCTGCACCCACTTCCTACCCTTAAACCTGTTGCTGCGAAAGAAGCGCAAAGGCGAGATACGGATTCCGCTCTACTGTGTTGTCACCGATCATGCGGTGCATACCTTCTGGATTTACCCCGATATAGATGGCTACTTTGTTGCATCAGACATGGTGCGCGAACAGCTGATCGAACGCGGTATCTCCAGCAACATCATCCACGTTACTGGCATTCCGGTTGATCCGCAAATCGCCATCCCAAAGGACAAAAGCGCGGTGCGCGTGCAGCACAATCTGGAACCAGAGGGCTTCATTATCACGCTCTTTGCCGGCGGCATACAGAATGAGCGCGTGCGCGGGATGGCAACCGGTATTCTCAAGAGCAACCATCGTGGGACGCTCGTCCTTGTAGCTGGACGCAATGAAACCTTCGCTGATGAAGTGCGCGGCCTGCAACGGGGGGTGACGATGGACATCCGGGTGTATGGTTACATCAATTTCGTAGATGATCTGGTAGCGGCTTCGGATGTGGTCATCACGAAAGCGGGTGGCCTAATCGTGAGTGAAATTCTCGCCCGCGGTACGCCGATGATTGTGGTTGACCCGATTTTGGGGCACGAAGAATGGAATGCCGATTATGTCGTCTGTCAAGGGGCGGGGGTGCAGGTGCGGATGTCCGAGACGGTGCCGATCCTCGTGAATAACCTCCTGCGCCACCCGATCTGGCTCGATGAACTCCGCAAGGGTGCGCTTGCAGTGGGCAAGCCCCGCGCCGCGCAGGACATCGCTGGCATTGTGATCCAGCAATTCAGTGGCCAGCCGTGATCAACGCGCTGCACCAGCTGCACCAGATACACCATTAGCTCGGCTCCACTAAAACCAAATACACGCACATCGCAGGTATACGCTATGCAAACTGCTACAGGCTGGCGCACCTGCTCTGGTGGGCAGCTATGCGCTCCTTGCTTCACCGCCGCGTTGGGTGGAGGTACGGTTGAGGGATGACAAGCCCTGCAACGCAGCGGGCGTTGTGGTATCATGCAAGGGATACTGTTACCCAAATGCAGCAGAGGATCACCATGAGTAGCGATAGCGATTTCGATGAAGTCTCACGGCGCAAATGGGAAGAGAGTCGCAAACGCCCGCCGCGTAGCCGCACCTCGCGCTCTGCGCCGCCTACCGAACGGATGCCGAGCGAGCCGCACCCGCACACTGCCGCCCCCGATGATGATCGCCGCGACAGCTATTACAACCGCGATTGGCGGCGCGAGCGCACTGTCCGGACTAGCCGCCGGGCAGCATCGCCGTTCTCCTCGCCGCAAGCCTTCTACGTCTGGCTGCAACGGGGTGGCTGGATGATTTTTGCGGGCGTGGGCGTGGTGTTGCTGATCGGGCTGATTGCCCTGCTCTGGCAGAGCGGAACTGCGCGGCTGGAGAATAACCCCTTTGCGTCAGATGCGCCTGCCATACCGGGGCAGACTTTTCCGGTCGGCTTGCCCACCGTCACGCCAGAGCCGAATACCGCTGGTGGGCCTGCGGGTGGGGGCGCGTCGCCTGCCTTGCCCGCCTTCGTGGTCGTCAATACGGGCGGGCTAGGCTTGCGGATGCGAGCTGAGCCGGGCACGGGCAGCGCAGTGATTGCGACCCTGCCCGACGGGGCGCGGGTTGTGCAGATTGGTGAGGATAGCATCGGGAGTGACTACATCTGGCGCAAGATTCGGGCCCCCAGCGGCGAAGAAGGCTGGGTCGCAGTAGATTTCTTGCAGCCCACGCCGTAGCCCCAAGCAAGCTCCCATGCACGATGCACCAACCGCGCACGCGCAGCTACTGCTAGGGAGTACAAAGCACTGGCGTGTTGTAGACTACAATCACCAATGAGGAGCCATCGGCAAACTGGACGACACGCTCGTTGCGCGGCACCGCAAGCGGCGGGCTACCGCCACAATCGCCAAGCACGCTATTCTCAGTCTCATTTACGACCCCCCCACGCAACACGCCCAGCATACGCTCCTGCGGGATGAACAAGCGGGCGGGAGCCATATATGCTGTGCCGACTGCCACTCCCGCAAAGATCACCAGTAACAGCATGAAGAAAATGACAAGTGCCCCCGCGCCTCGGATCATAGGTTTCGCCTGTATGTTAACTAACTGAGCAGTGCTCAGATACTCGCCCTATTATACACGAACGGCTCTGGTTAAGATTTCGGGGAATGAAAAAATCATCTCCCACCGGACGGGGAACTATCCGTACTGTGCAGGCGTTGTGAGTGTAGCGTGCTGTTAGTGGGCAAGGGCCCACGCGGCACACGGCGGGCAGAGCCAACCGTGATCTACCGACGGCTCAGGGGCTATACCGCACAATGGGACGTAGGTACTAGTTGTAGGATTGGACTGCTCACGGTATAATGCGAATAGGGGCAGGCTTGGCTATCACAGGCAGTACGAGCATCGCCACACAATTCGATCCCGTCCGATCCCATCCGATTGGTAGCCACCACCATTTGAAATCGCCGAGAGGCAGCCGGTGAATCGCGCATCATCACACCGCCGCAACTTATTCATCACGATCCTGCTCATGCTAGGGGTGATCCTCGCCAGCTATGTCCAGAGTGTCTTTGCGGCCCCCTTGATCTCGTTACCGCGTGATGACATCCAAGTGCTTCCGCCCGATGCGACTGACGCACCTACCCCGACGCTGACCGCAACACTGCCCATTCCGATGGCGGGGCAAATCAGCCTGAGCCAAGCCAATCTTGATCAGATTGATCTGGAGCAGGCGGAAGTCAGCTTCACCCCTAGCGCAATCACGGTGACGCGGGGTGGCGCAGCCGTAACCGCAAACCTGACGGTGCGAAATACGGGGACAACCACCGAAACATTTACCATTGCTCTCGCAAGTATCCCCGGTCTGGTCGTTACGTCCAGCTCCAACCAACTCAATAATGTTGCCCCCAACGCATCGTCACAGGTGATTGTCACCATCACAGCCGGCACAAATGCCACGCTCGGCACGCAGCAACTCATTGCCACCGTCACCCAGACAAGCAATGGCTCAGCCTTTACCGGAGCGTTAGCAATCACGGTCAACGACCCGCCCGCGCCGAGCCTACGGATTGAGCTACGCAGTGGCGAGCGCGTGCGCGATGCCGCACAGGGCAGTGTCACCACCTACCAGCTGCGCGTCGTTAATGCGGGCAGTGGGCGTACCACCTTCAACCTTGTCTTCGATCCGAATGTACGCTGTAGCGTAGACACGGTCGGCTGTACCCAGTCGTTTAGCGGGCAGACACAAGGCATTACGCTTGATCCGAATGCGGGCTTCGACTTCGATGTCTCCATCCGCTTACCCAGCGATGCGCGGGTTGGTAGCACCAGCATCACCAAAGTCATTGCACAGGTCGGCACGAATGACGCGGCTCAGCTGCTGCTTGAACTCCGCATCACCGCTGCCCCAACCAACACCCCGACCAACACCCCCACCGAAACTCCGACCCTCACGCCTAGCCCCACCGAAACGCTGGGGCCAATCTGTGTGGATAACTTCGAGCCGGATAACAATCGCGGCAGTGCCAAGCTGATCCTTGTCAATCTGCCCCAGCCGCAAGACCCAATTCGGATCGAGAACCGCGACCGGCGGGCGATCTGTCCGAGTGGCGACGAAGATTGGCTCTTCTTTGGCGGCGTGGCCGGCAAAGTCTACACGATTGATATTCGGGATGTTGCGCCGGGCCTCGATCTGTCACTGGAACTGCTCGACAAGGATGGGCGACGAATTACCTTTAATGATGACTTCTTCCTGCGTGAGCCTACAATCAATCCGCGCATCCAATCGTGGCGTGCGCCCACCACCGACATCTACTACATCCGCGTGCGCGATACAGTCGGCAATGGCGGCACTAACTTGACCTATCGCATCGTGTTGAGTGACGAGAGCTTTGGGCCCACCCCACAGACGGTGGAAGAGATTTGTGCCGATCTGTTTGAACCAGACGGCTTATCCGAGCAAGCCAAGCTGATTACCTCAAACGAACGCCAACTGGATCGGCGGCTATGCCCCACCGGTGATGCCGATTGGGTGGTCTTCTTTGGCAAGGCGGGCAAACGCTACTTTGCCTACACCGACACGCGCCCCTACTTCCAGAACAATCCGGTCAATCCGAGTGTGAATGTGCAAGCCGGAGCCGATACGATCTTGACGCTGGTAGACCGCGACGGGGTGACGATTCTGGATGTGAATGATGATATTCCGGGCGGCGAGACACTCGACTCGCAGATCGAATTTGTGCCCGAAACCGACGGCTTCTACTACGTGCAAGTCAAGAATGTCGGTGATGTAGGCAATCAGTTCATCCGCTACGATCTGACCTTGCAGCTGTGTGTACCCGGTCAAGAGGATTGCGGGCGACCATTCCGCCTACCGGCTACGCCTGTGCCGCCCGAACCTACGCCCACCCTGACTGAGGAGTTCGATCTGGATGAAGAAGCTACGCCCACGCCAGAAGAGTAGCAGCCCAGCGCGTGTCTGCCCAACCACCCGCCACCACCCCCTAACACCCTGCTGATTATACGGTACAATACACCGCAGGAAGCCGTATAGTGCGCCTTTAGGTGTATTGTGAGTGAGCCGTGACCCTGCCGCGCTACCGTCGCCACGATCCGCTGGATGTGATGCGCTACCTGCTCCAGATTGGGCAGCGTCTGCCTACGTCGGTTGCCGAAGCGCAAGCCGCTGCCTATGTGGATAGCCGTCTGCGGCGGGCGGGGCTAGCTGTCGGTGCTGATACATTCGTGGCAACCGCCCATGTCGGCTGGACAGGGTTGGTGTATGCCCTGCCGGCCCTGCTGGCGGTGCTGGTGCGCCTGCTCGATCTGCCGGTGCTGGCGGCGGTGCTGCTGGTGATCTACGGTAGCCTCTTAATTGTGCTCGATGCGTTTGCCCTGCCGTTGCCAGCCCTTGCCCCGCGCCACGCGAGCCAGAATATTGTGGCGATCCAAGCCTGCCGCGACTCGGTCTCGGACAGTACACCGCAACAACCGCGCTGGCGGGTGGTGCTGCTGGCTCCACTCGATACACCTCCGACAACACACGGCGCGGCAGCCCTGTTCGGGCGAGGATTAGGCGCACACGGGCTGCGCCTGCTCTGCTATGCCGCCCTGCTCGGCTTGGTGTGGAGCGCGGCTCCGCTCTGGATGCTGACCGTGCCGGTGCTGTTGCTGTGCATCATGGCGATACCGCCCGCCGCCCAGAGCAGCACTAGCGACGTGTTCGGCAGTTCGGGGGCCCTTGCAGTGGCACTGGCCACCGTCGCACAGCTGCCGCAGCTAGCCTCAGTCGAGGTGTGGATGGTCGCGCTCGGCGCAAGCACCAGCGACGATGCCGGGATTACCGATCTGCTGGAACGCTATCCCTTCGATGTGAGTGAGACGCTGCTGATCTGCCTGCCACACATTGGTGAGGGCGATCTCGTGCAGCTCACCCAGACGGGCTTGTTGGGCCAGCACGCTGCCGATCCATTGCTGCGCGAGCTGTTCCGCGTAATTGCGCCGGGCGTAGCCGTGCCGCTTGGCACGACAGTGGCGGTGGCCCCCGCCCGCTTTGTCGCGCTGCTGCATCGGCGCGGCTACCGCGTCCTTGCGCTGCACACCCGCGCCGATCCAGAGCCGTACATCCCGCGTGATGAGGCAATGCTACGACTAGACTTTGCCAATCTTGATCCAGTGAGTCGGCTACTGATCGGCGTGATCAGTGCCCTCGATCAGCAGTGAGGTAGCTGCGCTTGCGCTCCGCGACTGCGTTGACGCTCACCCAAAAGTGATTATAATAAGCAGCATCGAAAGCCTCAGCTACCGCACCCCTTGCGGTTTTCATAGTTGGTTTGTTGTCGAGGAGGACACACCATGCGAGAATACGAACCTGAACGGATTTACAACGTTGGCATCTTTGGTCACGTTGGCTCCGGCAAGACAACCCTCACTGAAGCCATGCTCTACGCTGCTCGCGCCATTCCGCGCCCCGGTCGGGTAGAGGACGGCACAACCACGAGTGATTACGACCCCGATGAACACCGCCGCCAGATGTCCATTCACCTCTCCGTCACGCCGCTTGAGTGGAAGGAGCGCAAGATCAACCTGATTGATGTGCCCGGCTACGCCGATTTCGCGGGCGACATGGTCGCCGCGATGCACGTTGTAGACGGGGCGATCATTGTTGTGGATGCGACTGCTGGGGTAGAGGTGGGCACTGAACAGGCATGGCAGCTCGCTCGCGCTGCGGGGGTCAATGTAATCTTTTTTGTGAATAAGTGTGACCGCGAGAATGCCAATTTCCTGCGCTGTGTAGACCAGATTCGGGAGCTGCTCGATGAAGCCGCTACCCCACTCTACCTCCCGCTCGGCATCGCCCGCAGCTTTCGCGGGCTGATCTCGCTGCGGCAAGGCCTCGCCTACCCCACTGCCCAAGCCCATGATGGCAGCTTTGGCGAGGAGCATGTCCCCAGCGAGCAGGATGCCGAGATGCATGCGTGGCGCACAGCCCTGCTTGACAAGATCGCTGCCACGAGCGATGACTTGATCGAGAAGTATCTCGAACATGGCGAGGATGCCCTCAGCCCCGAAGAACGCCTGCGCGGACTTCAGCTCGGCATTGCCCAACATACGATTGTCCCTGTGCTGTGTGGCTCTGGGCTAGATGTCACTGGCATTGCCCAGCTGCTCAAGGCGATTATCGAAGTGGTGCCGCCTGCGGCCCAGCGCACACGCCACGCCACCGATCTGAACACGGGCACAACGGTGGAACTCACCGCTGACCGCGCTGCACCCCTTGCGGTCTTGGTCTTTAAGAGCCTCGCCGATCCGTATGGCAAGATCAGTTTCTTCCGCGTCTATCAGGGCACCCTACACACCAACAATGGCACGCGCAACGCCCGCACCGGCAAAGACGAACGCTGCGCCCACCTCTACATCCCGCACGGCAAAGAGCTGGAAAGCGTTGAGCACATTGGCGCAGGCGATATTGGAGTCACGACGAAGCTGATAGATACGCTCACCAACGATACGCTGTGTGCGCCGGAACAGCCGCTCCAGATCACCCCAATCCAGTTCCCGCAGCCATCCTTCACAGCGGTCGTCAAACCGCATGGGCGCAGCGATCTGGACAAGCTCAGCAGCGCGTTGCAGCGGATGATCGAAGAAGACCCGACCCTGCACACCAGCCGCGACGATGTCACCGGTGAGACGTTACTCTCTGGCTTGGGGGAGTCGCATCTAGCGATTGTCGCTGAGCGCATGAAGCGGAAATTCGACACGAGCGTGGATATTGAGCTAGCCCGCATTCCTTACCGCGAAACGATTCGAGGGAGTGCCGAAGCGAGCTACCGCCACAAGAAGCAGAGCGGCGGCGCGGGGCAATTTGCCGATGTGACCTTGCGCGTGGAGCCGCTCCCACCTGATCCAAGCCGTACCGATCCACTGGAGTTTATTAATGCGATTGTAGGCGGCGTGATTAGCAAGGGCTTTATGCCCGCTATCGAGAAGGGCATCCGCGAGGCCATGGCGGAGGGCGTGCTCGTTGGTAGCCCCATCGTGGATGTGCGTGTATCAGTGATTGATGGCAAAGAGCATCCCGTAGACTCGAAGGAGATCGCCTTTAAGATTGCCGGAGCCCAAGCCTTTAAGATTGCCGTGCAGCAGGCGATGCCCGTGATCTTAGAGCCGTACTACACGCTTGAGATTGATGTGCCCGATCAGTATGCGGGCGATGTGATGAGCGACATAAGTACGCGGCGCGGGCGCGTGCTGGGGATGCTCCCGTCTGGCGCGGGGCGCACGGTGGTGACGGCGCAGGTTCCGCTTGCGGAGTGCCAACGCTACGATACCGACCTGCGGGCGATGACACACGGGCGCGGTAGTTTCACAATGCGCTTCGAGAGCTATGAAGATGTACCCACGCATATTGCCCAACAACTCATCGCAGCGCACCAGCAGGAGTTGCAGACGGTGTAATCCAAGAGCAGGGGGCCGGGCAAGCATCCTGCCCCCTGTATTCCTGCCCGCTCACCCTTCTGGCGGTTTGGGCACGGCGATTGGTCGCCTACGTTTGCGGCGCATATACTGCGTATTCGCTCGTACCATCACGCCCAATCCGGCTAGCCCCACGCCCCCAAACACGATACTCAGCCCATAGGTTGGCGCAAAGCTCAAGCCGATCCCACCCAGCACAGGCCCAATGATACTGCCGATGATGTAGGCAAAGAAGATTACGGTTGTGCCCTGCACGAGTTGCATCCCGCGTAAGGTCGCCCCGATCCGAATCATCGCAAGCGTATACAAGCCGCCGCCAAGCATGCCCCACACGAAACCCAACAGCCACAGCACCGCCGGAAACCGCAGCGCAAGGGGCAACAGCAGCGAGGCAACCACCAGTAGCACGGTTGCAGCAAGCATCAGGCGTGGCCACGCCAGCCGATCCGCGAGGTAGCCGATGGGGATTTGGAGCAGGCTACCCACGCCAATCACTGCCACCAGCAACGTTGCCAATGCAAGCGAGAACCCCACCTGCACACTGAATGGGGGCAACACGGCCGGAATCCCCGCTTCATACAGCCCCCCAAGCAGAGCGGCGGCAAGCACCATTGGGCCGATCTGGCGGAGCGTGTGCACCAGACGTTGTGGCCCAGCCAGCGCAGCGGAGTCGGCGGTGGGGTGCAAGCCCGACGGCGGCTGCATGGGTGCGAAGATACGCAAGCCGATGCCGGTTAGGATTGCTGCAACCACAAACGGCAGCCAGCCGCTTGTGCCCGTCAGCAGCAGGATCAATGGAGCCAGCAGCGACGTTGCGCCGATGATCGTTTCAAAGATACTGACGATCTGCCCACGTTGCTCTGGCGGGCACAGCAGCGCAACCCAGCTCTCCGCAATCACATAGTAGATGCCCGATGCGACCCCAATTAGGATGACGGCTGCCGCCCAGAGCAGTAACGCCTCACTCAGCAGGAAGCTCAGGCTTGCGCCGAGTGCCAGCCAGAACGCGCCGATGAAGGTTGCGTATGCGTCATAGCGGGCAATGAGCGGCTCGACGAGCACCAGTGCCAGCAATAGCCCCACCGGTTGGCATGCCGCGAGCAAGCCGATCAAGGCTGGCTCGGTATTGCGGGCAGTCAAGTTTAAGACGATTAGGGCGGGAATCATGTAGTAAGCGATTGCAGCGAAGAAGTAGCCCGATAGCAAGCGCACAAGAGTCGGCTTCCAATTGGGCATACGCGGCGGAGGCCTTTCTGGCTTATGCCTCACTGGGGGTAACTGGACACGTCGCCAGTGGGCATACGGACTCGTCGCACAGGCGGCAGATTTGATCGGCGTGGCGTTCATTCACGACGAGATTGGCAAGGGCGGCTTCGAGGAGCAGGGTGAGTTGCGCTTGTTGGGCGGCGGAGAAGCCCCGCACGGCCTGCGCCAAGACCTGCTGCCGCGCTGCTAGCAGGGCCTGTACGGTTGTCGTGCCGGTATCGGTCAAGTGCAGCGCGACACTGCGCCCATCGGTTCCGGTATGGCGGGTGAGGAGCTGGGCTTGCTCCAGCCGATCTACAAGGCGGACTGTCGCTGAGTGGGAGCGATTGAGGGTCTGGCTGAGCCATTCAATAGACTGTCCGGCATTGGTACTCAGGAGCACCAACGCCGCCGGTGCAACCGCAGCATGCCCAGCTTGGGCTGCAGTTGCAGCATGCAGGTCATCGCTGAGGGCAAGCACCAGTGCCCCAAGCAGATTCAGCATGCGGGTGTATTCCGGTGTGGGTGGTAGCTGTTCCATACCCACAGTATATGCGTGATACATACATATGTCAAGCGCGGTGTGCGACATTTGGTATGGTGGACTTATCACTAACGGCGTTGTGGCCCAGTTGCCGCTGCACCCAAGCCGTGCTACACTAATGCCTGAATTGGCAGACGCACCGACACACCGCGCTGCCACCACCACATTAAGCATGAAAGGTACGCCGCTTCGCTATGGCTCACGCCACGCGCCCCGAACGGGCGACACTGCCCCCCCCCACGCTGCCCCGACCCGCCCTGCACCTACGGCAGGCGTGGCACGTGCCGCCGTTTGTGCCGCCCACCATACTCACCCTGCTTACCCTCGTGCTGCTGACCCTTGCCTACAGCGTGCGCCCAACAGTGGGGGTTGATCTGGGCAACTATTACGACTCGATCTTTGTGCAGAACTTCCACGCCCGCGAATTGGATGCCGCCGCCCCAGCGCAGGTGTTTGCGTGGGATAGCGAAACAGGCGTGTTGGTACTGCCCGGCGGCTACCACAGCCACATCTTGATTGAGGTGCAAGCCGATCCCAATCTACCTGATCGCCCGCTTGGTCTGGTTGCGCTGAGTGTCAATGATATTCCCGTGAGCATGCCGCGCAGCAGCTCGCACCGCTTCACAGCGTTTGTACCTGCCGAACAAGCCGCTGCCCCCGAACTGCACCTGCGCCTGCGGCCCGCGCTGACCGGAGGGCAAGAGCCTGATCCGGCGGTGGTACAGCAGGTGGCAGTTGCGCCAGCCCGCACTTATCGCTGGAGCAGAGACGAAAGTCGGCTGGTGTTTCCGGGCTTGGGACGCGGCGCGTGGCAAGTTGCACTTGATCTCATCACCGCCCACCCCAACGGTGAGCCAGTCAATGCCCAGATTGCAGCAAACGGCGTGCCACTCGCATCGCTGCCCGACAGCAACCAGCTGCGCCGCGTGCGCTTGCTCGTGCCCGCTGCGCTCATGGGCAGTGGCAACCTAGAGCTAACGCTGCAAGCCAACACCTACACCGATCCGCGCCCGCTGGGGGTGTTCCTCGCCAATGTGCAGCTGGCCCCGATCAGCCCGCCGCGTGCGCTGTTCCCGCCGCCGCTGATCCTGCTCTCTGGCATGGGCATGGCCTTGGGGCTGTATGCCGTGCTAGCGATCTTGCTGGTGGGCCTCTTGCCGCACCAAGCCCCCCCGATGCGCTGGCTCGCCAGTGGGATTGCGCTGGTGGGCTTGGTGGTGCTAGCGGCCGCGTTGACCTACGCCCGCTTCCCGATCAGCGTTATGTCGCCCGGCTTGGCCGTGCTGGCCGTGTGGAGCCTGTGCTTGTTGCTGATCGTGCGCCCGTTGGTACTACGCCTCAGCCCCTCGCCGCAGTTTGGCGATGCGCTACTGCTGCTGTTCTTCGGGAGCTACTGGCTTAAGGCAACGGGCATGCTCTATCCCTATTTTATTGCGATTGACGTACACTGGCATATGGAGCGGGTACGCTGGATTCTACAGGGGCAGCTGCCGTTGGTGTATGGCACAAATAGCCCGCTCAACGAATCCACCATGCCTGTGGCTGAATGGGGCAGCGAACGCCCAGTGATCCCCTACTCGCCGTGGTTCCATATGCTTGCCACAAGCTATAGTCTACTCCCCTTCCGGCTTGAATTCACCAACAACATGGTGAGTGCGCTGGTAGATACCTCCCGCATCCTGATGATCGGCTTAGTCGCAGTGCGGGCGGGCATAGGCCAACGCGGCGGCTTGCTGGCGGCGGGCTTGCTCGCCGTGCTACCAGTCAACTTCCTGCTGCACTCGTGGGGCAACGCACCGACCACAATGGGCTTGTGGTGGAGCCTCGCCGCCACGCTGTGGGCCATCGCGCTGTGGCCCCGCCTGCACGAACGCCTCCCATTCCTCGTGCTGACTGGGCTGCTGCTCGGCGCATTCCTGATCTACACTGTTGCGGGAGTATTCATGGGAGCCTTTCTGGTGCTATTCAGTGGCTTTGTGTGGCTCGCGTCGGGGCACAGCCGCCAAACCGCACTACGGGCGAGCCTACGCCCGCTCTGGTATGCCACTGCACTAGCCGTTGCGCTGGCCATGCTGATCTACTATGCACAGTACGTGCCCCTGATGATTGAGCGCACTGTGCCCTACTTTGTTGGGGCGTTTTCAAGCACCGCCCATCTAGAGGCAAGTGGCAAAACCACCGACACCCTCAATGATTACATTATGCGCCATACCCGCCTGACCACGTATGGCTTGGTCATCCCGATCCTGCTGGGCTTGCTGTATCTCGCGTGGGGCTGGCTGCAACGCTTCCAACTCAACCCACGCGCAGAGCTAGCCCTTCAGCCGCCCGCGCCCCCCGCCGCCGTGATCCTGTGGGCTGCTGTTGCTGGCTGGGTCACGATCATGCTGATCTTCCTGCCGCTGGCCTATGTTGTCTCGATGGTAGACAAACATTTCTTTGTAGCGATCCCCATGCTGATGCTCGCTAGCGGGGCAGTGTTAGAACAGTTCTGGCAACGCGGCTGGTGGGCGCGGGGGCTGATCCTGCTCTACTACGCCTATCTGCTGGTTGCCGCCGTGAACCTGTGGCTCACCCGCATCGTGACGGTGAAGCAGGGCTGAGGCAACAACTGCCGCGCCGCAGCCGCCCGCACGCGGCCACCCTACATCTGCAACATGTAGCCTTTGCCACGGACATTGAGCAGATAGCGTGGCGAGGTAGGATCAGGTTCGAGCTTTTGGCGCAGGTGGTAGATATGTGGCTTGATCAGTTCACTCGCCTCTAACTCCGACGTATCATAGCCCTGCGCGCAGCGGACAATCTGGGCGTAGGTTTGCATCTTGCCCGCCTGCTCGGCCATACACAGCAGCACGCGGAACTCAGTAGGGGTGAGCGGCAACAGCTGCCCGGCGAAGGTTGCCGCTTGCCGCCACGTATCAATTTGCAACTGCCCAATGTTCATTATGCGCTCTGTGCCCTCCGCGAAGGGCGCACTCGCGGATGCCGCCTCACCTGCGTCGGTTGCAGCTTGGCGGCGTAGCTCTTGGGCGGCGGCGGTTACGGTTTCGATCAAATCTAGCTGGCGGCGGCGGCGGTGGTAGTCCTCTAGCCCGGCCTTGACGCGCTGCACCACAAAAGCTGGATCGGTGGTTTTGAGCAGGTAATCGAAAATCTGGTAGCGGATCCCATCCATCGCCGACTCAAGCGAGCCGTGCCCAGTTAGCACAATAATGGTAGTGTCGGGAGTAATCGTGCGGGCCTGCTCCACCACTTGCATGCCGTCCATGCCGGGCATCTTCAAGTCTACAAGGAGCAGCGCATAGTGTTGCTGGCGCAGTAGCTCAAGGGCCTCTTCGCCGCTGCCGGCGGTGGTCACGTCATAGCCAGCGCGAGTCAGCAGCGTGCTCAGGGTCAGGCGAATATTGGCTTCATCATCTACAATAAGAATGTGTGTCTGAGTCATCAGTACCTCTCCTACCATACGGCACACGGGGGCGGGTGAAGAACTACGTCGGCGACCCCCGTTAGCCGCCAAGTGCGGTTCCGTTGCTTTGCTTGCTTCTGTAGCTCATATCATACCCCATATTAGTTGGTTTGCAAAGTTTTCACTAGTATAATGTATAATAGACCTAAGCTAATTGCTGCAATAAAGCCGCTCGCGTGTTAGAGAGGAGACCGCCGCTATGCACGCAGACACGCATCAGCCTAACGGTGCAGGCGCGACAGAGATGTCGGCCGTGTCGTTATCACCGGATTGTATCCATTCGCGCATTGCCGAATTGGAAGAACGTATCGCTGTACTAACACGCCGAGAAGCTGCCGCTAATCTTCGCATTGCCGAACTAGAGAGCGAATTGGCGGCGGGGCGTGTGGATGGCGAGCAATCTTCGTATGACCGCTTGAATACGTTATTGGCGATCAGTGCGAATCTGTTAGTGACGCACGAGATCAGTCCGCTCTTGAATCTGGTAGTCCGCGAGGCCACCACCCTGTTTCAGGGGCACAGTCGTGCTCTGATGTTCTTGACCCGCAACAAGCAACACATCGTGGTGCGGAGCTTCAGACATCAGCACGAGGAGGTTGAGCTAACCCTGCTGCACAATCACCCGATCACGAGCCACGCTTTTCTTGCGCCGCGTGCCATGCTGATGGATACGAGTGAGCTACGCATGGTGGTGCATCAGCTCAAGCTTGATACCCTCCTTGACTTGCCCGAACTGTCCGGTGCAAATCGCCCACGTAGTGTTCTCATTGCACCGCTCCGCACCGATGCAGAACGGATTGGGGCACTGGTGGTCTGCTGCGATGTAAACAGCCCCGGCTTCCACCCCAATGATCTGCCCTTCATCCAAGCTCTCGCAGATCTGGCCGCCGTGGCCATTGATGATATTAGCCAACGCGAACGCTCAGCCACACTCGAAACAGACCTCGCCCGTGAGCGGCAGATGCACCGCCAAGCCCAATCCCAGCTGGATACGGCGCAGGCCCAACTGTTGCAGAGCGCGAAGCTGGCAGCGATTGGCGAACTGGCCGCCTCGGTGGCCCACGAGATCAACAATCCCCTGTATGCCGCTCGCAACAGCTTGTATCTGCTCGAACAAGATTTGCCCACCGATCTGCCGCAGCGTCGTTTTCTGGAAATTGCACAGGGCGAGCTGGGGCGCATCTCACGCATCATTACGCGCATGCGTGATTTCTATCGCCCGCAGCGTTCGGAATTGGCCGAAACCAGCGTGAATAGCCTGCTTCATGACACGGTAGATTTTGTGCGAACCTATCTGCGGCATGGGCAGATCAACGTCACCACCAGCTTTGACCCAACCCTTCCACCCTTGATGGCCCACGCCGATCAGCTGCGGCAGGTGTTCCTCAACATTGTGCTGAATGCCTGTGATGCAATGGCCAGCGGCGGCACGCTCCACGTTGCGACCGAGACCACCGGCACAAACAACGGCGGGCACTTGGGTGTGCTAATCCGCATCTCCGATACGGGTACAGGCATTGAGCCGGCCCATCTCGAACACCTCTTCGAGCCGTTCTACACCACCAAGCCACAGGGCACGGGGCTAGGGCTAGCTATCACCGCGCATATCGTAACCCAGCACGCGGGCGAGATTAGTGTCGAAAGTGAGGTCGGGAAAGGCACAACGTTTACCATTAAGCTGCCCGTCATCTCCGAACTCACCCACGCGCCGGAGTAGGGATCGGGGTCAGGGATAATATGCCGAGCATGTTCGGCATGTGGTGCTGGGCCGACTCAGGCCACATCATCCGCATACTCGCTATCATTTGAATCATGAAACCCGATACCGTGCCCCTAATCACGCTACTCACCCACACGCTCGATGCGTGCGCCCAAGCTAGCGAGGCGTTCCTCGATCCGCTCGTAACCGCGATCAATCTGCTGGATGTTGAAGATTTGGCTGCGCCCCCGCGCACACAGCGCAGCAATCAGCAGGGCC
>CALCJV010000016.1 GCA_937967405.1 uncultured Chloroflexales bacterium | reverse complement strand
TGGTGTGGCGGCTGCTCCAGCTGACCCACGTAGACGATGTGGCTGTGGATCAGGTAATCTGCACCAAATTCCCCTCCTACATCGTGCCGCACCCGCACAAAGTGGTGTGGCTCGTGCATCAGCTGCGCCAAGCGTATGATTGGTATGGCACACCCATGAGCGATATTGTCAATATTCCCGCCCATCGCAACGCCCGCGCCGCGCTACTCACGATGGATCGGCGTGCGCTCAGCGAAGCCCGCGCCCGCTACACCATTTCGCACAATGTCAGCCACCGCCTACACCGCTACAATGGTCTCGACAGCCACGTCCTCTACCCGCCCAGCCGCTACGCCAGCCGCCTGTATGCGGGCAACTACGGCGACTACATCCTCTCCTGTTCGCGCCTCGATCAAGCCAAGCGGATTGACCTGCTGCTGCACGCCCTCGCGCATGCCCGCCATGCACGGGCAATCATTGCGGGCACGGGCGCAGATCAGCCGCGCCTTGTGCAGCTTGCCCGGCAGCTTAATCTAGGAACACGGGTGCAGTTTCTGGGCTTTGTGGATGAGGCCACCCTCGTGCGCCTGTATGCCGAAGCGCGGGCAGTCTACTATGCCCCGTTCGATGAGGACTATGGCTTTGCGACGGTGGAAGCATGCGCCGCCGCCCGCCCCGTCCTAACGACGGAGGATGCCGGCGGCGTACTCGAATTTGTGACCGATGGAGTCAATGGCTATGTGCTGCCACCCGATCCAGCCGCCCTTGCCAGCCGGATCGAGCTATTGCTCGCTGATGCCACCCTCGCCGAGCGGCTCGGTACAGCTGGTGTGGCAAAGGTGCAGGACATTACGTGGGAGCGCGTTGTGGCTACGCTGGTCGGCTAGTGGCCGGCGTTCCGCGCTATATCTTGCGCTCCGCAATCTGTTCCAGCTCGGACAGACGCTCAGCACTCATTTGTGCCAATACATGCTCCCACTGCGGCACATACGCCCGCAATGTCGTAACCAGCGTCTCTGCTACCGCAAGATTGCGAAACCACTTGCGGTCAGCCGGAATGACATACCACGGGGCATACTCCGTCGAGCATTCCCGCAAGGCATCCTCGTAGGCTTGCATATAGTCATCCCAGTAGGGGCGTTCGTACCAATCGCCGGGCGCGAGCTTCCACGCCTTCGATATATCCTGCTCGCGCTCAAGCAGGCGTTTCTTCTGCTCATCTTTGCTGATATGTAAGAAGAACTTCAAGATGATGGTATTGTGATCCGCAAGCAACCGCTCAAAGTCGTTGATATGGCGGTAGCGTTTGCTCCACACCGACTCGGGCACAAGGTTGCGGACCCGTGCAATCAGTACATCCTCATAGTGCGAACGATTGAACACCACGATATCACCGCGCCGTGGGGCCCGATAATGCACCCGCCACAAGAAATCATGCGCGAGTTCCAATGATGACGGCGTTTTGAAATCGGCCATTCGGGCCCCCAGAATCTCAATCTTGGAGAACACCTTGCGGATCGTGCCATCTTTGCCGCTCGTATCCATCCCTTGCAGCACCACCAACACACTGTGCGTATCTGCGGCGTACAGCATCTCTTGCAGATCGCTCAGCTCATTGGTCAGCTCTTCCAGCTGCGCTTCGGCGGTGGCCCGTTCCAGATCGCCACTGTAGCGCGTTTCAATTTTGGCGAGATTACATTTCTTACCGGGTTCGACGCGGATAGCGAGAGAAGCCATGCTCTTGCTCCTTTGCACTCTAGTTGTAGCGGAGAAAAGTATAAGCACATACTATAGCACAAAATCCGTAGCGCGAGAATGGGGAAGGGACTGGCTGCTGCTGCTTTCAGCCAGTCCCCGGAGGTCTACGCGGGAGATTTCAGCGTAGCTACACCTGCCACTGATGGGCTTGGTGCGCGGATATATTCCTACTTACTTCGCCGGGGCGCGGCTCACCCCCGTGCCAATTTCGGCGGTTGCCGGCACAGCGGCACCCGGAATGGCATTGATGTCAGGGTAAGCAACAATCCCATGCTCGTCGTAATCCAGCCCGTGCAGTTCTTCCTCAGCACTGACGCGCATGCCAATCGTCTTGTCAATCGCAAGGAACGTCAGGTAGCTCAAGCCGCCAGCCCACACGGCACACGCTAGGATACCAATGATTTGGGCTATAAGCTGGGTCATGTTGAAGGGGAATAAACCAACAGCCAATGTGCCCCACACACCTGCCATCAAGTGAACTGGGACTGCACCTGCTGGATCATCAATCTTATTCTTCTCCAGCATCTCCATACCCCACGGTACAATAGCCCCACCAACCAGACCAATGATAACCGCTTGGAGCGGGGTCACGAAGGCGCAGGGTGCGGTGATCGCCACCAACCCACCAAGCACACCCGCAAAGCCTGCGGTAAATGAGACCTTACCATTCTTCAAGCTGTACAGCACAGCCCCAATCGCACCCAGCGAAGCAGCAATCGTTGTGTTTGCAGCAATCAGCGCAATTGCGGTCGCATCGTCGCCAGTCGAAGCACTCAGCTGGCTCCCCGCATTGAAGCCAAACCAGCCGATCCACAGGATGAATACGCCAAGAGCTACCAGTGACACCGAATGGCCCGGAATAGCCACTGGCTTGCCATCCTTGTCGAAGCGGCCAATGCGTGCACCGACCACCATCGCTCCAAAGAACGCCGCCCAACCTCCGACGCTATGAACGACTGTCGAGCCAGCGAAGTCAGTGAACGCGACACCTTCACCCAAGAAGCTCATATCGCTCAACCAGCCACCGCCCCACACCCAGTGACCGTAAATGGGATAGATGAATGCAGTGATGGCCAAGCTGAAGATCAGGTACGCAGGGAACTTGGTGCGCTCAGCCACAGCACCAGAGACAATCGTAGCTGCGGTGCCTGCGAAGACAAGCTGGAAGAACCAGAAAGCCATATCTACTGGCTCGCCGCCGAACTCGTTGAGGAAGAAGCCGCTCAAGCCGATGATCGGCGTACCCTCACCAAACATAAACGCATAACCGAATGCAAGAAACGCGAATGTCGCAATAGCGAAGTCAGCCAAGTTTTTCATCAACACGTTGACAACATTCTTCGATTGCACCGAGCCAGCCTCAAGCAGAGCAAAGCCAGCCTGCATGAAGAATACCAACGCGGCTGAAATGATCAGCCAGATTGTCGTTGTCGCCGCCTGAAGACCAGCAATCTCTTCGGCTGTGTCCTGTGCAAATGAAACATCGGCAAACAGAGCCATTAGCGCAAGTGCGCCCGCAAAACCTGCCCCAACTTTCCAAAACCGTTTCATAACTCGTAACCTCCTGACAGATATGTTGTAACAGTAACCTGATTGTGACGTTGTGCTAGAGCGATCCGATTTCCCGTACACGGGAGTACGCAAACAGTTGCACCGAGCAATTGGGCAATCTGTCCTATGTGTGCGTCAGCCCATCCTGTCGAGCTAGAAACAACAACCACACACGGCATATTCGATCATTGAAACGTGCCTTTGCATCATTGCGGGGCTGTGCGGAAATTGCCAGAACACTGACTGCAACTCCGTTTCATCGCCTGACACCCATGTCAGGAACAGCCAAAGAAGAGGCGCATCATGGAGAAGTGTACACCGAGCATCCTGCACCAGCGCAGGATGGACATTGCCAAAGAACTACAACCTCCTTTCCTTATTAGTAACCCACAGCCTATGGAGCAGTGTGTGCCCATAGGGCTGGCAGCATGGCTACCAATGAGGTACCCTTCAACTAAGCGTTACAACTCGCGTCACCGCGTTACAGACACTGGTCTAGCGGTTGTCCTTATCGTGAGGATAAGTATTACGCTTTAGGATAGGTGTACTGTAGCTAGTGTTTGTTATAGTACCAGAGTCGCGTTGCGAGATGTAGGGTAAAGGTATCCAAATCTTTACTCGTATTCTCTGGACAGGATAACTAAACCGCCTGCGTAGCCCTGATTCGAGCCGGTTGTCCTCCCTGAGTTGACACCCCCGCCACGTGCGGGTACAATCTGCAAAGGGGCCTGTTCGCATCGTTCAGGCAGATCGGAACGCAACACCTCAGGATCACACTCTAGCTCCGCAGACCGGTCACAGTGTAGCACACGAGAGTAGTTGGCATGAGTGCAATCGCATCGGAAAAAGAGATTCTCAATGGGGATGAGATACGCCGCGCTATCACTCGGATCGCGCACGAGATTGCCGAACGCAACGAAGGGGTGCAACAGGTGGTACTCGTTGGGATTCGGCGCCGAGGAGTGCCACTGGCGAACCGCATTGCCGCCGTCCTTTCCGATGTTGAAGGCGTGCAAGTCCCCGTCGGTGAATTGGACATTACGCTCTACCGCGATGACCTGACGCTGCGAGCTGACGTGCCGCTGGTCCGCACAACGCGCATTGATACCAATGTCACGGATCGGGTTGTCATCCTCGTGGATGATGTGCTGTATACTGGGCGTACTGTGCGGGCTGCGCTCGATGCCATCGTAGACCTTGGCCGCCCCGCCCGCATCCAGCTGGCTGTGCTGGTGGATCGGGGCCACCGCGAACTGCCGATCCGAGCCGATTTTGTCGGCAAGAACGTGCCCACCTCCCGCGATGAGGTGGTTGAGGTTCACTTGAGTGAAGTAGATGCGGGCGAAGATCGGGTGTTGATTGCCCACCCTCCCCGCTAAGCTCTGACTCTTGGTTGTCCATCACGACCGATCAACTGCAAGCAGGAGAAGCACCTGTGACACTGCCTGAATCCATGCGCCCAACTCGTCGCCACGTGCTCGATCTCGATGACTTCACGCGCCACGAGATCGAGACTGTGCTCGATACCGCCATCGGGATGAAGGAAATTCTCAGCCGCGAAATTGCCCAAGTGCCCACCCTGCGCGGCGTGAGTGTGGTCAACATGTTTTACGAAGAGAGCACCCGCACGCGCATCTCGTTTGAGCTTGCGGCCAAAGCCCTCTCGGCCAATGTGGTCAACTTTACCGCACGCGGTAGCAGCGTTGAGAAGGGCGAGTCGTTACTGGATACGATGCGGACGCTCCAAGCCCTCGGCGCGGATATTCTCGTGCTGCGCCATAGCTACGCCGGAACCGCGCACCTGCTGGCCCAACACTTTCGCGGTGCAATCATCAATGCCGGCGATGGCAGCCATGCCCACCCGACCCAAGCCCTACTCGATCTCTTTACCCTACGGGATAAGCTCGGCACCCTCGAACGCCGCCATATCGTGATTGTCGGCGACATTCTGCATAGCCGCGTCGCTCGCTCCAATCTGTGGGGGCTGACAACGATGGGGGCACACATCACCCTGTGTGCCCCGCCCACCTTGCTTGGCAATGAGCAGTTTTGGCTAGATACGTGGCCCGATCTGCGGATCGTCTACAGCCTCGAGGCCGCCCTGCAAGATGCCGATGCGGTGATTGTATTGCGCCTGCAACGCGAACGCCAAGAAGCGGGGCTGCTGCCCTCACTCCGTGAGTATGCCCAATTCTTTGCCCTTACGTCCGCCCGCCTGCAAGCCGCCCACGCGGGCATGCTCGTACTCCATCCGGGCCCAATGAATGAGGGCATCGAGATTGCGCCCGATGTTGCCATCTCGGCCCAATCGGTGATCGAAGAACAAGTGACCAACGGGGTGGCAGTCCGCATGGCCCTGCTCTATCACCTTGCCCTCCACCTCCGCCGGAAAGGAGCCTGAGGCGATGCGCTATTTGATCACACACGGCATGATTATTGATCCCTCTCAGCGTGTTGCCACAATTGGGCATATCCTGATCGAAGCTGGCAAAGTGGCCCGTATGTATGAAATGACCGACCGCCTGCCGGAAGCTGATCCGGATTTGGTCATCATTGATGCACACGGCTGTCTCGTTACGCCCGGCTTCACCGACCTGCATGTGCATCTGCGCGAGCCGGGCGAAGAACACAAAGAGACGATTGCAACTGGCACGCAGGCAGCAGCACGCGGCGGCTTTACCACCATCTGCGCCATGCCCAACACCCACCCCGCCTACGACACGCCCGCTGTCGTGCGCCACGTGCGCCAGATCGCCCGCGATGTCGGCACAGTGCAGGTCGAGGTGATTGGCGCAGCGACAGTGGGGCGGCAGGGGCGCACTTTAACCGAAATGGCGAGTCTGGTTGAAGCTGGCTGTATCGCCTTCAGCGACGACGGCAGCCCGATCAGCGATCCGGCGGTGATGCGAAACGCGCTAGCCTATTCGCGCATGCTTGATGTCCCGATTATGAGCCACTGTGAGGATACCCGCTTGAACAAGGGCTGGGCCATGCACGAAGGTGCGGTAAGCATGCGGCTCGGCTTGCCCGGCTACCCTGCCGCCGCTGAAGAGGTACAGATTGCCCGTGACATTACCCTTGCGGCTATGACGGGCGGACACCTGCATGTGTGCCACGTCTCGACGGCTGGGGGCGTAGAATTGATCCGCCACGCCCGCCAACACGGGGTGCGTATCACTGCTGAAGTTTCCCCGCACCACCTAACCCTCACGGATCGGTGGGTACTGGGCACCCTCGATGCCCCCCCCTCTGCCGCCCAAGGCTCACTCACCCAACGCCTCGATCAATACAGCCATATCTATGCAGCCGGCATCCAGAGCATGCGCCAGAGTGCCGATCTGCCCCTCCCCGCATGGCTCAACCCAACCTTGCTGCCGCCCTTCCATACCAGCACGCGAGTCAGCCCCCCGCTACGCACAGAAGCCGATGTAGAAGCCTTGATCGCTGGGCTTGCCGATGGCACACTCGATGCGATTGCTACCGATCACGCCCCCCACGCGCTGGTAGATAAGCAGTGCGAGTATGGGCTAGCCGCGTGTGGCATCAGTGGCTTAGAGACCGCGCTTGGCTTAGTCCTGACGCTCGTCCATCGCGGTGCGCTCGATATGCTCAATGCGATTGCCTGCCTCACCGAAGGACCGGCGCGAGTGCTAAAACGCACGCCTAGTTCCCTCCGCATCGGCACGCAAGCCGATCTCGTGATTATTGATCCAGATTATCAATGGATTGTAGATGTCAACCAATTCGTCTCGAAAGGCAAGAATAGCCCTCTACACGGGCAACGCCTCAAGGGACGTGTGATGCTCACGATGGTGGCTGGGCAGATCGTCCATCAAGAGCTAGGCTTTGGCATGACCCCGCGTGCTACGCCGGTTGCATCGCGGCTGGAGGGGATTCTGAATACGGATGACGATGATGCCTGAGCCACGAACAGGACCAGCCACCCCAGCAGGCGAAGACCGGCTGCTACGGCGACAACAGCACGCTGCCGAGCGCATGCAAGAAGATGAAAGCCTGACCGCCGACCTGACCGACACGCAGGCAGCCCCAGTGCTGCGCTGGGCGGAGCAGCAAGCCACCCTGATTGCAGCAGATCCCTCGCGCAGTGATGCCGAAGTGGACACAATGCTGGCCCTGCTACGCCGGGCGATCAAACGTGCTGGCGATACCGCGAACGGCGACGATCCGGCAGAGGCGATCCTTATCACTGTCCGCCGCGAATTGCAGACCTTGCTGGAGGCATTTGCCGACACACCACCGGAAGACCCCGCCCCTGCACCGCAGGCGTTGCCGCCGCCCCCGCCCCCACCACCCTTCAATCCACCTGCACCACCACCCTTCAACCCACCGCAGCCAGCCCGCTTGGGCAATGTGCCGCCGCTACCACCAGCATTTAACCCACCCATGCCGCCAGCATCGGAGCTACTGCCAGAGCCTGCGCCTTCTGCCGCCCCCGCCGCCCCCGCCGCGCCAGCGACCGCGCCTGAGCCTACGCCTCCTGCCGCCCCCGCCGCGCCTGAGCCACCCGCTGCGGAAGATAAACCGCTGCCCCCGTCGCCCTTCAACCCGCCGTCGCATTCATCATCGTAGGAGTTGCCATGTCCAGTTCAACGTCGAAACCGTCACGCTCGCGTTCACCCGCCAAGAAATCCAGTAGCCCGCGCCGCAAGTCGTCCAAGCCATCTCCCAGCAAGAGTACCATGCAGTTGGTCTCTGCACTTGTCTTTCTGGGTGTCGCCCTCGCTATCTTCCTGAGTACACAAGGCTGCTTTGATCCGGCGATCTTGGGCATAGATCTTGAAGACGAACCAGCCACCGCCGTCGTGGTGCTTCCCACCCCGGATCCGGCCGTAGCCCCAACGCCTGTTGCCGATAGCATCATGGTCTACTTCAGCACACCGCACCTGATCTACCCTGACCGCCCCGCTGAGCGCAGCCCACACCCGCCTGAACTGGCTCTGCTGGCAGACTTGTATGCCGCCCAGCGTACCATCCTTGTTGCCGTATTTGAGTATACCCTACC
>CALCJV010000015.1 GCA_937967405.1 uncultured Chloroflexales bacterium | reverse complement strand
AGGAACGCGCCCACATGCCGCTCATACTCGGCAGGGCGTTCGATCATGGGAGCGTGCCCGCACATCTCGATCCAGACGAGCTGGCTCCCAGTGATCAGCTTTGCCGTGCGGGTAATCCGGTTAGGCATGACAATCGCATCTTGATGTGCGCCGATCAGCAAGGTCGGCACACGAATTTGGCGGATCGCACGCGGCAAACACGGATCGCCCAAGCTCAATGTGCTCGCCAGCGAAGCCCGTTGATCCATATACACAAACTCGTTGTAGCCCATCCGTAACATCGCCGGATTGTCGGGCAACTCAAAGAAGAACGGACGCACAGCCGTGTACAGCACGAGCGGATTGTAGGAGGTGCTGCCCGCCACCAACTTCAACGCATCCTCGAATGGCTGCAACAAGCCCAAGAAGGGATAGACTGTCTCAACCACTGGGTAGAGATTGGCATACCACGCCTCAACAATGATCTGCTCTAGCTCAGTGGGCATAATGCCGTAGCAGGTCAGGATCAGGCGGCGCACACGCTGCGGATACTCAGCAGCAATGTAGCTTGCGATTGCGCCTCCCAGCGAGTGCCCATTCAGATCGAACTGCTCCAAACCGAGTTCATCAGCAAACGCGATCACCAATTCAGCGAAACGGACCACACTCGATGCCTTGACCATTGCGGGCGACTGCCCGTAGCCGGGCAGATCGAGGGCATAGGTCGTGTGCGTCGCGGCAAGGCTGGCCATCGTGCTATACCAGTAGCGCGAGGAGCCGCCCCAGCCATGCAGCAGAATCAACGGGAAGCCCGTACCCGTCTGGCGATACGCTAGTGCTTGTTTCTTAACCAGTACCGAATGCAAGGGGGGAGCATGTACATGAGCCTGTTCTGTCAGTGTCATGTCAATTCCATCCTTTACCAGAGCGTAGCCCCCCCTAAGCGGGCAACTCCGCCGCCTACGCGAGAGGCAATGCTTTCCTTTTATTGTAGCCCTGAAAGATACGGTGTAGTTCGGTAGTATAATAACAATATGGTATTAGGACTACTGACTGTGAGGAGCCACGATGCCAACTGCTACGCCAAAACATAAAGAACTTGACCAGCCAGAGCAGCCTGCGCCGCCGCGTCGCCCAACGCTAGCAGTGGTGATCCTGAATTACAATCGCGCCGATCTGCTCGCCGATTGTCTCGAGTCAATCTATGCCCACACCCCACGCTGCCAGCTCGCCGTGTGGGTGGTGGATAATGCCTCGCCCGATGCGAGCGTCGCCATGGTACAAGCCCGCTTCCCACAGGTCATCCTGCGCGTTAGCCCGCACAATGGCGGCTTCTCGTATGGCAATAACCTCGCCCTGCGCGAGATCCTTGCCTTGCCCAATCCGCCTGATTATGTTATGTTGCTCAACAACGACACGGTTGTGCCGCCTGATCTGTTTGACGGACTAGTAGATTACCTAGAGGCTCACCCCGCCGTTGGTGTCGTGGGGCCAAAGGTGCTGCTGCCGGATGGCTCGCTCGATCTGGCGTGCCGCCGCTCATTCCCTACGCCTGCCGTCGCGTTCTATCGCATGCTCGGCTTGGCCAAAATCTTCCCGCGCCACCCGCGCTTTGCCCGCTACAACCTCACCTACCTCGATCCGGATCAGGAGACAGAGGTAGATGCCGTCGTGGGGGCGTGTATGCTGCTGCGGCGCAGCGTGATTGCAGAAGTCGGCTTGCTCGATGAAGCCTTCTTTATGTATGGCGAAGACCTCGATTGGGCTTACCGCATCAAGCAGTATGGCTGGCGTGTGATCTACTATCCGGCAGTCTATGTCTGGCACTACAAACGCGCTGCGAGTACGCGCCGTGCAATTCCATCCATCCACGCCTTCTACGCTGCTATGCGAATTTTCCATCGCAAGCACTTCGCTGCAACCACCCCCGCCCCGCTCAATGCGGTGATTGAAGCGGGGATTACCGTGAAGGAGTTGATCGCACTTGGCCATAATCTCCTCCTCCCCGCCGCCGCCCGCCGCGTCGGATAGCCACCGCCACACCGCCGCCCTACCACGCCGCGTGCGCCGTCGCTCCCATCCGGCAGCAGTTGTACTCTTGCTGGGGCTGATGTTCTGCGATGCGCTTGCAGTCAATACGGCATTCTTCGGCATATACCGTGCCAACCTTGACAACATTCGCCAGAGCGGATTGCTGCTGCCCACTACTAGCACCGATCTGCTGCTGTATGTGTGTATTGCCAATGCCGTCTTTGCGATCACCTTCATCGGCAGCGGCTTGTACACCATGCGGCGTGGCTCCTCGCGCATTGACGAATTCTCCAAAGTGTTTATTGCGATCTCGCTGGCCACGATCTTTCTCTCGCTGATTGTCAACACGCTGTTGCCACAGGCGGGCTACGTGCCCCTGCCATGGACTCCGGCGGTGCTGGCTATTGCATGGCTAACGGCCGTGCTTGCCACCGCGAGCCTGCGGCTTGTGCATCGGGCGTTGGTGGTGCGCTTGCGCCGCAAGGGCATAGATATTCGCCGCGCCCTGATCGTCGGCGCACGCGAGCCGGGCCGCGCCGTCTGGCGCACCATCCGCCGCTCGCCCGAATTGGGCTACCGCGTGCAAGGCTTCCTCTCTGATATATACCCCGTTGGAACTGAGATTGAAGGCTTGCCCGTGCTCGGCCGCATCCAGCAGCTAGGGCGTGTGGTGCGGGCTACCCGCGCCGATGAGGTAGTGCTGGCCATCTCCCAGCGTTCGCCGGAGGAGATGCTGAACGTCATTGCGCTAGCTGAGGATGAAGCGGTGGCGATCAAAGTCTACCCCGATACCTTCCAGCTGATCACCAGCACCGAAATCTCGATTGGCGACGTAAGCGGGCTGCCCTTGATTAGCGTGAAGAATGCTGCCCTTGACAATCCATGGAACCAGATGCTCAAGCGGAGCCTCGATGTCCTCGTCTCTGGAACCGTGCTGATCCTGCTCTCACTACCGCTGCTGCTCATTGCCTTGCTGATCAAGCTCGACTCGCCGGGACCCGTCTTCTTTCTCCAAGAGCGGGTCGGTTTAGACAATCGCCCCTTCTACATGGTCAAGTTCCGCACCATGCGAACAGACTCAGAGGCTAATGGGCCCGGCTGGACCGTGCCCGGCGACTCACGAGTAACCCGCTTGGGGCGCACCCTGCGCCGCTATTCGCTGGATGAACTCCCCCAGTTTATCAACGTGCTGCTCGGAGATATGAGTGTGGTGGGGCCGCGCCCCGAACAGCCGCGTTTTGTGGAGCAGTTTAGCCAGCAGATTCCACGCTACATGCGCCGCCACAAAGAAAAGGCGGGCATCACCGGCTGGGCGCAGGTGAATGGCTTGCGTGGCGATACGAGCATCGAGGAGCGCACCCGCTACGATCTCTACTACATCGAGAACTGGTCGCTGTGGTTTGACATCAAGATCATCATCCGCACCGGCGTAGACATCATCACGGGCAAGCAGCAGAATGCCTACTGAGCGGGAGCCGCCTGATTCTGTAGCCCACGCAACACCGCCAAATTCTGCACATCCTCTAGCATCGCTTTCGCTTTGGGCGTTTCGATAATCATGGGCAAGTCGCGGAAGCGCGGATCGTTGACTAGCATGCGGAACGCCTCAAGCCCAATCTGCCCCTGCCCAATGTGGGTATGCCGATCTATGTGGCTACCCAGCTCCTTCTCAGTATCATTCAGGTGCAAGACCTTGATCCGTTGCGTGCCAACAATGCGCTCGAATTCGGCGAACGTGTGCGTATAGGTTTCCGGCGTGCGAATATCGTAGCCCGCCACAAAGATGTGGCACGTATCCACACACACGCCGATGCGTTCTTCATGCTGCACCAGCTCGATCAGGCGGGCCAGATGCTCAAACTTGTCACCCAATGCGCTCCCCTGTCCGGCGGTTGTCTCCAGCAGAATCAGCACCTCGCCGCCTACGCCCGCATCCAACAAGCGGTTGAGAGCTTCAGCTTCACGGCGTAATCCAGCTTCCTCACCACTGCCGGTATGGGCACCGGGATGGGTAACAAGGTAGGGAATATGGAGCGCGTGGCACCGCTCTAGCTCCTCTGCGAAGGCTGCTATCGAACGCTCCCACAGATCATCTTTGGGTGAGGCCAGATTAATCAGGTATGAGTCATGCACCACCACTGGACGAATGCCGGTACGCTCCTGCGCGGCGTGGTAGGCGGCAAGATCATCGGCAGTGAGCGGCTTGGCCTGCCACTGGCGTTCGCTCTTGGTGAAGATTTGGATCGTGTCGCACTGCACCTGTGCGCCGCGAGCGAAGGCGTTGGCAATCCCGCCGGAAATAGACATGTGTGCCCCAAATGGCATAACTCCCCCCCGCTTGTACCGATCATCAATTGGCTGCGTATCCTTTCTGGATTATACCATACTCGTGCATCTGTGCGCTCCAGCCGCAGGAGATCATCCATATCATCTCTATTCTGAAATTTGGATCAAATCGCAATAAAGAGGTATACTATAAAGCCATAAGTCAGCGCGACGTACATCGCTCACGTTCGCCGTCTGATTCTGTACGACGTTGTGCACGGTGCGTCTATTGCTGCATAGACGCAGGCAAAACACAGAAAGCGAGTGTGTATGGACGAATCCATGTTTCATGGCCCCAACGCAGGCTATCTGCTTGATCTCTACGAGCAATATTGTACTGATCCCAATGCGGTAGATGAAGTAACTCGCACTTTTTTCGCAACATGGACGCTCGGCACGGCCGGAGCAACCTTGCAAGTGGTAAGCACACCTGCAGGCGCAATCCTCATCGAGCCATCCAGCAACGGCAACAGTCGGAGCAATAGTAGCGCAGTGAGCGCAACGAAAGATACTGCTCACCTTCCCCCCCGTCAGAAGCGGATCGCCCCACATGGCAACGGGCAACCACTGCCACCGCCCCCTCCACGCCCCAATGGCAATGGCGCAACACGGCTTACCGTCCCCCCCGCCGATGTGCATCCGGCCGCCTCGCCACCGCGCACATCCGGCTTGCACACCACTAAAGAGCTACACAGCCCAGCCCACGTAGGCGCATCGCAAACGGTACTCCCCTCCGATATTCCCGAAGATTACTCAAGCTACCCGATCCCCTACGTTGTTGGGGCCGCACGGCTCGTGCGCTTGATCCGCGAGTACGGGCATCTTGCAGCGCGGATTGACCCGCTTGGCTCAGAGCCGCTCGACGATCCCGGCTTGAAGCTGGAAACCCATAACCTCACCGAAGAAATCCTCAAAGCTCTGCCGCCTTCGGTCGTTCGCAGCTCACCGGATGAGCGTGCCACCAATGCATATGAGGCAATCCAAACCCTGCGCTCGATCTACTCCGGCTCACTTGGCTACGACTTTCATCACATTAAGGTCTACGAAGAGCGCGTATGGCTGCGCGAGGCAGCCGAAGGGCAACGCTTCTTTGAAGGCTTTGATACCGCCTACTGCATTGACATCCTTGAGCGGCTCACGGCAACCGAGTGCTTTGAACGCTTCCTGCATCAGAAGTTTCCGGGCCAGAAACGCTTCTCGCTCGAAGGCACGGACATGCTGATCCCGATGCTCGATGCGCTGATCCATGAAGCAGCTGGCGCAGTCACCCACGAGGTCGTGATTGGCATGGCCCATCGCGGACGACTGAATGTGCTGGCACACACACTCGGTAAGCCCTACAGTGCGATCATCTCCGAGTTTCAGGGCACGATGGACTACAACCAAGCCACCTATCTGGGCTACAGCGGTGACGTAAAGTACCATCTGGGCGCACGCCGCGCCTATCAAGAGGGCGGCGTGTACGAAATGCCCGTCACCCTCGTGCCCAATCCTAGCCACCTCGAATTTGTCAATGCGGTAGTCGAAGGGCGCGCACGCGCCGCGCAAGAAATGCGCGGCACCCGCGGCGAGCCGATCAAAGATTGGCGGGCTTCCCTGCCCGTCCTCATTCACGGTGATGCCGCCTTCCCCGGCCAAGGCATCGTAGCGGAAACGCTCAACCTCTCGCGGCTGCCCGGCTACCACACTGGCGGCTCGATCCATATCATCCTGAATAACCAAGTCGGCTTTACCACCGATTGGGACGACTCGCGCTCGACGCTGTATGCTGGCGATTTGGCGAAGGGCTTTGAAATCCCCGTAATCCACGTTAATGCCGATGATCCCGTAGCGTGCATCGCCGCAATCCGCATTGCGTGGGCCTACCGCGAACGCTTTGCCAAAGATTTCTTGATTGATCTCGTCGGCTACCGCCGCTGGGGCCACAACGAAGGCGATGAACCGGCCTACACCCAGCCGAAGATGTATGAGATCATCGCCAATCACCCCACCGTGCGTGCCAAGTGGGCCCAGAGGTTGGAGCAGCAAGGGATGATTGCCGCAGGCGTGGCCGATGAGCTAATACAACGGGCAATGAGCCGCCTCGAACGCGCTTACCGCGAAGTTGAGCGGCACGGGCGCACGCAAGCCACGGTCGCGGTGCCGGCCTCAGCCCTAATGCGCCCTTCCAGTGCCGAGCCAAACAGCATCTCGTTCGAGCAACTCAAAGGTCTCAATGACAGCCTGCTGCGCGTGCCAGAGGGCTTCACCGTGCATCCCAAGCTGGATCGGGGGGTGTTGCAGAAACGCCGCGCTGCCCTAGAGACTGAGGGCGGTATTGATTGGGGCCATGCCGAACTCCTCGCTTTTGCGGCGATATTGGCTGAAGGGACACCGATCCGCCTCACGGGACAGGACAGCGAGCGGGGCACGTTTACCCAACGCCACGCGGTGCTGCACGACATCCACACCGGCGAACGCTTCAACGTGCTCCAAGCCCTGCCGCAGGCGCGGGCTTCCTTTGACATCTACAATAGCCCGCTCTCCGAGAATGCGGTGCTCGGCTTTGAGTACGGCTACAGCATCCATGCTCCAGATACGCTCGTCCTGTGGGAAGCTCAATTCGGCGATTTTGCCAATGGTGCACAGGTGATCATTGACCAGTTTATCGTCTCTGGGTGGGCGAAGTGGGGTCAGCAGCCTGCGCTCGTGATGTTGCTGCCGCACGGCTACGAGGGGCAGGGGCCCGAGCACTCCAGTGCCCGCCTCGAACGCTACCTCCAACTCTGCGCCGAAAACAACATCCGCGTGGCCAACTGCACCACCGCCGCACAGCACTTCCACTTGCTGCGCCGCCAAGCCGCAATGCTCCGCAGCGATCCGCGTCCGCTGATCCTGATGACCCCCAAGAAGCTGTTGCGCCACCCCCGTGCTAGCTCATCGGCACAGGATTTGACCGAAAGCCGCTTCCATCCCGTCCTCCCCCCCGAAGCGGGCGTAAGTGTGACAGATCCCGCGCAGGTCACGCGGCTAATCTTGTGCAGTGGCAAGGTGTATGTAGATTTGACCAGCGATGCCCGCACTAACGCGCCCAAGCCGCTCCCAGAAGGCATTGCCGCTGCACGGGTGGAACAGCTCTACCCCTACCCCGCCCATGAAGTCGAGCAACTGCTGCACGCCTACCCCAACCTGACCGAGATTGTCTGGCTGCAAGAGGAGCCGCAGAACATGGGTGCGTGGACGTTTATCCAGCCGCTGCTGCACGAAAGTATTGCGCGGCTGAAGGTGATGCAGCCCCCAACGCTCCGCTATGTGGGGCGTGCCCCTGCTGCAAGCACCGCCGAAGGAACCCACCAACTGCACGATATAGAGCAGAACCGGATTGTGACTGAAGCGATCACGTTTGCCTAGAGCAGAGGAACATATCTAAAGCGTGTTAGGAGTGTCGCCGAATGAACGGGCGACAAACAGCAGATGAGGAGAGACGCATGGCGATAGAAGTACGTGTGCCTGCGCTCGGTGAGTCTATCGTTGAGGCAACCATCAGCAAATGGCTCAAGCGTGAAGGCGACCCAATCGGGCTAGGCGAACCGATTGTTGAATTGGAAACCGACAAAGTGAATCTGGAAGTGGCCGCAGAACAGGCTGGGCGGTTGGTTTCAATCATCAAAGCCGAAGGCGAAACGGTGGCGATTAATGACCTGATCGCCACGATTGACGGCAATGGCGGAGCGGCAGCCCCGCCTCCCCCCGCTCCAGTGGCGGCCGCTCCTACGGAGCCGCCTGCACCGCCCGCTCCAGTAGCCGCCCCCACCAATGGGCAGACTGCGGCGGCCCCGCCGCCTGCACCCACGCCGCCCACACCCACCGCGTTGAAGGTAGCCGCCGAGAATAACATTGACATTACTGCCGTTGTTGGCACTGGCCCCGGTGGACGGGTAACGAAAGAGGACGTAATCACCCACATGCTGCGGATGGCACAGGCGGCCACCCCTACACCGGTTGCTATCCCCGCGCCCACGCCGCCCGCGCCCGCCGCACCGCCCGCACCAGTGGCGGCCACCCCTGCGCCGGTTGCTCGCCCCGCACCCGCCCCACCTGCGCCCGTCGCACCGCCCCCCCCCCAAGCCCCACTCACAACGGACTCAGGCAAACCGTTGCCAACCGGACCTATGCCCGCTATTGTGGAAGTAGAACGGCGCGAGGAACGCCAGCGCATGAGCCGCCGCCGCCAAACGATAGCCCGCCGTTTGGTTGAGGCTCAAGCGACAGCGGCCATGCTGACAACATTTAATGAAGCCGATATGCTGCCAATTATGAACCTGCGGAAGAAGCACAAGGACAGCTTCAAGGAGCGGCATGGGGTCGGCTTAGGCTTTATGTCATTCTTTACCAAAGCATCCGTCAATGCACTGAAAGCCTTCCCGCTTCTCAATGCCGAGATTGATGGCGACGATGTCATTATCAAGCATTACTACGATATAGGCATCGCCGTCGGCACTGAGCAAGGCTTGGTTGTACCGGTTCTGCGCGACGCAGACCGCAAGAGCTTTGCAGAGATCGAGCGTGGCATTGCGGAGCTAGCCAACCGCGCCCGCGACGGCAAGCTGACCCTCGCCGAATTGCAAGGCGGCACATTCAGCATTACCAATGGCGGCGTATATGGCTCGCTGATGTCAACCCCAATCTTAAATACGCCACAGGTTGGCATCTTGGGCATGCACAAGATTATGGAACGCCCAGTGGTCGTCAACGGTGAGATTGTGGTGCGTCCCATGATGTACCTCGCCCTAACCTACGATCACCGCATCGTAGATGGTAGCGAGGCGGTGCGCTTCCTTGTCCACATCAAGAGCCTGCTCGAAGACCCAGAAGCCTTGCTGCTAGCAAGCTGATTCAGTACAACCCAACCACATTGGTTGAACGCCTCATCTTGTAGGCAGCGTAGATAGATTGAGGTGCGGTATCCCAACCGCACCTTTTGTGTGCCCACCCGCACACGGCAGGACACACCCGTACCGCCTGCGCCTGAAGCATGGAGAGTGCTTCGTCAATCAGTGGTATACTAGCAGCGTTATCACCTAGGTCAACAATCCTGTGGATATTACCTAAATCTGAATCTACAAGGAGCGAAGTATGCAACCAAACCGCTTTTGGCAACGGAGCATCCCTCCACTGGTGCTCATGGTGATGCTACTGCTCGCAGCGTGCGGGGGCGGTAGGGCCACACCCACACCCACTGGCGTAGTGCCCGAACGCACCGCCACCCCACAGCCTGCCGATGCCCCCGCCCCCGTCACCCAAACCCTGAGTCTCGTTGATACTACATGGCAGTGGATCGAATTTCAGGATACGGCCGGCAAAAACGACATCAACGTGCCCAATCCCGAAAACTACCTGATTACCTTTCTGCCTGATGGCCAGCTTGCGCTGCGGGCAGATTGCAATCGCGGCACGGGGACATACACGGTAGACAACAGCCGCCTGACAATCATCGTAGGCGCACTGACCCGCGCCGCTTGCCCAATTGAGTCGCTCGATCAGACTTTTATCAAGCGGCTGGGCGAGGTCGTCACCTTTGTTCCCGATGGCAAGAATCTCGTCCTCAACCTGATGGCTGATGCAGGCAACATGGTTTTTGCCCCCGCCACCGATGAGCAACTTGCCGCCAAACCCAAACCGGAAACTACGCCCCAAGCGACTGCCAAACCGGAAACCCCTAGCACCGTGGCACCCCTTGTCGGCACAACGTGGCAGTGGCGTGAGTTTCAGGATAGTGCCAGCGGAGCAGAGGCCAACAACATCACCGTGCCCAACCCAGCCAATTACACCATCAGCTTCAATGCCGACGGGAAGCTCGCCTACCGCGCCGATTGCAACGTCGGCGGTGGCACCTATACCCTCAATGGCAGCCAGCTCACCATCAAGCTCGGAGTCACGACGCTAGTCGCCTGCCCTGATGACTCGCTCGATCAGGAGTTCCGCACCCGCCTTGAACAAGTTGCATCCTTCGTCCAAGAGGGCGACCAGCTCGTGCTCAACCTTGCCCTTGATAGCGGCAACATGGTCTTTGCCCCCAGCACTGCTGCTGACGTTGCGCCTGCCCCTTCTAAGCTAGAGCCGCTCGGACTTGTCGGCACATCGTGGCAGTGGGTCGAGTTTCAGGATAGTGCCAGCGGTGCCGAGGCAAACAACATCACCGTGCCCAACCCAGCCAACTACACCATCACTTTTCTACCTGATGGACAACTCGCGCTGCAAGCAGATTGCAATCGCGGCAATGGCACCTATACCCTCGATGGCAGCAAACTGACGATTACTGTGGGTGCACTGACCCGCGCCGCCTGCCCCGAAGACTCGCTCGATCAGGAGTTCCGCACCCGCCTTGAACAAGTTGCCGCCTTCGTCCAAGAGGGCGACCAGCTCGTGCTCAACCTTGGGGCCGATGCGGGCAACATGGTCTTTGCTCCATTCAATCCCCTAGAAGGCACATCGTGGCAGTGGCGTGAGTTTCAGGATAGTGCCAGTGGGGCAGAGGCCAACAACATCACCGTGCCCAACCCTGCCAACTACACCATCAGCTTCAATGCCGACGGGAAGCTCGCCTAC
>CALCJV010000014.1 GCA_937967405.1 uncultured Chloroflexales bacterium | reverse complement strand
GCGACAATCACGACCGTTGAGGTGCAGGTGACGTACACAGGGGCCGGTGTGCATGAGCAGATCACTGCGCTGCTGCATGCGGATGCACTTCCGCTTGAACCAGCTCGCCCCATCGCTCCCGCCACCGATGAAACTGAAATCACCTTTCAGCAGATTCAGCGTGGAGCCGTGCCCGCCGTTAGCCAGCTCACCATCCCGACACAGGCCCAGTTGCTCATCTACGGCCGCTATCTGGTGGCGGGGCGGCTGGAGCTAGAGGCGGCGGCGCAGTTGGTGGTGCTGAATTAGGTGGCAGGGGGGCAGGTGTTAGGGGTTAGGGATCAGGTGACAGGGGGCAGGTGCTAGGACGAGCCAAGCCAATCACGAAGAACACGAAGGGCACGCAGAACATGAAGGCTAACATGGAATGGGTTAACTTCAGTGGCACGCATGCCTTGCCTGCATGCGTGCCACCACCTGTCACCTGTCACCTGTTACCTATTACCTACGGATTGGGGCGTTTGATCTCGGACAACCACCGCCGCCCGGTAAAGTTCTGGCGCAGGCTCATAAAAAATGGGAGTGCATCTTCGAGGGGCGGTACTTCTTCCAATTTGAGATAGATAGCATTCTTATCATCGAAGCAGATCGTCGGCACGCCAAAGGCATTGTACTTCGTTACTGCTTCGGTGTGGTCGCGGCGCAGGGCATCCAGATACTTGGGACTGTAGAAATCGGCGAGGAATTGGTTCAGGTTGAGGTTAGCTTCAAGGGCGACTGCTTCAAGCTTACGCCGATCATCTAAGCGAAAGCGTGGGCTGAGGCTTTTCTTGTGGATTGCACTAAACAGGTGTGCCCGAAAACGGTTGAAGGCTGCATCACCCTGTTGCCGCGCAGCCTCAGCCGCCCAAAAGGCCAGTAACCCGCGATGTTCGCTACTCCAATGCGGGTTGGGGTAGGTATAGTTCTCCGATTGCTCCCAAATCTTCCAATCGCCCCCGTCGGCCGGCAGATTGATCTGCTCCAATGAGAAGTATTTCCAATTGACGATGAAGTTGCGTTCGCCGAGCTTCTGCTTGACTTGATCGAGCCAGATTGCGGCCCGATTGGTGTAGGGACACATAAAATCAATGAACACGGTAATTTCGATGGGACGTTGCGCCATTGGTTGTTCTCCTCCTTGATCTCTCTATGATGTTGCTCCAGTAGCTATTCACGATTCCGACTGCGGTAGACCTGACTGCCCTCCTCAATGTGCCACGCACTGCGGGTATTCTGGGTGAGATCACATTCCTCGATCCGGCCCATGCTCTGGTCGTGCACCCAAATGGCCACAATTCCGTGCTGCTGCACTTTGCAGTGGCGCAAGATGGGATTACTGCCCTGCCGTATATCCACGCCAACCCGTTCGCTGGCAATGATGGCGCAGTGCTCGAAGAAGCCGGTACTATGCTCGGCAATCAAGATTCCGCGCTGCCGTTCGTGGTGAATGTGGGTTGCCCGTACAATTGGATTGCTGCCTTGTACAATCCCGATTCCAGCTTTGCCATTGTTAGAAATATCGCACGCATCAATAAAGCCAGTACCTTGCTCCGCTACCAGAATACCATAACCTTGCGCGTGGTCACGGATCGTGCAGCCGCGAATCAGCGGGTTGCTGTTCTGCTTCAGCTCAATACCGGCCCGACCATTATCGAAAATGTCGCAGGCCTCGATTACGCCGCTACTCTGCTCACCAATTGAGATGCCGTGATGTGCTCCGGCATACACGCGACAGCGGCGCACCGTCGGCGCACCGCAACTGCGGATGGCGATGCCGGAGCCAGCACTGCCCTGAATGTCGCACTCTTCGATCACGCCGCGCCCCTGCTCGCTGACGCGAATACCGTCGCCCTGTGCACTGTGAATCTGACACCGCCAGATCAGCGGATTGGCCATCTCGCCTTGTATCGCAATCCCAACCTCACCCCCAGCGACAATCTCGCAGCGTTCCACGATCAGCCGCCCCTGCCCAATCTGTATCACCGCACCCGGAGTCGGCTGGGCGGTTGCGGCGACGCTTCGCAGGGTTAGCCCGCGCACCACTGCATAATCGGTCTTCATCAGCAAGGCACTCATGCCGTGCGCCTCAATCACAATATCGTCCGGTAGCCCATCGCCAAACAGTTCAAGGGGCTTATCGAGCACAACCTGCTCGGTATACACGCCGGGGCGGATCACAATGCGTGAATTTGGTCGGGCATTCTTAACTGCCGCCCCAATAGTTTGATAGAAGCCCTCATCCCGCTGGGAGACAATCAGGACCGATAAGACCGGTATCTCCGTAATCGAAGGGCGCACCATCCTGTGCTGCGGATCTAGCTCTTCGGCTTCGAGCGGGTCGGTTGGGGCCGCAGGGGCACTTGGATCATCGAGTATAGGGGGAGCCGCCACAATCGTGGCCATCCCGCTGCTGTTCAAGCTACTGATAGGCTGGGAAGTCATCCGCGCTGAGCGTAACGCGGCCCGCATCAGGCTGGCACTGCTAAAGCGGCGCGTGATACCATTCGCCAATGCGGTATCGAGGACGGCCGCCACTGCCGCCGGAATAGCCGGATTGAGTTGATGCGCGGGGATCAGCGGGTCAGGCTTGCCGCCCAGAATCGCCACCGCTCGGCTGAGCGAATTAGCCGGCGGCTCGCCAGTGAGCAGGTGATAGAGCGTTGCGCCGAGCGAATAGACATCGCTGCGGGCATCCGTGCCGGTGCCTTGGATCTGCTCGAACGGGGCATAATCGGTGGTGTAGGCCCGCACGCTCTGCCCACTTAACGTGTTGGTATTCACGAGGCTTTTGGCTAGCCCGAAGTCGAGCAGGATGATCTCGCCGCGTGAGGTGATCTTCAAGTTTTGTGGCTTGATGTCACGATGGATCACCGGTGGCGTGCGCTGGTGCAGATACTCCAGCGCATCGAGCAGCCGATCCGCCCAATCCAACACCTGCTGCACCCGATCTGGGGTGGTGAACGCATCCGGCTGGCGATCCAGCAATGCCCCCAGATCTTCGCCATCAATGTGCTGCATCACCAGAAAGCGGCCGTCGGCATCGCCAAAGTAATCGCTGACGGTCGGGAGGGCGGGGTGGCGCAGGCTAGCGAGCAGGCGGGCTTCCCGCTCGAAGGCTTTCTGCATGCGCGGCTGATCCAGCACAATCTGTTTTAGAGCCACCACATTGCCGAGCCGTTGATCCACAGCCCGATAGACTGCGCCCATGCCCCCGCGGGCGATCAGTTGCTCAATCAGGTAGCGTTCCTGTAACACGGTCCCGACGGGAAGTACCCGTTGTTTCATACTGGTGCAGTTCTTTCAAAGCAGCTGGACGATCAGCCACAAGCGGCAGGAGAGAAAACGGGTAACGCGAGTGCCAGTAAGCACCATTAAAACAGGTGCGCCTTCAGCTGCTAGAGTACCACCCGTCAGGAACTGCGTCAAGGCTTGGCGTGGCGTGTCAATCGCATCAGCGACACACCGCGCCGATTCGCTGTGCTCCGCGTGCCGCTTCCACTTAAATTTCGACGATCTTGAGAAAGTTGGTCTTGCCCCGTTTGGCAATCGGGTGGCCTCCCGTCATAATCGCCAGATCACCCGGATTGGCGTACCCCAACTCCATCAGCGTCGTGCGGACATTCTTCTCAAACATCTCCACTGTATTAGCAAATTCGACTAGCAGTGGGGTCAGCCCCCACAACAACGCCAGCCGCCGATAGACGTGTTCGCTCTCAGTAAAGGCGAAGATCGGCACGCCGGGGCGTTGTTGCGAGACAAGTTGTGCGGTTGTGCCAGAGGTAGTAAAGACCACAATCGCCTTGATCGGCATTGTCCGCACAATCGCTGCTGCAGCCGCCGCAATTGCTAACGGCGTAGAGGGATCGCGCAGCGCGGCTAGCCCGTGGGTCACATCCTCGTGCAAGCAGCGTCCGCTCTGCTCGGTGGTTTGGGCGATCATGTGCATCGTCTGCACGGCCTCAATCGGGTAGTTGCCTTTGGCCGTCTCGCCGCTCAACATTACCGCATCCGTGCCATCAATGATTGCATTAGCCACATCACTTGCTTCGGCGCGGGTCGGGCGCGGGTTGTGGATCATGGATTCGAGCATCTGCGTCGCTGTAATCACGGGCAAGCCCTGCTGATTGGCTTGCTCAATGATCTGCTTCTGGATGATCGGCACTTCGGCGGTGGGCATCTCTACCCCCAAATCGCCGCGAGCCACCATCACCCCATCGGTGACGGTGAGGATTTCCGCGAGCACCTCAATCGCTTCGGGGCGTTCGATCTTGGCAATCACGGGCACGCGCTTGCCAGCCTGCCGGATCAGGTCTTTCACCCGTTGTACATCGGCGGCGGTGCGGACAAAGGAGATAGCGATATAATCTACGTCAATCTCCAGTGCAAACAAGAGATCGTCTACATCCTTCTTCGTCACGGCGGGCGCACTCACCCACACGCCCGGCAAATTGATGCCCTGATACTCACGTAGCTCGCCGCCGTGGACCACCTCCGTCAAGACATCGGTGCTGGTGGTGCGCTGGACGCGCAGCTCGATCAGCCCATCTGAGAGCAGGATGCTGTTATCGGTACGCACGTCAATCGGCAGCATATCGTAGGTTGTACTGACGATCTCGGCATTGCCGATGACAGGGCGGGTGGTAATTGTAAAGGCTTGCCCCGCCCGCAGCAGTACCGGTGCGCCATGTTCTAGTGCTCCGGTACGAATCTTTGGGCCTTGCAAGTCGGCAAGTACGGCCACTGCTTTGCCAGCACGGGTAGCTGCGGCCCGCACGATCTCAAGGCGGCGGGCATGTTCTTCATGGGTTCCGTGTGAGAAATTGAGGCGGGCAACGTTCATCCCCGCTGCAATCAAGGCTTCGATCTGTTCGGGGCTGGAAGTCGCTGGTCCAAGCGTCGCCACAATCTTGGTATAGCGCATGCGTTTGTACTCCTCATTTGCGTCGTGGGATTGCTGATCCCGCTGCGTTTCGACTGTGCTATCAGTGCAGTTGTTGCCATCGGTGCGTACAGGCTCCAGTGTACCCTCTGTGCTCCTCGTAGGTGGCATCGTTGCCCTCGTTTTCGTGTGTATGCTGGGGGCTGTGGTGGGCATGCTCCCCAGCTTGCCAATACAAATCCACCGCCACCATCAGGTGTGGTGCTACCTAAGGTGTCGTTGTGTGAATAAAGGGACGAATCTGCTCCAATACATTGGGGCCGATCCCCGCTACAGATTCCAATTCATCTGGGTGTTGAAAGTTGCCGTATTGCTGCCGATACTCAACGATCCGCGTGGCAAGCGTCTCGCCAATGCCGGGCAAGCGCGTAAGTTCGGCTATACTAGCGGTATTAATGTTAATCCGGATGGGGGCGGGCAGCGGTGCGAACGCATCCGATTCAGCCGGGGTGGTTGCATTGTGCGGAGCAGCGAGTGCTGGTGCGGGCTGCATCGGAATGATGATCTGCTGGGCATCTTCCAGCCGTGCCGCTAAATTGACTCGCGTCTGATCGGCGGTTGCGAGCAAGCCCCCCGCAGCCTGCACCGCATCGGCGGCACGCGCATCGGCGGGCAGTTCATACACGCCCGGCTGCACCACAGCCCCAGAGATATGCAC
>CALCJV010000013.1 GCA_937967405.1 uncultured Chloroflexales bacterium | reverse complement strand
GCGGCAGACACACGGTTGCGAAAGTGGCGACACACGAATCCGATCCGCACCCGCACCCCCCTGTATGGTATACTACTGTCGAAAGGATTTGGACTGTCCCATGCAACGCTGGTTTCTAATTGGACTGCTGCTGCTGGCCATACATCTCACCCCAGCCGATGCCCACGCCGAGCGCGGCGCAGATGGGATGCGCGTGTTTGGGGTGAGCCAACAGGATACAACTGGCGACGGTCGCCCAAATGTCACGATCATTGATGCCGCTTTCGCCACCGAGCGCGATCAAGTGCGCGTGTATGATCGCGGGCAGAATATGGTCGCCTCCGATGATTGGCGCATCGCTACTGATTTCACCGACGACGTATGGGTCTTTGATGTCGGTGCAGATGGCACAGCGCAGTTGATTATCACCTTTCAGCAGACTGATGCAGGCTTGGTCGCGGAGCTGTGGGATGATCGCACGGGCGATGGGCGCGTGCTCCATCAGATCGAGCCTACGCTTGAATTGCTCGATTCGCCCTTCCCGACGGTGCGGGTTCTTGCCCACGACGGCTGGTGGCAACGTGCGGATCGCTCCAATTTCAATCTGCGCCTCACGGTGGATGGGCCCGTGCGGGCTTCGTTTTCAGCCCCCGCCTTCATCCAATTTCTGCGCCACGATGGGGAGCCAGATTTTACGATCACCGTGCGCGATACCACCAACTCAGGCCGCCCCGATTGGCAGTGGGTGGATGCATGGCCCAAAGCCCCCGAAGCATCGGGTCCGGCCCGGCTTGAAGCAATCCAAAATGTGGATGATGACGAGTATCCGATCACGGGCAGTATCTTCTGGTATCTGCTCGGCAGTGGCGGTCAGTACAACAAAGATTATCACGTTAGCCCCCCACCAATCAAGATGGATTGGGTCACTGGTACACTGGTTGTGGTGAGTGAGTTTGTCGCCTCACGCTTCAACGATAATGTGTGGTTTATGTATTCGCAGTATCGTCCCACCCCTGATGAAGCTGTGCCGGCTAGCTTCGAGTCACCCTTTGGCTTCTACGATCTAGCGCAGGACAACGACGGCTACCCCGAACTACAGGTACGCATGGTTGCCAACCCACCACGCAACCTGTATAGTGCGGGCAGCAACGATACGTGGACTCAGCAGATTCGCTATTCGTGGGATCAGGATAATACTACAACGTGGGATTATAAGCTAGAGCTATTTGGGCAGCACCCCATTGAGACAATTACGGTGTTGCCGGATTTCGCGGTGCAGATGATCCCCTACGAACAGCTTCCACAGTGGGTGGTTGAGCGGGACTGGAGCATTGATTTTGTTGCGATGGAAAATACCAACTTGCCCTACTGGACGAGTGAGGGCATCTATGAAACGCCCACTAACACCCGCCAGATGCAGGACTACATTCTCGGCAACAGTGCCGAACGGCCCCAGCGCAGTGTTGATCTGCCGCTTGGTGTGCGCCACGAATCTACCGATCTGGAGCAGACCTACCAGCCCCACCTCTACTTCAGCCCGATAGACGGCAAGCTACACCTGCGCCACGCTACACAAGGCGCGTGGGATCTGGGGGATGCTAGTGCGCTATACTATGCCAATCTGGATGGCGATGCCTACCTCGATCAGTGGCTCTGGCTGAAGAACATCGGCGATGAGGACAACTACCGCACGATCTCGCGCCAACTCAATGTGACCAACTCACACCTGATCTACAGCGACTCGGCGGCCGCGCAGGTGCTGCTGCGAGCGGTGGCCGTGCCCCCCAGCCTGTTCGAGACGCTGCCACCCACCAATCACGCCGAATGGAAACGGCTAGGAGCCAAGCTGGCCAAGCATGAACGCGAGCTTGATCCCCACGATGTATGGGCGAAGTTCGAGCAGTTCACCGGTGATACGCTTACCCTCAACGGCGCACGCCTGCGCGATTTCCGCTTCACCGATGCAGGCGGCTTTCGCTTCGTACTGACCGCTACACCCTATTTTGATCCACGCGGAGCCGATGCTGCGCTGTTTGCGGGGCTTGCGCCGGGTGAGTATCTGGTCGAGTATACCGATCAGCTTCAGATCACCCCACTCACCCCACCCGATCTCACGCTGACCCTGCACCTCGCCGCACCGGGCGATACGTTGCCCCGCCTTGCGCCACGCGGGATTGAGCTGAGCAATGCGGGACTTGCCGATGCCAATGGATTAACCCTGTACATCGAAGCCCAGCAGGGCGAGCAGCGTGTGCCTGTGCTAGAGCAGCGCATCGGCGTACACGGCATGGATCGGCAGTGGGTCGCCCTCGATTGGCAACCGACGCAGCTGGGAGCGTGGACTATCGTTGCGCGTCTGTTCGATCAGGATCAGCAACAGGTCGCGCATACCCAGCAAACAGTTATGCTCAGCGCGAATGCCGCGACTGCACCGGCCCATATCCTGCACCTCTCTAGCAACACCGAAGTGTGGTGGCAAGCCCCCTTGCTGCTGCTTGTGATCGGCGGCGTGATTGCCCTGATCTTTGGGCGCCTTGCCCCGCCTACACGTTCCCCTGATCACCTGCTATGAGCCAGCAGCACCCCCACCTGCACAAGACAGACCCACCCTTGCCAGCAACCTTGCACCTGCTGATTGCACTTGGGTTAGGCCTGCTTTTCGTCAGCTATGTGCTGCTGCGCTATGGTGGGCTGTGGGGCGAAGGAGACACATTGACCTTTGCCGGTGCAATCCAGAATATGATCCATGACGAACGCTTGATCCCGCCATCTGGGTGGTATCCCAATGGCTATGGCTATCAAGTCCTTGTCACCTTCCTAAGCCAAATCAGTGGCGCACCCATCGGCTTCATCCAACGCTCCGCCGCGATCCTACTAGCGATCTGGATCATCCCACCCGCGTGGTTGCTCTACCGTGAGCTTGTTGGCTCGGCTCGCGGGGCAACGCTGGCAACTCTGTTTCTGCTGGTGCAGCCGGAGTTGCTGTTTGTGTTGGCACGCGGCACGCACGAGAAGTTCACTCGTGGGCTGATGCTCCTCAGCCTCTTTCTGCTCATTCGGAGCCTGCGCTCCGCAGATCGACTGGCACGCTTTGCAAGCATGATCATCTGCTTCTACCTGTGCATCTACGCGGTAATATCCTTCAATACCTTCCTTGCCAATTCGTTTGTCTTGGCCGTGTTACTCGCCCTCGTGCTGTGTTGGGTGGTAATCCGCGAGCAACCATTCAGCCTGCGTCCGGCGGCACAGGCTGGCGTGCTGGTGCAACGCCTGATGTTTGTCAGTGTGATCTGCCTGATCCTTGTCTTTGCCTTCATCTTTTACATCTACCCGCCAGCTCTGATCAGTCTGCGTTTCTTCAATACCGTTGCCGAACGCAGTGCCGCCCTGATCCTCGATGTCGAGTCGGACACAGCCGAGAATGAGGACATCAATCCCTACACCACGATTGACAGTGCGTGGATCAGCCGCGAAGCCTACCTGCTCCTCACCTTCTCGAACTGGCTGCTGCTTGGCGCATCGGCAAGCATCTGGCTCTGGCACACGTTTGCATGGGGGCTAGGCCGGCGAACCCCGCCCGATACGGCGGCGGTATTGTTGTGGGCATTTTATGGAGCCTTTGCGATACAGGGGGCGTTGAGTATTCTGGCCGATTTCAGCATCGGCGGCAATTTGCAGCATCGCGTATTCCCATCGTTCACCCTGCTTGCCGTGCCCCTGATCACCCGTGCCATCATCCACTGGCAGCCCCCGACACCTGCCATCCGGCGTAGCGCATATGCGACGCTTGCACTGGTGCTAGGGCTACTGGCAATCCTCTCGACACTCAAAGCGACAAATGAGCCGGTGCTAAGTAACAAATGGATCTTCTACCATCCCAGCGAACTGCAAGCGATCACATGGGCCGATACTTACCTTGCCGAACGGGGGCTATGGATTGGCTTTGATGAACGCTTGATTGCTGGCTATGGGCTTGCTACCGACGTTCAGCCACGTGCGGTGCGCCTCGATGCATGGGCAGTAGATACGGGGATACGCTCCTTCCTGATCTCGGATGTGACCCGCAGCCGGGGTACGCGGCTCGGCGTGCCGCTCCCGATCAAGCCTGATGCGGCGATCACCTACGACAACGGCATCACGCAAATCTATCGCCTACGCCCGGAAACGCCCTACCAACGCTAAGGGATCATCACGATGGAAACGCCCGACATGCTGTCTACCCACGCCGATACGCCCAATGTTAGGGTGATAGGGCGCATCGGCCAGATCACCGCCCTGCTAGGGCGTGATCTGGGCGCGGCTATGCTGGGGCTACTGCTGGTGCTGCTCGTGCTGCTGCTCGAAACGTGGCTGGTGTGGCTTGCGCCAGTGCGCTTGGTGCTAGGCTTTATCTACCTCTTGTATGTGCCCGGCTACTGCCTGCACGTCGCACTCTTTCCGCGCCACGATGATTTGGATGGGCTGGAGCGGTTTGGGCTGAGCTTGGGCCTCAGTGTTGCTGTGTTGCCCATCCTTGCCCTCGTGTTGAACGCCCTGCCAAGCGGCTTGAGCTTCCCCGCACTGCTGATTGGGCACGTCCTCCTTACCGTACTGCTTGGGGCGGCCGCCCTCTGGCAACGTGCCCGCCTGCCCCACGCCACCCGCTACGCGCCCGTGCTAGCACCGCGCCCGCGGCAGTGGTGGGCTGGGCGGACCCGCCCCGAACGGCGCAGCTATCAGTTACTGGGCCTTGGTGGTGTGCTCTTGTTGATCCTGATTGCGGGAACTTTTGCAACCCGACCCGCACCGGCTCCCACCGAGCTGTATATGCTGGGGGCAGCGGGCAAAGCCGAAGATTATCCGCGCACAGTGCAGGTGGGCACGGATCAGACGACCCCAATTGGCATTGTCAACCATACCGATCAGCCCCAGCACTACCGCCTTGAAGTCTGGGCGACGTGGGCGTGGGAGCCAGACGCATGGTGGACCCAGCTTGCGGTGCAGGATGGGATCACGCTTGCGGCGGGTGAGCAGCGACTAATCCCCGTGACATGGCGCACCACGTGGGATGCCGATGATGTGCAGGTGTACTTCCGGCTCTACCTCGCCGATGCGCCGCCGGATGCGCCGCCCCACCGCGAGCTGCTGCTGTGGCTGGATGTGCTGCCGGAATAAGCAGCACATGGCCGGACCTGTGTGTAAAACCTTGCACCGAATATCTATGTTTGTGTGTTACCATAGCGGCGGTGATCGTACCCCGTAAGTTCTGGAGAGAATAGGAAACCCGAATGCAAAACCTCTTAGTGACGGGCGGAGCCGGCTTCATCGGAGCCAATTTCGTCCACTATATGCTGGCAACCTACCCCGATCTGCGCGTGGTTGTGTTTGATAAGCTGACCTACGCCGGGCGCACCGAGAACCTTGCGCCTGTCGCACAGCACCCCAACTTCGCCTTTGTGCAGGGCGACATCTGCAACATGGCGCAGGTGCAAGCAGCGATTGGGCAATACCAGATTGATACCATCGTCAACTTTGCCGCCGAGAGCCACGTAGATCGCTCAATCCTCGATCCTGATGCGTTTGTACAGACGGATGTATACGGTGTGTATGTCCTCTGCGAAGTAACCCGCACGCTTGGCTTGCAACGCTTGCACCACGTCTCGACGGATGAGGTGTATGGGCCTATCCCCACCGGCAAGTTCCGCGAGGATGACCGTTTCTGCCCGACGAGTCCCTACGCCGCCAGCAAAGCTAGTGGCGAGCTGATCGCCCTGTCCTACTTTCGCACCTATGGCCTCCCACTGACGATTACCCGCGGCGTAAACACCTATGGCCCGTATCAATACCCCGAAAAGGCGATCCCTCTCTTCATCACCAATGCGCTTGATGATCTGCCCCTGCCGGTGTACGGTGATGGGCAGCAGGTGCGGGATCGGCTGTATGTCAGCGATCACGCCCGCGCCATTGATGTGGTGCTGCGGCACGGCGTGCTTGGTGAAGCCTACAACGTCGCCGCCGATATGGAGCAGACAAACTTGACCGTCGCACACATGATTGTCGCGGCACTAGGCAAGCCCACAAGCCTGATCCAGTTTGTCAAAGATCGTCCTGCCCACGATGTGCGCTATGCCCTCGATGCCAGCAAGCTGCACGCGCTTGGCTGGCAGCCGCAGGTGGATTTTGCCACCGGCTTTGCCCAGACGGTGCAGTGGTATCAGGAGCATCAAGCGTGGTGGCGGCCGATCAAGTCCGGCGAATATCTGGAGTATTACCGCCAGCAATACATCGAGCGATAACCACGCTGCAACTGGGGGGATGGAAGTTGCTTGGCTAGCCCGGTGCTTCACGTCGGCTTGTTAGCACCCCGCCCCAGCCGATGCCAATCCCTACCCTATCGGGTAACTGCCACGCCCGTGTGCAAGGCATGTCCCAATCTTCCCCATCAATGCCGCATAGCGGGCATGCTCTCAGCTACCCCCGCTTGCAGGGTATGGTAGGTGCGAATCCCGTTGAGCGCAACCCCCAACTGCACGAGCGCGTGGGCGGTGCGGGGCTGGATGCCAGTGAGCACGACTTGCGCCCCCAGTAGCTGCACCCCGCGCAAGGTCTCTAGCAAGGCCTGCGCCACCGCCCGATCCAACTCGGCAATGCCCGTAATATCGAGGATCACCAGCCGCGCCTGATGGGCCGCAACCTGCGCCAATAAGCCGCCGCTAATCTGTGCGATCCGCTCAGCATCGAGGCTCCCCACCAATGGCAACACGAGCGTATGTTCTGTGAGGGGCAACACTGGCACGCTCAGTTCACGGATCAGAGCTTGCTGCTGCTGCACCACAGCAAGCTGCTGCTGCACCTCCCGCCGGGCTTGCTCCGCTTCGGCATGGGCTACCAGCGCAGCATCGCGGGCCTGCTCCACCGCCGCTTGCTGCGCGGCCAAAGCCGCCGCGTTCTGTTCGGCGCGATGTTGGGCGGCTTGCGCTAGCTGTGTTAGGGCTTCGGCGCGGCGTAGGCTCACCAGCAGCGTATGCGTGAGCGTCAAGGTGAGGCTCACGATTACGGAGGTAAGCAGCACGAGCAAGGCCAGATCGGTAAGCTGAACCGACAACGCCCGCACCTGTTCCGTCGTCATAATCGTGCCAGCGACGGTCACCAAAGCTACGCCACCAGTGATGAGCGCACCCCGCACATCCAGAAACAGTGCGGTTACTACCACAAACGTTAGCATGAACAGCATCCCACCGACCACAATGCCGTGCGAGAGTAGCTCGGTTGCGCCGATCATGTAGAGCAAGCCGATCAGATACAGCACCCGCACCAGATTAGGCACTCGCGGCCAAACGACCAACCCAACCAGCACAAAATAGCTGATCACATAAAAGACGGTCGGGAAGATCTCTTGCTCCTGTAGCGCATGGTAGCTATCGAGGGCAAGGGCTGGCAAGGCCAACACCAACGCCACCCGCAGCAGATTGAGCAGGGCTTGCTGCCGCCATTGCTGCAACGGTTGGATTGATATTGATAGATCGGGGGTGAGCGGCGATGGTTGCCCAATGCTAGGCTGATAATGAACTTGGTTGCGCTTCACAACAGCTCTTCCCCATCTCACAAATTAGTCCGTACATACCGCTGTACCGATCATAATCCAGTGCGAAGGGCACGATCCTGTGGCACACCTCACCCTGCTTGATACGGGCTTATGCCGCACAACGGGAACTACAAGTATCGAAAGAAGTTCGGGTGTATCGTTCTGAGGTATTATACACAAAATCGGGCAACCTGCATTGTTTGCAGATTGCCCCGCGCAAGGCAGCACGCATCAGTTGTGAGGAAGTTTAGGGAACCAGCGTAATCTCGCCGAGCATACCCGCAACGTAGTGGCCGGGCACAGAGCAGATGTAGTAGTAGGTGGCTCCTGCTTCAGGGATGAACGAAATCGTCTCTGCGCTGCCCGGATCAAGCAGGCCCGTGTGTGCAACAATCGCAGGATTATCAGGGACATACGCTGCACTCGGACCTACCTCAGCCCCAGCGTCATTGACTGCACTGGTCACGGTGCGATCACCCTTGATGATCAACAGATTGTGCTGGTTGATCGAGGATGTATTTTTAAAGGTAATCGTCGCTTCCGAACCGGGTGCAAAGGGCCCCAGCTTATCCACATTGAACAGCAGCTGCTCACCCTTTGCCGTTACTTCTGCCGAGCTGATCGGTGCGCCGCCACCACCTGCTACGCCGCTCGTAGGGGCTTCCGGTGCAGCGGGGGCTGTAGGTGCGGCGGGCGCACTACCACCACCCCCACATGCCGTCAATGTCAGGGCCAATACCAGCGCCAATGATGCGACCCAGAACCGTACAATGTTCTTCATTGATCTCCTCTCCTCTGCTAGAATTGTTGGTTATCTACATTATAATCAGATTTAACCTCACTATTGTAGCGATGCGCCCCAGCCTTGTCAAGCGGATACGGCTCCGAACACAGGTTTTTTATCTTTATTCTAGACCTGATAGGAATGAGGATTATGCCGCTTAGATCAGCCGGCTATCAAAATCAGGGTGCATATTGCTTAGGAGCCTGCAACGTCCTCGCAGGCAATTGCGTATTGTTTGGTAGCGTGGCGTATCATACCAATATAAGGAGCGTGATGAACTCACGCTGAGCGCAGCCCAATAGACCCGATAGAAAGGATTGCAAGGTATGGCTGATCCGGTGTTCGTCCTCAATCCGGCGCACCGCGCTGTAGCACACGGGCAGCAGCCCTACCCCGGCGATGGTGCGGGGGTTTCGTTGCTCACATTGATTGCACCCTTGTTCTTGCTCGTTGGGATTCTCATTGGCAGTGCGCTGATCCCCCTCACCCGCCAAGCGTGGCACGAATACCACACGCTCACGGCAGAGCTGCAAAGCGGCACGGCGCAGGTGCAAACGAAACACATCAGCTATGATGAGGAGGGCGATGCCAGTTACTTCGTGAGCTACACCTTCACCCACCCCCTGCCCAATGGCGAACCCTATCACTATGAGGCTACGGCGAGCGTCAGCCGCAGCACCTACGATCAGCTTGAGTATGGGCAGCCGCTCCCGATTGTGTTTGCTCCAAGCGATCCGACCATCTCGCGCCTCAATCCGCCGCACATTGCCGAGCCAATGCTGATCACCATCTTTACGTTTGTGTGGCTGGTGGGCTGGAATGGTGTGGCCGGCTACTTCAGCTACCGCACCCTGCGCGATTGGCTCGGGCAGCGGGCATTGCGGCGCGGGCAGCTGCTGTATGGCACGCTGACGAAGATCACCGGCGTTGCCGAATCCACGCTGAACTACAAAATCACGGTGGACTACACCTTCACCGCCCCCGACGGTACGCCGCTCAGCGATACTGCTTACCGCTACAACAGCTACCGTCCCGCGACAGCCTTGCCCCCGATAGGTACGCGGGTGGCAATCTGGTATGGCAATCGGCGTACCTATCGGCTGCTTTGACTGAGAACGACCCACACGTTACTGTAAGTGACCTAACCAGAAAGGATGCCCATTCAATGACTACCCAACCACTCCCAGACGAGCATTTCACGCCTGATGGTCTCTTTGTCTTTATCCCTAGGAACCGCGAGGTGGCGATGGGGCTAAAGCCCTACCAATTCAGTGGGCAAGGATATGGATTTTTTGTGATCTTGTGTCTGTTGGCTTTCTCCCTGACGGTTTTGATGGTATCGGGTTTGTTGCTTATTGCAGTGGATTCTTGGAATAGCTATTTTCGCTTACGCACGTCACAAGCAATCACTACCGGACAGATTGTAGATAAGGACTTCCGTAGCGATGACGATGGGACAACGTACTACGTCACCTATACGTTCACCCATCCGGATCGCAATGGCGAGCCGCAACAATACACCAACGAGGTAAGTGTGAGTGCAGGCGAGTATAAGCGATTGGACATAGGGCAAGCAGTGACGGTCTACTTTGTGCCTGATGATCCGACCATCTCCCAACCAACACCACCTGCAATCTCCGATCCCATTACAACATCCCTGTTCATCTTGGTCTTTGTGGGAGGTTGGCTTGGTATAAGCGGCGGCATGCTGTTCACGTCGATCTCTAGCCCACTCCGCGAACGTCGCTTGGCGCAGCACGGGCAACTGCTGCGTGGAACCTTAACCCACATCGAAGGCAAAACAGACTCGGACGATGACTACATAGTGAACGCCCGCTACCAATTTCAATCGCCACAAG
>CALCJV010000012.1 GCA_937967405.1 uncultured Chloroflexales bacterium | reverse complement strand
TTTCATCCGCGCCCAGACGGATGCCAAAGGCTTCCCACCAGCGATGGACCTGAGTGCGACGCTGTGGGGCAAGCCACTTGCACAGTAAGGCGGGAACAGCCCGCCCGCGCCGCATTTAGGTGAAGAAACCTTCACCTGTATTCAGACAAGTTCGTTATCTTTTTCAGATCAAGCAATTCTGTATTACCGTGTTTTCGCAAGACAAGTGGCTGATATTCCTTCTGAAAAGGATGAAAACTAGTGAATCAGCCAGATTCAGCTGTGGCATACGCCCTGCAAGGGCAACCCTGTGAAGGATTACACAAAGTTGTGCTGTGTCTTTGAATAGACAAGTCGCCCTAAATCCGTTATAATTCAATAGCGAAATACAGTAAACCCTAGAAATGCTCAAGCGTAATGCACACCTCACGTACCAGAGAAGCGGTATTCAAATCTTCAATAGCTTTATCATCAAACTATTTCCCGTCCGAATACTGGCATAGTCTGCTGAATGGAACAGCAGACCGATGAGATTGATACTGGTGTAAGAAGGAGACGTGTATGACTGGAGTGATGACGCTCTACCAAACTTCTATCGGCAAGAAGGTTGTGATGGCAGTCACAGGAGCAATCCTGCTTGGCTTTGTGTTCGTCCACATGTTCGGCAATTTGAAGATCTACTCGGGGCCCGTCGCCCTGAATGAGTATGCTGAGCAGTTGCGCTACTTGGGCAAGCCGATCTTCGGCCACGAGCAGCTGCTCTGGATTGCACGGGTTGTCCTACTCGGAGCTGTCGTGATGCACATTACCTCAGCGGTGCAACTGACGATGCAGAGCAACAGTAGCCGGCCCCTGCCCTACAGTGTGAATACACGCACCCAACCCGCCTACCGCTACGCATCCTATACCATGCGCTGGGGCGGCGTGGTGCTCTTTCTGTTCATCATCTTCCACTTGCTGCATTTCACCTTTGGGGTGGTCGGCTACAGTAGTGGACAGTTTGTGAATCCGCACGGCGGTGTGTATGAAGTCTACAACAATGTTGTGTATGGCTTCATGAACCCAATCGTCTCAATCTTCTACATCGCCGCCATGATTGCCCTCGGCTTACACATCTACCACGGCACATGGAGCATGTTCCAAACGTTAGGCATTAGTAACGAAAAGGTGAGTGGCACGCTTCGCGGCTTTGCGGCGGCACTGGCCCTCGTGATTGCACTGGGTAATATCTCTATTCCGATTGCGGTGCTCACGGGCATCATCGGATTAAGCTAGAATGAGGGGAGAGCTAGGTATGACGATTGAGACACAGCCACGTACCGATATACGGCAAGTTGAGTATACGGTTACGCTGGATTCAAAGACTCCAACCGGGCCAATTCAGGATCGGTGGGATCAGCACAAATTTGACATGAAGCTGATCAGCCCCGCCAACCGCCGCCGCTTTACCATTATCATTGTCGGCACTGGCTTGGCGGGCGGCTCAGCTGCTGCGACCCTCGCCGAAATGGGCTACAACGTAATCGCCTTCTGCTATCAAGATAGCCCGCGCCGGGCCCACAGCATCGCCGCGCAAGGTGGAATCAACGCCGCCAAAAACTATCGCAACGACGGCGATAGTATCTACCGCCTCTTCTACGATACGGTCAAGGGCGGCGACTTCCGCTCCCGCGAGTCGAATGTCTACCGCCTCGCGCAAGTCAGTGTCAACATCATTGACCAATGTGTTGCCCAAGGGGTTCCCTTTGCACGTGAGTACGGTGGCTTGCTCGATAACCGCTCCTTCGGTGGGGCACAGGTGGCGCGAACCTTCTACGCCCGTGGGCAGACGGGCCAGCAGCTGCTGCTCGGCGCGTATCAAGCCCTCGCCCGCCAGATCGGACTAGGTAAGGTGCGGATGCATACCCGCACCGAGATGCTGGACTTGATCTTGATCAACGGCCGTGCACGCGGTATCGTTACCCGCGATATGACCACCGGCAAGATCGAACGCCACGTCGCCGATGCGGTCGTATTAGCCACCGGCGGCTATGGCAACGTATTCTACCTCTCCACCAATGCGAAGGGCTGCAACGCGACGGCCATCTGGCGAGCGCACAAGCGTGGGGCCTACTTTGCCAACCCGTGCTTCACCCAAATTCACCCGACCTGCATTCCCGTCACCGGCGATCACCAATCCAAGCTGACCCTGATGAGCGAATCGCTCCGCAACGACGGGCGCATCTGGGTGCCCAAGAAGATCGGCGACAAGCGTGACCCGCGAGACATTCCCGAAGACGAGCGGTACTATTTCCTCGAAGAACGCTATCCGAGCTTCGGCAACCTCGTACCGCGTGATGTAGCCTCGCGCAATGCCAAAGCCGTCTGCGATGAAGGGCGCGGTGTAGGCCCAAGCGGCTTGGGCGTGTATCTCGATTTCGCTGATGCGATCAGCCGCCTCGGTGTGCAGACTATTCGGGATCGCTACGGCAACCTATTCGACATCTACGAGAAGATCACCGGTGAAGACCCCTACACCGTGCCCATGCGGATTTACCCCGCCGTCCACTACACGATGGGTGGGCTGTGGGTAGATTATGAGCTGCAAAGCACAATCCCCGGTCTGTTCGTCATTGGCGAAGCCAACTTCTCCGATCACGGCGCAAACCGGCTCGGCGCAAGTGCGCTGATGCAAGGGCTAGCCGATGGCTACTTCGTGTTGCCGTACACCATCGGCAACTATCTCGCCCAAACGAAGCTGGAGAAGGTAAGCGTGGATGACCCTGCGGCCCGCGAAGTTGAAGCCGAAGTCAATCAGCGCATCACCAACCTGCTTTCGATCAACGGCAAGCGTTCAGTAGACTCGTTCCACCGCGAGCTGGGCAACCTGATGTGGAACAACTGCGGCATGGCTCGCAATGAAGCGGGATTAAAGGAAGCCCTGCGACGCATTCCCGAAATCCGCGCCGAGTTTTATGAGAACGTGCGCGTGCTCGGCGAGAAGGAAGCGATCAATCAATCGCTAGAGAAAGCTGGGCGGGTCGCCGACTTTATGGAACTCGCCGAGTTGATGTGCATTGATGCCCTCCATCGAACCGAGTCGTGTGGTGGGCACTTCCGTGAGGAGAGCCAGACCCCTGAAGGCGAAGCCCAACGCGACGATGCCAACTTCAGCTATGTGGCCGCGTGGGAATACACCGGCAACGGCGCACGCCCTGCCCTGAATAAGGAACCGTTGAACTTTGAGTATGTCAAACCATCACAGCGCAGCTACAAGTAATCAGCCTATCTAGGAGGAGACAGCAACTAATGGATCTACGACTCCGCATTTGGCGGCAGAAGAATAAAAACACCACCGGCAAACTCGTGACCTATGAACTACCCGGCATTAGCCCCGATATGTCGTTCCTAGAGATGCTTGACGTTCTTAACGAACGCCTGATCGAGCAGGGTGAAGAGCCAGTCGCCTTTGATCATGACTGCCGCGAAGGAATCTGCGGTATGTGTGGGCTAGTGATCAACGGTGTGGCACACGGGCCTGAAGTCACGACCACTTGCCAATTGCATATGCGCCACTTCAAGGATGGCGATACGATCACGATTGAGCCGTGGCGGGCGAAAGCCTTCCCCATCTTGAAGGACTTGGTAGTAGACCGCAGCGCATTTGACCGCATCATCCAAGCAGGAGGCTATATATCCGTTTCAACGGGGGGCACACCCGATGCGAACGCGATCCTGATCTCGAAGGAGAGTGCCGATGCCGCTATGGATGCCGCCGCCTGCATCGGCTGTGGCGCGTGCGTGGCCGCATGCCCGAATGGTTCGGCAATGCTCTTTACCGGCGCAAAGATTGCCCACCTCTCCCACCTGCCGCAAGGGCAACCCGAACGCTACGACCGAGTGCGGAACATGGTGCAGGCAATGGATGCCGAAGGCTTCGGCGGCTGCACCAACTATGGTGAATGTGCGGCGGTGTGCCCGAAAGAGATCAAACTCGACGTGATCGCTCGCATGAATGGCGACCTGATCAAGTCCACCTTCCTGAGCAGTGGCACACGCAAGATGGGCCCAAACGCCACCCGCAACGGAAAGTAACCCCGCCCTACCGAAAGCTCCACGCAGGCTTCAGGACGTGTCCTGAAGCCCGCGTCGTGTAATCCGCTGGATGTATTTCATTTCACACCACGTTCAAGCGACCCCGCCCGCCCTATGCTCCCCGTAGGGCGCGGTACACCTCCGGCGTATCCATATCTTGCACCACCGCCGCATCTTCTACCGCGAGCCAGAGAATCTGCGCGGCATAGTGGGCGAACAGTTGGCGTGCGCCTTCATCGCCCTGTAGCTGCTGGTAGTGTTCAAACACGGGGCGCGTGAGTAGCACGGGGTTGCCGTGCTGCCCCTGATAGGTGGGCACGACAGCAAGGTGGCTTGGATGAGCCTGATGCGCGGCAATCAACTGGTTGATCAAGACCGACGTGATCAAGGGTTGGTCTACCAGCAGCACCACAACGGCATGCACTCCAGCCGGTAGTTCGGCGATGCCTGCTCGCAACGAGGTGGCTTGCCCTTGGGCATATACCGGATTGAAGCAGACCGAAACAGGGATGTTGCGCTGGGCCGCGATGCCGGATAGCACTACCTGTGTGGACTCGGCGGCGGCTCCGGTGACAACAATCAGCCCATCGAGCAGGCTATCACACGCCTGCGTAACGACGTGGGCAATCAATGGTTGCCCATGCCAATCGAGCAACTGCTTAGGGCTGCCCATGCGCGAGGAGATGCCCGCCGCAAGCAAAATGCCATAGATCACGATTGTACCTCCTGTAGCGCATGGAGCACCCGCGCTGGGGTCATTGGCTGCTGGCTGAGCCACACCCCCACCGCATCATGAATAGCAATAGCGACAGCGGGTGCAAACGGAACCATTGGCAATTCGGCAAAACCGCGTGCCCCAAAGGGACCAAGCGGATCGGGGTATTCGAGCAGAATCGGGATGATCTCAGGGATGTCCATGCTGGTCGGCAACAGGTAGCTACTCAGGTGCGGGGTGCGAACATAGCCATTGTGCATCTGAAACTCTTCCATCAAGGCGTAGCCCAATGCCTGCACAACCCCGCCTTCAATCTGCCCCGTCGCTTGCTGCGGATTGATCACCTTGCCGACATCATGCACGCTAAGCACCTGCTGCACCTGCACCTCACCCGTGATTGTATTGACTAGCAAGGCAACAGCTTGGGCGGCATAGCCGTAGGCGTAGTTCGGCTTGCCTTGGGTTGTCACCGGATCAAGCGGGGTGGTGGCCGGCGGGCGATACTGCACCGTTGCGTGGGCCGGGCGATCTTCATCGTGCCAGCGTTGCAAGGCGGCATGGGCCGCATCATACACGGCTCTGCCTGCCACCAACGTGAGGCGCGAGGCAGAGGCACTGCCTGCATTCGGGGCGACGTGGGTATCATCGTAGATCATGAAGATGCGCTCAAGCGGCAAGCCCAATACCTCCGCCGCGATCTGGCGCATGGCGATATGATTGCCCTGCCCCACCTCTGCCGCGCCAAGCCGCACAACAGCCCGCTCAATCGTGTCGGTACCAAGTAGCTCAACACTCGCGGTAGCCTGTTCGGGGTAGCCAAAGGAGTAGCCCAAATTCTTCATGCCACAGGCAATGCCCACGCCATAGCGCAAGTGCGCGGGCAGATCGGGCGGTGGTGCAAAGCGGGCCTGCGCCTCTGCGATGCAGCGTTCCAACACAGGCAGGGCACTCACGCCCGGCGGCAGCGCAACTTGAGTTGGCTCGATGCTGCCTTCGCGGTAGATGTTGCGACGGCGCAGTTCGAGCGCATCTATGCCGAGTGCTTCAGCAAGCCGGTTGAGCATAATCTCGGCCGCGAAGTGGGCTTGCGGCGCACCGAAGCCGCGAAACGCCCCCGTCGGGATGTTGTTGGTATAGACTGCAACGGCGGTGGAGGTAATGTTGGGCACTTCGTAGCAGCTATTCGCAAACAGCCCAACCACCTTGATCACTTCGGCACTGGTCGAAGCATATGCGCCGCCATCGGCAACCGCGTGGGCTTCAATCGCTATAATCTTGCCAGCGCGAGTTGCGCCCCACGTGCACGTGATTGTGACGGGATGGCGTTTCGGGTGGCCAATGAACGACTCCTCACGGCTCCACACAAGGGCTACCGGTTGGCGCAGCTTCCACGCGGCGAGAGCCAGCAGGTGTTGCAGTGAGAGGTCTTCGCGCCCGCCAAAGGCCCCACCAATGGTGGCATAGCGCACGATCACTTGCTCCTCTGGCAGCTGGAGCATCGCCGCGATTTGGCGGCGATCTTCGTGCAGCCATTGCCCCGCCGTCTCAATCACAATCCGTTCTGCGTCATCCACATAAGCAATGCCCGCTTCAGGCTGCAAGAAGGCGTGTTCCTGCCATGTCGTGTGAAACTCACCTGTCACGACCACATCGGCTGTAGCCAGTGCGGCGGCGGCATCTCCGCGCCGGATCGCAAAATCGCCAATGATGTTGCTCCCATAGGCGGGGTGCAGCAAGGGTGCATCGGCAGCGAGGGCCGCCTGCGGATCAGCAAGCACCGGCAAAGGGGCATACTCCACACGCACCAGTGCAGCAGCAGCGTGCGCTTCGACGGCAGTGCGGGCAACCACGAGGGCCACCCGATCCCCAACGAAACGCACAACATCGTGGCACAGCACCGGCTGATCGGACACAATCAAGCCGAAGCTATTGAAGGGCACATCGGCCGCAGTCAGCACCGCAACGACACCCGGCGCAGCCAGTGCCGCACTCGTGTCTAGCGCAGTGATACGGGCATGCGGGCGGTGGGCAAACACCACGGCAAGGTGCAGCATTTCGGGGCGCACCAAATCGCCGGGATACGCACTAGAGCCGGTCACTTTGCCAAGGGCATCCATCCGTTGGGCGGGCGTGCCAATCACGCGCAAGGGCGGGGCTGCTGCACTCATGGCTGCACCTCATCGGGAGATTGCATCTGGGCCGCAGCCCGAATCGCCGCAATAATCTTCTGGTAGCCCGTGCAACGACAGAGGTTGCCACTCAGCCCGCGCCGAATTTGGGCTTCATCAGGGTGGGGCACATCGGCCAAGAGACGTGCACCCGCCATAATCATGCCCGGCGTGCAGTAGCCACACTGCGCCGCCGCCTGTTCTATAAATGCCTGTTGCAGGGGGTGTAGTTCGGCATGTGCAGCAGAGACATGGGCTAGCCCCTCAATCGTGATAATGCGAGCGTGGTGGGCCTGCGGAGCCGCCACCAGACAGGCATTCACCGCCTGCCCATTCAGCCAGACGGTACACGCCCCGCAGCGGCCTTCGCTACAGCCCTGCTTTGTGCCGGTCAAGCCGAGATCATCGCGCAAGAGGGTCAGCAGTGTTTTGCTGAGCGCACGCGCTGGCAGGTGGTGGGTTTGCCCATTCACCTGTAACACGAGATTGCCGGGCGGCATCACTTCGAGGCTATCCTCTGGCATCGCCGGACCCAACACAACGGGCACGTGCGGCAAGCTCGTGGTGTGTTGGTTGGTGGCGATCTGCGCGAGGCAATGCGCGACAAGCGGCGCAAGCACGGCCTGCCGATACGCGGCGGGGGCGTGAATGTCATCAATCGGGCGGGCGATCTGGGCCACTAGGAGACCCGCCTGCTGGCCCAGCTCTGGCGTAAGGCGTTGCCCGACCAGCAGCGCGGC
>CALCJV010000011.1 GCA_937967405.1 uncultured Chloroflexales bacterium | reverse complement strand
GCACGCATCAAAGCCTTCAATAACCAGCTTGGTGATACGATTACGATGATGGCCAATGCTCTGCGTGGTGGCTACAGCTTTATGCAGACGATTGACCTTGTCTCGAAAGAAGCCCCCAGCCCTACAGCAGAAGAGTTCCGGCGCGTCGTGCAAGAAGTTGGGATTGGGCGCAGCACCGAAGAAGCCCTTGCCAACTTACTGCGGCGCGTCCCCTCTGAAGACCTTGACTTGCTGATTACAGCCGTTAACATTCAGCACGAGGTCGGCGGTAACCTTGCCCAAATCCTCGACTCGATTGGGCACACAATCCGCGAGCGGGTGCGTATTCAGGGCGAAATCAAGACCCTGACGGCACAGGGGCGCATCTCAGCCTACATTATTGTTGGGCTGCCACTCGCACTTGGCGGCTACATCCAAGCCGTCAACCCAGAGTATATGGCCCCACTGTTCACCTTTGGCATGCCGCCCGAAGCATGGTGCTGTATGCCGGTTACGGCTGCTGTAATGATGATGCTTGGGTATTGGGCGATTATGAAGATCGTGACTATCGAAGTCTAAGAAAAGCGAGGAAATCGCTATGGGAACCACCTTATTGCTAATCATTGCCATGCTGCTCTTGCTAGGGGCCGCAGTTGGTCTGATTATCTACGCACTCAACTCGCAGCGGGCAGCAACGATTGATCAGCGGCTGAATACCTATACCGAAGCAGTTAAGTCATTAGACGAGATTGAGCTGGAAAAGCCGTTCGCCGAGCGCGTTCTCGTGCCAATTATGAAGTATGTGCTGGACATGTTCGGCAAGCTCAGCCCGCAGCGCAATGCCGCAAAAATCCGCCACAACCTGCAACTCGCGGGCAATCCCTATGGAATGACTCCCGTGATGTTCGGCGGCATGCGTCTGGCCTTGAGTGTCGTCCTGTTTGTACTCTTCGGTGTCATCACTGTTACGACCATGGGCTTCACGATGAATGCCCTGATGTACACCTTGATGGGCGCAGAACTGGGCTACCTGCTGCCGGGCATGTGGCTGGGCAACCAGATTAAGAAACGCCAGAAAGCACTCACCCGTGCTTTGCCCGATGCTCTCGACCTGCTCACGATCAGCGTTGAAGCCGGGCTAGGCTTCGATGTGGCCTTGCAACGGGTCACCGATAAATCCGACAACGAACTCTCGCGGGAGTTCAAGCGCGTCATCGCCGATATGCGGCTAGGGCGTTCGCGCCGTGAAGCTCTGCGCGATCTCGGTGAGCGCAACGGCGTGGAAGACCTGAAAACCTTTACGGCGGCAATCATCCAAGCTGACCAACTCGGTGTCTCAATGTCCAAGATCCTGCGCCTCCAATCGGATCAGATGCGGATGAAGCGGCGGCAACGGGCCGAAGAAGAAGCCCAGAAAGCCCCCGTCAAAATGCTGATCCCGATGGTCTTTCTGATCTTCCCAGCGATCTTCGTGGTATTGCTTGGCCCGTCTGTGCCACGCTTTATCGAAGCCTTCGGCGGCTAAGGGCGCAGTGCGTAGCAATGAGTGCGCCAACCTACTATCTCAACCGCACTTCCCGCTACGTCCAGATTGCCAATGCTACCCGCCACACCACACTGGCAACCCGCTGTGGCGTGGCCGATAGCTTCTGGACACGCTGGCGCGGGCTGATGGGGCAAGCCCAGCTCGCGCCCGGCGAGGGCTTGCTGATCGTCCCAGAGTGGAGTATCCACACTTTCTTTATGCGTTTTGCGCTAGATGTAGTCTTTCTTGATGCGGAGCAGCGTGTCCTCAAGCTCTATCCCGCGCTGCCGCCCAATCGCCCTTATGCGGGCGCGTGGGGCGCAGCGGCCGTGTTAGAGCTTCCGGCAGGGGTGATCGCCGCCACTGCCACCGAGACTGGCGATCAACTGCGCCTAACCCCGCAGGAACCCTGACCCAGCATGGAACACGGCTATCGCACGCCGCCCATCGTGCCGCATTCAGCCACTACCGATCCAGTGCAGCCTGCACTGGCATGGCAGCCCACCCTGCTCATCGCGCTGCTGCTTGGGATCGGCAGCTGCACACTCTACCTGCTCACCCTCGTCCAAGCCCACACCTTCGATGCGCTTTCGTATGCACTGGATGTGGAGCGCAAGCCGCTCAAAGAGCTATTCCACCCCCACCACCTTGCCTACGGGCCTACGGGCGTATTCGTGCGTGAACTTGCTGCCATACTTGGCTGGCAGGGCAGTGTGGTGCTACCCTTGCAGCTCGCCAATGCGCTAGCTGGAGCCATCGGCGTGATGCTGTTCTACATCGTAGTGTACCAGCACACGCACCGCACCGATGTGGCAATGGCAGGTGCGCTGCTGCTCGGCAGTAGCTTCGCCTACTGGTACTACGCCGTCGAAGTCGAGGTCTACACCATCGCCGCCGTATTGCTGGTGGGCTGTCTGGGGCTGATGGGGCAAGCCCTCCGCCAACCAACGGGGCACGGCTGGGTATGGCTGGGGGTGGTGCAGGGGCTTGCCGTGCTCTTCCACCAGACCAACCTGCTGCTCGCCGTGCCGATTGGCGCAACGCTGATCCTCGCAACGGGGGCGCACGTTGCCCCCCGCACGCCGCACCGCTATCTGCTAACCATCCTACGCTGGGGAGCCAGCTATGCGTTGCCCTTGATGGGCGTGGTGGGCGCAAGCTACCTGCTGGCAATCAGCCTCAGCGATCTGCACTCACTAGCGGAGGTGCGGGCATGGACGCTGAGCTACGCCCAAACGGGCTGGTGGGGCGGTAGCCTCGCCGATCCGCAGAAGTGGGCCGATCTGGGGCGGGCCTTGAATGTGCTGCTCGTGCATCCGCACGGGGCCGTAGCCCTGATCATCCTGAGCGGGCTACTCCTGCGCTACACCCGCGCTCTGCTCCGCACCTACCGCCCCGAAGCATTGATATTACTGCTGTGGCTCCTTAGCTACGGGCTGTTTTTCTATTGGTGGGAGCCGGAGAATATCGAATTCTGGATTGCGATTCTGCCGCCCGCCTATGCCCTGCTTGCGCTGGCCTTTGCCGCTGGTGGTGGGGCGTGGCATGCAGGCGTATGGCTGGCACTGGCCCTCGCAGGGGCAATGGCAACCCTCAACTTCCACGAAGTACGCTTTCGCGGCAGTGGCGTGCTGATCCCGCAATATCAGATCACGGGCGCACTGGCTCGCAATTCGCAGGCCGGCGATCTGCTGATTGTGCCCGACGGCTTGCAAAAGCTGTACCTCAACTACTACGCCGAACGCCTGAACACGCTCTCGCTGAACCAAACGCTGCACGCCAGCGACGGCGATTGGAACGCTGCCTGTCAGGAGTTTCACACCCACATCGAGGCGACCCTGCACGACGGTGCGGCGGTGCTGATCAGTAGTGCCGTGCTAACCCCCACCGAGCGCAACACGCCTTACAGCGATCCGCTGATCCAACGCTTCGGGCTTGATCCAGCCGCCGTGCAGGCCTGTTTTGCGCCCTACCAAGCGGCGATGCAGGATGTGCCCCTCGATGCAGGGATGCCCGCCTACGTCCGCATCCCTAGTGCCCAAGAATTTCTTGCAGGCGATGGCTGGAACTTCACGCAGGGCAAGGCCCAGTGGGGCTGGCAATTGCACAATGCACAGGATGCGTTCTTCAATGAGGATGGCTGGCGCTTCTTCCCCCTCGATGATCCTAACCTCGTCAGCCCGCGCATGCAGATTGACCCGCGCCGCTATCGCGGGATCGAGGTGCGCCTTGCCCGTGCAATTGCCAACCGCGAGGCGCAGATCTTCTTCATGGATCAGGCAGGCATCATCGAGGAGGCGCGTTCGGTACGCTGGGAACTGACCAACCACTCGCGCCTAAAAACGTACTTCGTTGATCTTGAAGACCATCCGGGCTGGACGGGCACAATCACAGGCATCCGCCTCGATCCGACCAACGGGCGCGGCGCGAAGCCGGGCGAGTATGTGCAGGTGGCGTGGGTCAAGCTGATCCCCTATGAGCGATAGGTGCTGTGAGGTGCACGGTGACAGGCATCAGGTGCAAGGGTTAGGACAAAGGACACGAGTTGGCTGGCCTGCACGTAATATCTACCCTGTCCTCCTACCACCTAATACCCGCCACCTGTCACCTGTCACCTTATGCTGGACTCTAGGCTCGCCCGGAGCGCAGCAGATAGGTATACATCGCTACGCCCGACGTAACCGCCACCAAGCCCTTCACCGCCAGTGGCAAGCCCTGCGCGGGCGAAATGAACCCCTCGATAATCCCAGCAACTACCAGCAACGGCACACAGCCGACTAGCAACACCACAGCGCGGCGGGCGGCAAGCACCAGCGCAGCGCGGCGGGTGTGCCAGCCGGGGCGCAGGATCGCCCAGCCCAGCTGCAAGCCGGCCCCGCCCGCAATGAAGATCACACTCAACTCAACAACCCCGTGCGCCATCACGAAGCCCCACAGGTTATCGGCAAAATCGAAGCGTTGGGCCACGCCGGCAATACCGCCCAACATAAAGCCATTGAGCAGCAGCACGTACAGCGTCAGCACGCCTAGCGTCACCCCGCCTGCAAATGCCAGAAACGCCACACGGATGTTGTTGGTCATGATGAAGGCCGCAGAGGCAGAACGCCCATCCTGATTGATCCGCAACCACCATTCGGTTTCGCTCTGAATATCAGCAATCACGCCTTGCAATTCAGGCATTACGAGCGTCACCGCATCCGGATCGCGCCAGCCCAGCCCAAAGCCGATCAGGGCGGGAATGATGAACATCAGGAACGCCGCCAGCGTATAGCCCCACGTAGCTCGAAACGTCTGCGGGAAGGTGTGCGTGAAGAACCGCCCAACATGCTGCCAGCGCGTGCTTTTCTCGCGGTAGATGTAGCCATGTGCCTCAGCCACCAAGCCATTCAGGTAGGCACTCACCAGATGCGTCGGATAGTCGCGGCGGGCTACGGCCAAATCAGACGTGGCTTGGCGATAGAGCCGCCCTAGCTCTTGCAGCTCCTCCGCCGAGAGTCCCGTCAGCCCTAGCCGTGCATGCCCGATCAGATGCGTCAGCCGTTCCCACGCGGGCCGTTTCAGATTGATAAACTCTTCTGCGTGCATAGGTGTCAGGTATCAGGTGTCAGGTGTCAGGTATCAGGTGTCAGAGATGACTTACCCCATCGCCGTCTGCGTGCAGGCGCATGCGCGTGCCCAGATCGGCATCGGTATCGAGCAACGCCCGTTGCAATGTACCGCGCTTTGCCGTAATCAGATGCACCTGTAGGTTTGGTGCGGCTTCGATCAACTGCCACATCAGCTGGAGCTTGGAGCGCATGCCGCCGGTTACATCCACCGCCCGCGAACCAGCTGCGCCCGCTAGCACCGCGTCAATATTGGCGGCAGTGATCAAGGGCACGCGCTCGGCATGCGGGTTCAGGTAGGGATCAGCCGTATAGACGGATGTCTCCCCGACCAGAATGATCCGCGCTGGGCTGAGATCGGTATGGCGCACAAGATAGGTGAACAGAGCTTCAGTTGAGGCAATTGCACAGCCTTGCACCCGATCAAACGCGACATCACCATGCACTACCGGCAGCAGGCCCCGCGCTAAGGCAAGGGCGAGCGTTTCGGTGTGCCACTGCACCACCACGCCGCGCTCGCAGCACAGGCTTGCGGAAGGTTGCACGGCAAGCGCGGGTAGCCCTGCCGCCAGCAATGTATCCACCACAATCCGATTGAGCCGCACCGCCGCCGCCGCCGTCAGGGCGTAGCCGCGCCAATCTGCGGTATCGCTCAAGCCGGTATGCACACCATACTGCGCGGCGTAGGTATGCCCGAAGGAGCCACTGCCATGCCCAATGAGCAGGGGTAGCGTGGGCTGCTGCGCCCGCACCGCCTGTAGCTCGGCGGCAAGCTGCACGATGATCGGCAGGTTGGGCGTTTCGGGTTGGTGCTTATCGGTGATCGTCGAGCCACCGAATTTGATCAGCGTCAGGTTCGGCATAGTGGTATTATACCCTGCCGCACTGGTGTTGGGTAGTCCGAAAGTCCAGTGACAAGGATCAGGTTGCGGATGTCAGGGATGGCGACGAGCTACCGAAGATAGGTCTTCCCTAAAACCTGTCACCTGACACCTAGCACCTACTCTGTGTCTACGCCGGACGGAAGAAGTAAAGCAGCAACAGCACCAACACGCCCCAGAGTATAAAGTTGATCGCCAACGGGCGATCTTTCAGCAGCATCTCCTCTGGCGTGCCGCCGCCATCTTGCTGGTAGATCAGGTACAGGTAGCGGAAGATACCATAAATGATAAACGGGATGGTGGTCATCAACACGGGGAACGGATCGTGCGGCACGGCAGGCGCAGAGAAGGTCGCCATGCTGTACGCCATAATGATGCTCGCCGTGACAATTGCCATCATCTGATCGAGCATGGGGATCGAGTATTCGGCGAGGATGCGGCGATGTTCACCGGCCCCCGCATCAAGCAACACCAATTCGTGGCGGCGTTTGGCTACGCCGAGAAAGACGGCCAACAGCCCCATACACACCAGCAGCCACGAGGTAATCGGGATGTCGAGGATCACCGCACCGCCGATAGCCCGCAAGATGAAGCCCGCCGCAATCACCAGAATATCAAGGATCACGACATTCTTGAGGTAATAGGAGTAAAGCACCCCCTGCACCACCACATAGGTCAACAGCACCAGCAAGAAGCCGCCATCCGGATCAAGCAGGTAGGCCAGTGGCAACGCCGCGAGGATCAGCACCACAGCCGCCACCCATGCCACCTTCGGGCTGAGCACGCCGGATGCAAGCGGGCGGTGGCGTTTGCGCGGGTGGGCGCGATCCTTCTCCATATCCACCAGATCATTGATCAAGTAGATCGCACTCGCTGCCATACAGAACAGCGCAAAGCCCGCCAGCGTATGCAGCACCGGCTCGGCTTGCAGCCACAGCCGTTCTTCCGAGAAGGCTAGCGCAGTAAAGACAAAGATATTCTTGATCCACTGCTTGGGGCGCATCGTCCGCAGCAGGTAGCGCAGCGTAGCGAGGATGCCCGTCGCGGGTGGGGCAAGCTCATGCGGTGTGGTGTTAAGGGTCGGCTTGTTTGTCATAGCATTGGCTTTCATTCAGCATCTATCGAGACTATCTTACCCCGCTGCCGCGCCCGCGTCAACTGCTTGACGGGTGGCCCCATCTGCCCTACACTCTCCCCTATGACATACCAAACACAAGACGACACCGCCCGCCCAGAGCAGCTCACCGCCGAGCCACGCCCGCCCAACGGTCATCTGCTACTCACAGGGTTCTATGGCCCTCTCCAGCGGCAACGATGTTCACAACCCTAATACTGCACCATAACTTCTGTCACATATGCTGGAAGCAAATCGAGAATTTCGATTTGCCCCAAGCTACGAACGCTTTGGGTACTGTTCGCATCGAACGACAGGTGGGTTTGGTCATCAAACCGAAATCCAAACTGCACGGTGTAGGTATCAGGTGCTGCTGAAAGCGTCATAATCTGGCGGTAGATGTGCCCTGCCTGCCATTGTGACGTTGGCAATCGTTCTTGATGTTCAAAGGGTTGTCCTTCACCTGATGGCTCACCGTGAAGCCAAAGCTGATAATCTCGATCTAGGCTTTCCAAAACCTCAAGAATCAACTCTACTCGTCCACCATAGACGTAATCTTGATGCCCACGATAACCGAGCACACGGAGCTTGGGGAGACCGTGTTCATACAAGATAATAGGATTATCAATACTGGGCAGAGTGAACCGCTGCCGCCACTGAGCTAACGTATCCGAGTCAGCAACAGATTGGAGACAAAAGAACAACTCCTCGATTTCTTCATCGGTCGGAACGTTCCCTGCTTGAACCTCGCGCTGATACATTTCCCATACACGCCTTGCATTTCCAGCAGCGCAGTAAAGCGAAATGTAATGTTGGTATTCTCGCGTGTCCTCTAAACGATGACGCGCCCAGATATGTTTCGGGTCTACAATCAGAGCTTGATGAAACGCAGTGTATGCAGCATCATATGCATGTGCCGCCAACTGCTGATTTCCTAGAACCATGAGGTAGTCACGAACCTCACGCTGGAGCGCACGTGTGTCAGGATGACGGAAGCTCATTCTGCGTGCATGCATTTGCTCAAATGTTTTTACTGTATTATCAAGATCGCCGTGCTCAAAATAGTTGCGAGCCTGTGCCGCAAGGGCTACTTCCCAATCCTGAAGCAGCTTGTGCTCTGCGTGACGATAGCCAGAATCGTGCGGGGCAAGGTAACGAGCCTCTCGTAGCACAGACCACGCTGCTTCAAACTTTTTATTTTGGAGCAGGTTAAGATGTGCATTGTACAAATCAAGCGCATATTGGTGGGCTTCATTTCGATCTACTGTAAGCATATCTGAGTACAACCACTGAACAGGCTCACTGTCATTTCCAAAACCAATCCGAACAGCATACTGTCCTTCTTGCAAGCCTAGAGGAAGCGTCACCACACGAGTTTCATAAATCACCTCATTAGGCTGCCACGCAGATGTTGGATACAAATCGAACGCAGGATCAAACCGGTATTGAACAAAATCAGATGTTTCCGAATGTTGCAGGATAAGCCATGTATGATACTTAGCGAAACAATGCTGTGGGCACTGCCAGTCCCATGTAAACTGGTATGCTTGTCCCAGAGTAGCATACGCTGAGATTGCCTCAAACTTCCGCAGCACCGGTGTATTTCCAGAACTGGGGAGGGATAGCCTATTTGTTGCATAGTCGGTAGACTCTTCCCGAACGAAGAGGTCTTTTCGAACAAAATTACCACTTATCCCATACTCATCACGCCACACCCTGATCGGATGATATGATGCCCAAAACTCAGGATAGGTTGTGATCTTGCTCCGCCTAGTCCAAGCCTCATGTGTGCGAACAAACGCTGGATGTTGCTCATTAAAAATGTAGTCTTGAAAGAGTGCATCAGCATATTTAAACCGTGCGATGTGAATATCCGCAAGCATAGCCAAATCTACAATAGTCAATCCAGACACATAGGAAGTTCCACCCACATCTGGCTCTAAATACTTTGCCTGCGGAACTTGGAGCAACTGGGCATAATTTCGAAAATACTCACCTCTAGCCAACAATCTCTCGCCGGGCACTTGCAATTTAATGTTCGCTTGTGCTATGTGATTGGGTAGATATATTGCAAGCAAAACTCCACCCATCGTTGCCAAGAGTACAGTTTTTGATACAACAGCAGGTATAGACGTTTGGTAAGTATGCAGAAACGAACTCACTGCACTGGACACTAGTAGTAATCCACCTGCAACAATAACATATAATAGGGGAATGATGGGACTAATGAAGCGATATTGCTGCCACCAATCACCACCCACATAAATAATATACAGCATTAAGCTCGAACCAATACCTACAAAAAGTATGTTAGACCATAGACCTAACCGCAAGAACAGACTAATGAACACTAAGGGTACAAGAAAACGATCCCTTGATGCCAGATAAAACTTAGAATGTATCGCCATCCGCTATCATTCACGTTGAATAGGGCTGTCAGCAGGCTACGCTTATCGCCCACTTTGGCATAGAACGTATTCGGCACCCAGTATCCAAAGTAACTATACCGCCAGAGCAGAAATACACCATATCCCCCAAAGATTATACTGCCCCACAACAGATCACGACGAGTCGGGAATTGACGATGCCAGAGCAGAAATAGTCCTTTGTGAATGAATACCACCCCAGAGAAGATGATTCCTTCCGGACGTGTAAGTGCAGTTAACAAAAGAGCTACCGCCGACCATGGTCTGCGCGTGGGATCATGCAGCTCATAGAGATACAAAGATACTGAAAGCACGATAAGAAAGCTATAAAGTGGATTCTCCAAGCCAGCAACAGTCCAATGCGTGAACGGTACAGAAATGCTCAGCGCAAGTGGCGCAAATAACAGAAGCGGATCATTATCGCGCACCCTATATGCAATGATTGGTAGCCGATAGACAAGGAGTAGCGTTGCTACACCCAAGCTAATCCCTACAGGTTTGAGCAACCATATCGGGTGCAGATCGCCTAAACCGAGCCAATACGGTAACGTTAACAAAATCACCCAAGCGAAGTTTGAAAAGCCCTCAACATACTCACTCTGCGGAGTAAGGACAAACCCGTGCCCCTGTGCAAGGTTACGTGAGTAGGACAGCGAAATTAGCGCGTCATCTGAAAGGTACGTCCCAAACATGAGGGTATGAGCAACAAAGCCCACGATGATGAAAGACAGCCAAACGCGAGTATCGGTGAGAATAACTCTCAAGCCCTTCAGTACGTTCTGTCGTTCGAGTGAAAACCGCATAGGAGATCCTTGTTTCGTTGCGCGAGTTAGGTTGTGCTCTACTTGAGGCAGTATAATGTTTACTATAGTCCCCGTCAATCCCCACTTGACGGGTTGCCCCATCTGCCCTACACTCTCCCCCATGACATACCACGCCCCAGATGACACTGCCCGCCCAGAGCAGCTCACCGCCGAGCCACGCCCGCCCCAGCGTAGGCGAGTCCGTGTGGCGTGGAAGCCGGTGCTGGTGTTGCTGGGCACACTGCTGCTGAGTGCCGCGCTATTCCTCATCCCCACCAATGCCGTCGTGCAGCTGGGGGCATGGGGTTATGTCGGCGTGTTTGTGCTCACGCTGGTCGCCAGTGCCGCGCTGTTCATCCCTTCGCCCGCACTTGGCGCGGCATTGCTGGCCGGCAAAGCGGGCCTCAATCCGTGGGTAGTTGGGCTACTCAGTGGCGTAGCGGCTGGAATCGGCGAAATCGCTGGCTACCTTGTCGGCTACAGTGGCAGCGATCTGGCGATGCACACGCGCCTGTACCAACGGGTGGCGGGCTGGGTGCATCGTTGGGGCGCACTGACCATCTTTGTGCTGGCGGCGATCCCCTCGCCCATCATAGATATGGCCGGACTTGCTGCTGGAGCGATGCGGATGCCCTTCCGTACCTACTTGATTGCGTGTATCATGGGCAAAACGTTGCGCTTCACCGCGCTGGCGTGGCTAGGGCGGATGCTGCCAGAGCTGTTTGCATTCTTGCGCTAGAAAGAAGCTACTATGTCCGAATTGTTGATTGCCACCCACAATGCAGGCAAGCTCCGCGAATTCGCCGCGCTGTTTGCGCCGCTCGGATTGACGCTGCACACGCTCACCGATCTGGGCATTACTGCCGATGTGGAAGAGACCGGCACCACCTTTGCCGAGAATGCCCGCCTGAAAGCCACTGCCTACATGCAGCTCAGCAACCTGCCCACCCTCGCCGATGATAGCGGCTTGGAAGTTGCCGCCCTCGATGGTGCGCCGGGCGTGTACTCGGCTCGCTATGGCGGCGTGACCGGTGCAGCCCAGCTGGCGTATCTGCTCCAGCAGATGCAGGGCATCCCCTTTCATCAACGCCTTGCCCGCTTCGTCTGCGTGATCGCCCTTGCCCACCCCAACGGTGCGCTCGCGTTCGCCGAAGGCATGCTGCACGGAGTCATCGAAGAGCAGCCACGCGGCACGGGCGGCTTCGGCTACGATCCCCTCTTCTATGTCGTAGACGAGGATTGCACGCTCGCCGAGCTAGCCCCCGAACGCAAGAATGCGATTAGCCACCGTGCCGCCGCCGCCCGCGCCGCCTATCCGGTGTTGCAGCAGTGGCAGGCACAAGGCTGGCTCTGAGGCCATGCCCATGCTGGTTACATCGCTGGCATCCAGCAGCAAAGGCAACGCCACCCTGATCCGCTCAGCGCGGGCCGCCGTGTTGGTGGATTGTGGGCTTGCCTGCCGCACCATTGAGCCGTTGCTGTGTGCGGCGGGGGTGCGCCCTGAACAGGTGCAGGCCATCTTTCTGACGCATGAACACGGCGACCATGTGCAGGGGGTAGGGACCTTGGCCCGCAAGCATCGCATCCCCGTAATCTGCACGGCCGGTACCGCCCACGCCCTGCGCGAGAAGCACCTGCGCGACCTCACACCCCAGACGATCTGTGCAGGCGATACGGTGCAGCTGGCCGATCTGGACGTAACCGGCTTTGCCGTAGCCCACGATGCCGCCGAGCCGCTCGGCTTCATGCTGCATAGCGCAGGCGTAACTGTTGGGCTGGCTACCGATCTGGGCAGCTGGAATACTGCACTGGTTGAGCAACTGCGTCCGGCTGACCTGCTGGTGATCGAAGCCAACCACAGCCGCGAACAGCTGCTGGCCGCATCCTACCCATGGACCGTTTGCCAGCGGATCATTGGGCCATATGGGCATCTTGACAACGCCGAAGCTGGCGCACTGCTTGCGGCCATCGCCGCCGATGGGCGGGCCCGCGATGTGCGCCTCGCGCACCTGTCGGATCAGGCCAACACCGCCGCCTACGCCGTGAAAACAGTGCGCGGCGTGCTAGCTACAGCTGGGGTCAGTTGGCTACGAGTGCGGGCATTTCCGCGCATCGGCTCGCCCTACCCGCACAAACTGCACACATGGAGTAGCGATCAGCTCTTGCAGCAATCGCCATTATTTTAGTGGCAAGGGCAATCTAAAAGGGGAAAACGAGGAGCACATCCGAAACAGGGCTTAAGTCGCTGGTGCAGTTCTACACCTGAAACCTAACCCCTGCTCTAGCTACTTCTTGCGGGTTTTGTAGAGGGTTCGCAATGTGCTTGCAGCAATCCGAACTTTGCGCGGGTTGCCATCCTCATCAATAATCGTTACTGTTTGAATATTGGGCTGCCACATACGTTTGGTGCGGCGTTTGGAGTGGCTCACATTATGTCCAAACGATGGCTTCTTGCCTGTAAGTTCACACTTTGGCATTGCCGATTCCTTTCACTTGCTTGCACAACAATTGTCAACAATAAAAGCGTTGCCCTGTGCAGGCAACACCGATTATCATACCACACCAGTCCATCTGATGCAAGCCAGCTCAAACGAGCGATAATTGTGAATCTTGATCGAAGTGGAGCTAGCTAATGAACACAGCAATTCACAGAACTGCCCACTGGTACAAGCAGCATGCACCATTAAGGAGTTCTAAAACCCCTGCCCGCCTCATCTATAAAATTCATCTTGCGTTTGCTGTAACTCCACTATAAACCATCCAAGCAGCTTTGTGAAGATCGAAAACCTCAAGATAAAGGGGTCTTTTGCTCAAGATTTAGAGCCTCTATGAATGAGGCTCACCCCTACACCCCACCCGCACCGGCTACGCGCACGAGCGGCAACCACACACGCACACTGAGGCTCGCCGGAGCCTGATCTACTAGCTTGGCAACAACCCCTTCGCTTAGGTTGACGACGTACAGATTGCCCGCCTCATCTTCGCCAAACGAAGCCAAACCGCCCAAGTAGCCGGTTTCGAGGAGTAGCTCATTGCGCCACACGCCACCATCGCGGTGCAAGCCCCACAGCTTGCCAGAGCAATAATCGCCATAGAAGTATACGCCCTGCATACGGCTAAAGGCTGTGCCCCGATAGACGTAGCCGCCCGTCACCGAGCAGCCGCCGACACTGTGCGTATACGCATACACTGGATCGGTCAACACCAGTGTGGCACAGGCATCACCCATGTTAAAGTCTGCGGGGCCCTCTTTGCACCGCCAGCCGTAGTTCTCACCACCTGTGCTGGAAGCAGGCTGCATGTTGATCTCTTCGATCTGACCCTGCCCTACATCGGCAATATACAGATCGCCCGTTGCTCGATCAAACGAAAACCGCCACGGATTGCGTAACCCTACCGCCCAAATTTCGGGGCGATAGCCCGCCGTATCCACGAACGGGTTATCCGGCGGGATACGGTAGGGCTGGCTGGGATCACCATGCTCCACATCTATCCGCAGCAGCTTGCCCAACAGATTGTTCGTATCTTGGGCAAGATTGAACGGGTCACCCGCTGCCCCGCCATCGCCCATGCCAATGTACAGGTAGCCATCTGGCCCAAAGTGGAGCTGCCCGCCGTTGTGGTTGGGGAACGGCTGTTCGATCCGCAGGATGATCTGCTCGCTCGCGGGATCGGCCGCATTCGGTGTATCGCTGGCAAGCGCATAGCGGGCCACAACAGTTGCGCCCTGCTTATCGGTAAAGTTGACATAGAAATACTGCTTGCGGGCAAAGTCTGGCGGAAACGCCACGCTCAGCAAGCCGCGTTCGCCGCAGCAACTCACCCGCATAGCCGCAATATCGAGCAGCGGCGCAGGCAGGAGTTGCCCATCCTGCACTACCCGAATCTGCCCACGTTGCTCAACAATAAAGATGCGCCCGCTCCCATCGCCCGCGTGAGTGACAAACACCGGTCGCTCTAAACCGGTGAACTGTTCCTCCAAGCCAAGCTGCATGCCATTTGCAGCAATTGGGGCCGGAGCCGCCCGATCAGACGCATCGGCCCACTGCCCCGCACGGCTACAGCCTAGCAAAGGCAGCATACTTAGCAATAGTACGAGTAGTGCCGGTAGGCTTGTCATCAGTCGGTGCAATCGGTGCATGAGGTATTGGCTCCTTTTCCAGCTCCAAAGATCGCTTCAGGACGTGTTTCCATTTCCTAGCTACCATACCAGATTCAGATGAACGCGAGATTAACCCCACCACGCTGTTTACGCTTTAGCGTGAACCTTTTTGGGTGTATACTAGTATCGGTTCGTTCGTAGCAGCACGAGCAACGCATGCATTGCGGATGCTCTTAAACACATAGGGAACACAACCATGCGATGGGTAATTGGCGGGGCGTTGGTAGCAGTAGTACTGATGATAACGGCGTGTGGACCAGCCCAACAAGCCCCAATGGCAACGAGCAGCCCAACGAGCGCAGAGACCCCGATCCGGATTGGCTCCAAAGATTTCACTGAACAGTATATTCTGGGAGAGATGTACGCACTCGTACTCGAAGATGCAGGCTTGCCGGTTAAGCGCATGCTCAATATGGGGAGCACCGATATTGTCCAGCTTGCGCTCCTCAGCAACGATGTAGATCTGTACCCCGAATACACCGGCACGGGCTTGCTCAATGTGCTGCGCCTGCCGATCAGCGATGACCCTTCACAGGTCTACGAATTGGTGCGTGCAGGCTATGCCGAGCAGTTCAACCTGATCTGGCTTGATCCTGCACCGATGAACAATACCCAAGCTCTTGCCATGACACGCGAACGGGCGGCTGAACTTGGCATTGTCACCATCTCGGATATGGTCGCCAAAGCCGACCAGCTCGTGATGATTGGCCCGCCTGAGTTTCAGGAGCGTGCAGACGGGCTGCCGGGGCTACGGGCCGTCTATGGCGATTTCACTCTGCGTGAGTTCAAGCCAGTTGCCCCCGATCAACGCTACGAAGCTCTAGCAGAAGGTGCGGGCGACATCACGGTGGCATTTGGCACAGATGGCGAGATTGCCGTATTTGATCTCGTGCTCCTAGAAGATGATCGGCAACTGTTTCCCCCCTACCAAGTCGCACCGGTGGTTCGGGCTGATGTGCTCGCGGCCCATCCCCAAATCGCCCCCACCCTGAATCGGCTTGCACCGCTGCTGGATAATGCCACCATGCAACGCCTGAACAACGAAGTGAGCGGCAAGAAACGCAACCCGGCCGCTGTAGCCCGCGAGTTCCTCGAAGCGCAAGGACTGATCCGGCCCCGCTAGCGGGCAGCTGCCTGTCCCCAACCGCTGTGGGTCGGCGTATCGTTCGGGTTCCGCGCCACCCTGCCAGCAGCTCCTGACAGCTGGGCCAAATCGGCTCAGCTGCGCTATCATGGAGCCGTAGGATGGCACGCAAGCCACATGGCGATCAGCCGTACCAAAAGGATCATCGAATGCCAGAGCAATTCACCTACGATGTTGAAACCTTCGAAATGCGCGTGATCACTACCCTGATCGCGCTGTTGCTGCTGTGGCTCACACGGGCGATCACGCTCTGGCTCACCGAGCATCTCATGCACGATGGCGAACGCCGCTACATTGTGCGCCGCCGCGCCGGGATGATTGCAGGCGTGATTGGCGTATTAACGATTGCCCGCATCTGGTTTAGCCACCCTAGCGAGCTACTCACCTTCCTTGCGCTCATATCAGCAGGCGTGGCCATCGCCCTGCGCGACATTCTGGTGGATGCCGCCGCATGGCTTTACATCGTGTGGCGCAAGCCCTTCAAAGTCGGGCAACGCATCGAATTGGGCGAAGTGCGTGGCGACGTGGTAGATTTGCGCCTGTTCCAATTCACGGTGCTCGAAATTGGCAATTGGGTTGCAGCCGACCAGAGTACCGGACGGGTGATCCACATTCCGAATGGGCGTATCTTCAGCGTGCCCCAAGCCAACTATAGCGAGAGCTTTGACTTTATTTGGAATGAAACGCCAGTGATCATAACGTATGATAGTAATTGGGAACACGCCAAGCAGCTCTTGCAGCAGATCATTGAGGAGCACACGCAGGCGTTTTGCGCCGAAGCCCGCGAGCAGATTGAGCACTGTAGCAGTGGCTACTTCATCCACTATGCCAAGCTCACCCCGACAGTATACACACGGGTGGATGCGGGCTATGGCATCGTGCTGACGCTGCGCTATCTTGTGCCCACGCGCCGTCGCCGCTCCACCGAACACCTGATCTGGGAATCAATCCTGCGCGAATTCGCCCACCACCCCGACATCAGCTTTGCCTACCCCACCTATCGGTGGTATTCACAGGCCCACGAAGCCCCTACGCGCCCCACCCCAACCTACACCAATGGGCATCCCAATGGCGACCACCCCAGCGGAGGGCCTCTACCACCACCATAGACAATCGGGCGCGGCTCCGTCCATCCCGGATAACCGCGCCCTGTATGCTGTTCCCCGACTGACTAACTGATCCATATGGACTATTGCAGCTGTAGTCGCCGAGGCACCCCCTTGCTCGACTTAGCGGCGGCTTGGAGCGGGCTTCTGATAGCCGAGATACGCCTCTGCCAAGCCCTCTGCCGTGTCGTGGAACATGTCCACCAACTCCTGTGGCTCTTCCACTACACACGCATCACCGTAGCGCAGCAAGATTTGCCGGGCTTGCCAGAGGTTGGTCACGTTGGCAGTCACAATGGCACTGCCATCATCTTGATAGTTGATCGTCGTTTCAGGGAAGAAGGTAGCCACATCGCGCCGCCGCGCCACCTCCGGCGCAAGCGTGTAGCGCAGCTTGTAGACATGCGGACGTACCCGCTCCGGCGGCAGCATCGTCGAGAGAATACGCGGGCTACCCTCAACCATGCGATCTAGCCGATAGTACACCGCATGCCGAAGCGGCGTGGTATCTGGCGGGATAACTTCCATGGGGGTCGCATCCAGATACGCATGCCCTTCGGGACTGAAGAAGATCGCATACGGTGCAACGCGGTGCTGCACCAGTGCCATATCCGGCGAATTGCTGCGATAATCAAACGCCAACTCTTGACGGCGTTCGATGGCACGCTTCACCACCCCAAACACCTTTGGATTGACCGCCCCAGGCACACCGGGGGCCATCTGAAGCGTAATCGTCCCACGATGGGCTCGGTGCTCACGCTGGCGGTAGGGCGGCAACAGCATCAGAATCCGATCCAACAGGGCCCGCACATTCGCATGTTCAGGAACCAGCGTACCAGGCGGGAAGCTCGCATCAAGAAAAGCCAAGGCTTCCATACACTCATCGGGCATATCCAGCAGAGCCAACTCACCGAGATCGGAGAGGTAATATTTATTAGCGCGACGTTGGAACCGAATCTGGCAATTGTACTCACTCTTGAGCGAATCGAGATCGTGCTTCAGCGCACTAATCGCATCGCCCGGATAGCCCTGATCCCGTAACTCAAGCGTCACGGCCTCGATCAACTCTGAGCTTGTTGCCGGACCGACCAGCAAGCGGCGCACCAAGATCAGCCGCCGCCGGAAGGTCAGCCATGAACTGCGCTTTAAGCCACCTTTACGTTGTTCTGTCATACCTTTACTCTTTCTTGTTCAAACTTACACTCGTATGCCAATGATACCACCATAGCACAAAGCGTGCTTGCTGGAGTGTCTGTGCATGGTGCAGATTTGGTAATGCCTGCACGACGAGTTGTTCAAGTGCGTGTGATTCATAGCCCCACTGCTGCGTGTGGTTTTCACTCTGGGCCAACGGAAGCCAATTTTCAAGCTGCCGCAGCGTTGCGGTGGGTTGGGCGGATATCTTGTGCATGCCTACGCTCCTCTACCATATACTTCGGATGATCTTCACAACTAGTGGCGGAACGGTGCGGCAGCAGCAGAACGAAGCGGAACCCATACACACGCCCGACTAGTCTTACCCTTAGTATAGTCGGCGCAGGCAGCACAAATGCGTATCAGTTACGGCCAATTAAACGATGTTCAGATAATCGTGCAGATAACGCATTTGCATATCCAAATCTCTTGATTTTCATTCTACGAAAGAATCGCTATTTCGTCAAATGCTCGTGCTACTGCCCATGCCCCCAATCTCTACTCGCCACACCTTGATGTGCCTCAACTCGGTTGCGAGGATACAACTATGGGTAGCGATTTCTGCTGCTTATCTTTGGCACTCTTGCCCTATACTGAGAACAGACTGTGTAAGAGCAACGGAGGATGCTATGACTCGAAAGAACGTAACGATTGACGGCAATGAAGCCACCGCACGGATTGCTCACGCGCTGAGTGAGGTGATTGCGATTTACCCCATCACCCCTTCCACCAGCATGGGTGAAATGGCTGATGCGTGGTCAGCGCAGGAACGCCCCAATCTCTGGGGGACCATTCCCCTCGTTGTTGAGATGCAATCGGAAGGCGGAGCCGCAGGAGCCATTCACGGTGCCATGCAAACCGGCGCACTGACGACTACCTTTACCGCCTCGCAGGGCTTGCTGTTAATGATCCCCAATATGTACAAGATCGCTGGTGAGCTGACCCCCACCGTACTGCACGTCGCGGCGCGTTCACTCGCCGCACAGGGGCTATCCATCTTTGGCGATCACTCGGATGTGATGGCGGTACGATCCACTGGCTTTGCCATTCTCGCCTCCAACAATGTGCAAGAAGCGCAGGACATCGCCCTCATTGCCCACGCCGCCACCTTGCAGAGCCGCGTGCCGTTTCTCCATTTCTTCGATGGCTTTCGTGTCTCCCACGAAATCGCCAAAATCGAGCAGCTTGATGATGCTGACCTACGCGCCATGATTGATGATGAATGGATCCAACAGCATCGGGCCCGTGCGCTCACCCCCGACAAACCGATCCTACGGGGCACGGCCCAAAACCCAGACACCTACTTTCAAGGGCGCGAGACGGTCAACCCGCTCTACAATGATTGCCCGCGGCTCGTGCAGGCCACGATGGACAAGTTCGCCAACCTGACTGGACGCAGCTACCACTTGTTTGAGTATGCAGGCGCAGCGGATGCCGAGCGCGTCATTGTGGTGATGGGATCAGCGGCCGATACCGTGCGCGAAACCGCCGCCTACCTGAACCAGCACGATGCCACCGCCAAAGTCGGGGTTCTGACTGTGCGGCTCTACCGCCCCTTCGATCTGGCGGCGTGTGTAGCCGCCTTGCCCGCCAGCGTCAAGCGCATTGCCGTACTAGATCGCACGAAGGAGCCGGGCAGCGCAGGCGAGCCGCTCTACCTCGATGTCACTCTTGCAATTGCCGAAGGGCTAGCGCAGGGCACTGCCCCCTTCACCCAGATGCCGCGCATCATCGGCGGACGCTACGGGCTATCCTCGAAAGACTTCACCCCCGCAATGGCCAAGGCGATCTACGATGAGCTTGCCCAGCCCCAGCCCAAAAACCACTTCACCGTCGGGATCAACGATGATGTCACCCATACCAGCCTCGCCTATGATCCGACCTTCTCGATTGAGCATGCCGATACGGTGCGCTGCATCTTCTGGGGGCTAGGCGCAGATGGCACGGTGGGAGCGAACAAGAACTCGATCAAGATCATCGGCGAAGAAACTGACAACTACGCGCAAGGCTACTTCGTCTACGACTCGAAGAAATCTGGCTCAGTCACAATCTCGCACCTGCGGTTTGGGCCCACCCCCTTCAGTGCCCACTACCTGATCAGCCGGGCCAACTTCGTCGCCTGCCATCAGTTCTCCTTCCTCGAACGCTACGATGTGCTCAAGTATGCCGATCAGGGGGCAGTGTTCCTACTCAACAGCATCTACCCCGCCGATCAGGTGTGGGCTGAACTGCCGCGTGAGGTGCAGGAGACCATCATCGCCAAGCAGCTGCGGTTCTACGTGATTGATGCCTACGAAGTCGCCAAGAATACGGGCATGGGCGGCCGGATCAACACCATTATGCAAACCTGCTTCTTCGCAATCAGTGGCGTACTTCCTCAAGATCAGGCGATTGAGCAGATCAAGAAAGCGATCCGCAAAACCTATGGCAATCGTGGGGAAGTGGTGGTACAGCGCAACTTCGATGCCGTAGACCAGACCCTCGCTAATTTGCAGCAGGTCACGGTTCCAGGCACTGTGGATAGCAACATCAGCCGTCGGGCGGCCGTACCTGCCGCCGCACCCGCCTTTGTACGCGACGTGTTGGGGATGATGATCAGTGGCGACGGCGACATGATCCCCGTCAGTGCCCTACCCATTGATGGCACCTTCCCAACCGGAACCACGCAATGGGAGAAGCGCAACATTGCGCTAGAGATTCCGGCGTGGGAGCCAGACCTGTGCATCCAGTGTGGCAAGTGTGCCTATGTCTGCCCGCATGCCGTGATCCGCACGAAGGTGTACGACCCCGCCTTGCTGGCCGATGCACCCGAGACGTTCCGGCATACCAAAGCCCGCTTCAAAGAATTCCCCAACGCGGCCTACACGATCCAAGTCTCGCCCGAAGACTGCACCGGCTGCGCCCTGTGTGTCGAAATCTGTCCGGCGAAGGACAAGAGCCAAGCTGGACGCAAGGCGATCAACATGGTAGACCAGCCACCGATCCGCGAGCGCGAGAACCGCAATTGGGAGTTCTTCCTCCGCCTACCCGAAGCCGACCGCACTGCGTTTCCGTTCAACAGCATCAAGAACTCGCAACTGCTCCAGCCGCTCTTTGAGTTTTCGGGGGCGTGTGCGGGCTGTGGCGAAACCCCGTATATCAAGCTCGTCTCCCAGCTGTTTGGGGATCGCTCGATCATTGCCAATGCCACCGGCTGCTCCTCGATCTACAGTGGCAACTTGCCCACCACCCCCTACACCACTAATCCCGATGGGCGCGGGCCGGCATGGTCGAATTCGCTGTTTGAGGACAATGCCGAGTTCGGTTTGGGCATGCGCCTAACCCTCGACAAGCAACAGGAGTACGCCCGCGAGCTGGTGCAGCACTACGCCGCCACACTCGGTGACGCACTCGTCACCGCGCTTCTCGAAGCCGAACAGCACGACGAAGCGGGCATCGCTGCACAGCGCGAGCGGGTGGCCCTGCTCAAGCAACGCCTCGCTGCTGTGGATGAGCCACGAGCACGCGACTTGCTCAGCCTCGCGGATGCCCTTGTCAAGAAGAGTGTCTGGATCATTGGCGGCGATGGCTGGGCCTACGACATTGGCTACGGCGGCGTAGATCACGTCCTCGCATCGGGGCGCAATGTAAACATCCTCGTGCTCGATACCGAAGTCTACTCCAACACCGGCGGGCAAGCCTCGAAAGCCACGCCGCGAGCCGCCGTCGCCAAATTCGCCGCGAACGGCAAGAGCCGCCCCCGCAAAGATTTGGGGCTACTCGCCATATCCTATGGCAACGTGTATGTAGCGCGGGTGGCGATGGGCTACAACGACGTGCAGACGCTCACTGCGCTGCGTGAAGCCGAAGCCTACGATGGCCCTGCGCTGGTGATTGCCTATAGCCACTGCATCGCGCACGGCATCAATATGCGTAAAGGCCTAGAGCAGCAGAAGCTCGCGGTGCAATCCGGCGCGTGGGTGCTGTATCGCTTCAATCCCGATTTGATTGACGCAGGCAAGAACCCGCTTATCATCGATTCGAAGAAGCCCGACCTGCCGCTCGAAAAGTATGCCTACAACGAGACCCGCTACCGCATGCTGGCCCAGAGCGACGAAGCCCGTGCAGAGCTATTGATGACGTATGCCAAGCAGGACGTGCAACGCCAGTGGAACCACTATCAGCAGCTGCTCAGCATGTATGAATCCGAATATGCCAAGCCCACCAATGGGGTTGCGGCGCAGCAGGAGCAATCGGCATGAACCTGAATACGACCTATCTCGGCTTGGAACTGAAGAACCCGTTAGTGGCCTCCGCCTCACCGCTCTCGGAGCGCATCACTGGCGTGCAACGCCTTGAGGCGGCTGGAGCGGCGGCGGTCGTTGTGTACTCGCTGTTCGAGGAGCAGATCATCCACGATCACCTCGAACTCGATTACTACCTGAGCAAAGGCACGGAGAGCTTCGCCGAGTCGCTCTCCTACCTGCCCGATCTGGGCCGCTATAGCATTGGCCCCGAAGCCTACCTCGAACACATCTACCAGCTCAAGCAGGCGGTCAGCATCCCCATCATCGGCAGCCTGAACGGGGTTTCGTCGGGCGGCTGGATTGGCTACGCCAAGCAGATACAGGAGGCGGGCGCAGATGCACTGGAGCTAAACATCTACTACATCCCTACCGATCCGAGCATTACCAGCAGCGAGCTAGAGGACAATTATGTCAACCTCGTTCGTGACGTAAGCAGGAGCGTGAGCATCCCCGTTGCGGTCAAGCTTAGCCCATTCTTCACCGCCTTACCGCACTTCACGCAGCGGCTCGCAGCGGCGGGCGCAGCCGGCTTGGTGCTGTTCAACCGCTTTTACCAGCCCGACTTCAATCTCGAAAGCCTTGAGGTCGTGCCCAATCTGCGCCTCAGCACCTCCGACGAATTGCGCCTGCCGCTGCGCTGGATTGCCCTGCTCTACGGGCATGTGCCCGTAGACTTCGCCCTGACCAGCGGGGTGCACACCGCGCAGGATGTGCTGAAAGCTATGATGGCGGGGGCATCGGTGGCCATGCTGGCCTCCGCTCTGCTCCGCAATGGCCCTGAATATCTGGCAACGGTGCTCCACGATATGAAGACATGGATGGAGACGTATGAGTATGAGTCCATCCGCCAGATGCAGGGCAGCATGAGCCAGCGTGCGCTTGGGGATAGTTCCGGGCTGGAGCGGGCCAACTACATCCGCGTCCTCAATTCGTATCAGGATGTCACTCCCGGTCCGCTGCCGAGCTTCCGCTAAGCATTCGGTGTTAGGTGTCGAGAGGGGCAGAGGACACGCTGGGCGTTGTGCCAACGTGCCTCTGCCCCTGACAGCTAACACCTGATCCCTACAACCCACCTCCCGCTCCACATCACACTTTCCAGATGCGGAATTTGGTATCGCGGCTGCCTGTAATGAGGTAGTGTTGATCGGGGGTAAAGACCACACTGGTCACGCCATCAGTATGCCCATCGAGTGTATGCAACAGGCTCGTATCGCGTATGCGCCACACTCGTACCGTGCGGTCTTCACTGGCCGACGCAAGGAGAGCACCATCGGCACTGAACACCAGCGCACGGATCACATTGCGATGCCCTTGCAAACGATCCACCATCCGCCCATCGCTCACCTGCCAGATCAGCACATCCCGATCCCCGCCCCCCGATGCAAGCACATCGCCCTGCGGGCTGAAGGCAACCGCCTGCACCACATTCGAGTGCCCACGCAAGGTATTGATCTGATTGGCCTGTTCCACATCCCACAGCCCCACTGTCGTCTCGTAGCCCCCGCCCGCAAGCAGGCGGCCGTCAGCATTGAATGCGAGGCAGTGCATAATCCCAGTGTAGATTTCATGCTCCAGATCGAGGCGTTCATCAAGGAAGCGGTATAGCGTAACCATATCACTCCAGCCCCCCACTGCAAGGCGTTGCCCATTGGCACTAATTGCGAGGGCCTCAACGGGGTAGCCGGGCAATACCTGATACAGCTCCGTCACTTCGGCGTGCTGCGGCTCTGCCAGCCACAGGCGGGCCGTTTTGTCCTCGCTGCCACTCATCAACAAACCACCAGAGGGCAAATACGCCAAACGCAGAATCTTATCTTGGTGCGCTTTCAGCGTATGGATTAAGGAGCCATTGGCAAACAACCAGAACTTCAACTCGCCTTGATCGTTGCCCGTCACCAGAATCCGACCATCTGGCGAGAGAGCCATGCTTAACACTGGGCTACCGGTTGAGATCGTCCGCACCAGTGTGCCCGGTAGCTCGATTGGCGCAGCGAGGGCAGCGAGGGCAGCGGGAGCAGCGAGAGCAGCAGCGGCCTGAGTGGGCGGTGCACTCGCGGCACTCTCGGACAGATAGCCCGTAGGCGGCGCAGCAATGGGGTGATTCGTCAACGAATCCGTCTTGGCGCGGCGGGAAACCATGTTCGCCCCTGCTGTGGACGCAACCACCTGCGTCTGCGGCGCGGGCGGCAAGTCACTTGCATTGAGCGGACCCGTCGAAATCCCTTGTGCTCGGCGAGCCTCATACAGCGCACGGCGCATCGCCGCTGCGGAGGGCGGGCGATCATCCACATTCGGCGAGAGTGCTTGATGCAGCAGCGCGGCGATCTCTTGCGAGATATAGGCATTGTAATAATTGGCAGGCAAGAGTGGATCTGGCTGCTCATTCAGGAGCGCAGCCGCTCGCGTCAGGGCATCCACCGGACGAGTGCCCGTCGCCATATGGTAGAGCGTCGCGGCCAAGGAGTAGAGATCGCTCCGCGGGTCTGGTTCTGCACCCCGAATCTGCTCGAGCGGCGAGTAGTTCGGGGTAAAGCCAAGCGCACCCGGCTGGCCCGGCAGGGTGGCCATGCCCGTGATGCCCCCTTTCGCCAGCCCAAAATCGAGCAGGATAATATCACCTCGCGGCGAGAGCTTCAAATTCTGGGGCTTAATATCGCGGTGATAGACCGGCGGGTTCTGCTTGTGCAGATAGTCCAGCGCATCTAGGAGTTGATCGCCCCAGCGCAACATCCAGCGCAGAATCTCCTCTGGTGGGAAGCGGCCCCCGCGCTTCTCCATCAACGTGGCCAGATCATCACCAGCAATAAACTCCATCACCAGAAACTGGCGATCATGCTCGGAGAAGTGGTCAATCACTTTCGGTAGTGCAGGGTGACGCAAGCGAGCGAGCAATTGCGCCTCACGCTCAAAAGCCCGGCGCGAGATTGGGTCGGTATGCAGGGTTTCTTTGAGCGCAACCGTAGAATTGAGGCGCATATCAATGGCCTCATAGACCGTCCCCATTCCGCCACGCCCCACTGGACGCAGGACACGGTATCGGTTTTGGAGCAGTGCATTAACCTGCATGTGCGGGAGTTCCTGTGCCATCAGCAAGCTCGGCTGAACAGCATGTTATACCGCTCTGCGGTGCATCGAATTACCGGATGTTGCGTTCTGTTAACCACAGTAGCTACGGGAATGGTGTTTCAGAGCTCGATGTTTCATGCTGTTTATTATACCCTTATATTACCAATTAATAAAGGATGTCGTGCGCTAGATTTGGCCATCGTTCCCTACGCCGCTACGCTACACCATAGATTATAGCAAAAGACCACATCACCTGTTGCGATGTGGTCTCGCGTCCGCGCACCCGCAACCCGGGCGTATTTGGGATCAGTTGCCGCCTGTTTGAACCGGCAAGCCCTGCTCTAACAGCTGCTCTTTAGCACGATCAATTGGAATATGCACGATCCCCGCTTCCTGATCTACCCAACCATAGCTCCGCAGCTGTTCCGTCTGTTCCGCACGAATCTGCTGCCACTGATCCGTCGTATACGGAGTCGCTAAGTTAGGAGTTGGCGGCAGCCGCCCAGCCAGCAAGGCAATCAGCAGATACAGCGTAAAGATCGCGGTGACAACCGACCACACGGGCAAGAAACTCCGCCACGTTACCCGCGAGGCATCATTCATATCGGGAGTAGGGTTAAGCATGGGCTACCTGTCCTTTCATTGCACGTGGGTCATTCCGCAGATCATTAACGGGGAGCACGGGCTGACGTTGGAGCAGCCACCCGAAAGCCATAAACCAGACCCCGCCAAGCAGAATATGCGCGGCGATGTAGGTTATCACCAACGCGATCCACGGACTCTCAAACGAATTCACGTAATCGGGTGCGATGAGCCAGAAGATTTCGAGCAGACGCACAAACAAAATCCACCCAGCGACCAGTGTGAGCAGGCGCAAGTTGCGCTTGAGCAGGCGTGAGAGCAACAGCGCAAACGGCACCGCGAAGTGGAACAGCATCAGGAATACCGACAGCCCCAGCCAGCCTGCGCCCAAGCGATTGAGGTACCACGGCGTGAATTCGTGAATGTTGCCTGACCAAATGATAATGTACTGCCCATAGTTGACATACGCCCACAGCACCACAAACGCCAGCATCAGCTTGCCGTACTCGTCGAGCCGATCTTTGTTGATGATTGCGGCGAAGGGCCGATAGCGCACCAGCACCGAGACCATCACGATGATGAAGGCAAAGATTGACAGCCCCTGCCCCACAATAAACAGCACGCCGTAGATCGCCGAGAACCAATGCGGCTCGATGGACATCGCCCAATCTACCGCAATCATTGTCATCAGCACCACATAGAATAACACACCCAAGCCACTCAGTTGGCGCATCCGGCTTGCCAGCGAGAAGTCCCCATCAGGAGCCGTATCCTGCTGGAGCGAGGACTGGCGCATGATGAAAGCCAAGCCGCTAAACACAACGAGCGCAACCAACGCCCGCACAGACCACGCGCTTGGATTCAGATACCAGCCTTTGGCGGCGATGATTGGATCACTGGCAATTTTGGCCGGATCGAGCCACACATACACGGCCGGGTTGCTGCTCAGCACAAGCCCCACGATGGGCAGGAACATAACCAGCATGGCCACCAATGCCACGGCCCCCGCTTCCATTGGGCGGCGCACAATGAAGCCCCAGCGTCCGCCCGCCAAGTGATACAGGAAGACGATCCCCAACGAACCCATACTCAGCCCAAACCAGAAGAAGTAGGCGATCAAGTAACCGCGCCACAGCTCAGTCCAGCTGGTCAGGAAGCCCGTCACCAGCAGCAGGACGAAGCCCAAGCCCGCCGCAATCATGCCATACGTCTGGACTTTCGCAAACAGCGCAGGCAGTTCTGACTCTGGGCGCGGCGGCGTTTCAATCAATAATGATGATGTTGCACTCATGGTTGCATCCCCTGTAGCTGGTTCAACTGATCCGGCGGCACATCCTCCAGCGATGCGTTCTGGCTCAGTTGCAGCGCACGAATGTATGCCGCCACTGCCCAGCGATCTTCGGGCGTGAGCTTCTGCTCATATGACCACATATTGCGATAGCCGTTGGTCATCACATTATAGTAGTGGCTCAGGGGCTTTTGGCGCAGATAATCCGAATGGTAGTTCGAGGGTGGGGTAACCCCACGCCGCGCAACCACGCCATTGCCATAGCCCGTCAGCCCGTGACACGGCGCACAATACACGTTGTATTGCTGCTCACCGCGACTCAGCACGGCCGCTGTCAGCGGGAACGGCAACGCATCCACCTCTTGCCCATTGACCAAGCCCGTGTAGAAAAACTCATTCGTCTGGGCTGTGCCGTGAGCAACAGTGCCCTCAACCGGATTACGGGCACTGCGCCGATCCGCGAAAAACTCCGATTCACGATATGTGCGAGCTTTGGGCTGGTTGTACATCCACTGGCGGAAGGCGAAAATCTCACCACACCCGCTCAGCATCAGCACCCCTAGCACAACCCCGATCAGCCGCAACGCACCGGAGAGTTTAGCTAGTTGTCCGTTCATCACTGCTCCACTTCTGAGACCTGCACCGGATGAAGCTCTTCCAGAAACTTCCGCGTTGCAGATAGATCAAATTGCGGGTCGTTCGACTCAATGCACAAGAAAAACCGATCAATGCTCGCCCGCTCAAAGTTGGGCGCATTGAAGACTGGGTGGTAGGGCTGCGGTAAGCCATTCAG